>NZ_JBQQCG010000072.1:0-62071 GCF_052245575.1 Streptomyces sp. 2A115 | reverse complement strand
CTCCTCCTGGGCCTGCTCGTGCAGCCCGGCCACGGAGTCCCGTACCTGCTGTGCGGTCTGCTCGGCGGCCGACACCATCTCGGTCGCCCGGCGGTCCGCCTCCTCGACCAGCCGTACGGCCTCGGCCTGCGCCTCCTCCACGCGGTTGCGCGCCGAGGCCAGCAGCTCCTCGCTCTGCTCGCGCGCCCGCTGCCGCTCCTGGTCGGCCTCCTGCCGGGCGGACCCGAGGAGCTCCTCGGCCTCGCGGCGGCGCCTGGCGGCCTCCTCCTGGGCGGCGGACAGCGCCTCGGCGGCCTCCGTGGCGAGCCGCTCGGCGGCGGCCTGCGCCTCCGCCCGTACGCGGTCGGCGGTGTCCTGTGCCTCCGACTTCAGCCGCTCGGCCTCCGCCGAGGCCTCCGAACGCAGCCGTACGGCGATGGCCTCGCCCTCGGCCCGTGACGTGGACGCGTCCGCCGCGGCCTCGTTACGAAGGCGCTCGGCCTCCGCCTCCGCCTGCGCCTGGAGCGTACGGATCCGCTCGGCGGCCTCGCCGCGCAGCCGGTCCGTCTCCTCGGCGGCCTCGCGGCGCAGCCCCTCGGCCTCCGCGCGCGCGTCGGTCAGCGCCTGCTCGGCGGAGACCACTCGCTCCTCGGCCTCGGTGTGCAGTCGGGCCAGCCCCTCGGCGGCCTCGGCCTGCCGGGCCGCTATGGCCCGCTCGGTCTCCTCGTGCAGCTCCCGGGCGGCTCGCTCCGCCTCCGCCTTGATGCCCTCGGACTGCTCGACGGCCTCCGCGCGGTGCCGCTCGGCCTCGGCGCGGGTGCGCTCCAGAGTCTCCTCGGCCTGGCGGCGCAGCGTCGTGGCGCGCTCGATGGCCTCGGTGCGGAGCCGCTGGCTCTCGGTCGTCGCGTTGGAGCGCAGCTCGTCCGCGTCGGCCTTCGCCTTCGAGAGCAGCTCCTCGGCGGTCTTGGCCGCCTCCTCGATCTGCTGGACGGCCTCACGCCGGGCCTCGGAGCGCAGCTGCTCGCCCTCGGCGACCGCGTCCGCGCGCAGTTGCTCGGCCTCGCCGCGCAGCCGGCGCGCCTCCTCCTGCAGCTCGACCGTCTTGGCGCGGTAGTCCTTGGTGTCGTCCTTCGCCGCGCCCTTGAGCTCCTCGGCGATGTCGTGCGCCTGGGCGCGCAGCCGGTCCGCCTCGGCCTCCGCCTCGGCGCGGATCCGCTCGGCCTCCTCGGCCGCCGCCTTGGTGGTCGTCTTGGCTTCCTCGGACGCCTTGTTCAGGACGTCCTCGGCCGTACGCGCCGCCTTGGCGAGCTGGGACGCGGTCTCCTCGGCGGTGAGGCTGCGCGCGTTCTCCTCGGCCTCCGCGATGATCTTCTCGGCCTTGGTGCGGGCGTCCGCGACGACCTGCTCGGCCTCGGACTTGGTGGACTCGGCCTCCTTGGTGGCCTCGCTGACCAGTCGAGCGACCTGCTCCTTGGCCGTACGCGTGCGCTGCTCGTTCGCCGACTCCGCGCTCGACAGGGCCTTGGCCGCGGCTTCCTTCGCCTCGGCGAGGACCTTGTCGGCCTCGGCCCGCGCCTCGCGCAGCGCCGTCTCGGCCTCGCTGATGCGCTGCTCGGCGGCCCGGCTCAGCTCGGTGGCCTGACGGCGGGCGCTGTCCGACTCGGTGGCGGTCGAACTGCGCAGCTGCTCGGCGTGGTCGGTGGCCTCCTGGGCCTGGGTGGATGCCGCGTTCAGCAGCCGCTCGGCGTCGGTACGGGCCCGGCGCAACAGCGCCTCGGCCTCCGAGCGCGCCTGCTCGGCGTCGCTCTGCAGCCGCTGGCGGGCCTCCGAGGCGACCCGCTCGGCCTCCGCGCGGGCGGCGGACAGGGCCTGCTCGGCCTCGGCGCGCGACTCCTCGAGGAGACGGCGGGCCTGCTGCTCGCTGCGGGCGCGCAGCTGCTCGGCCCACGCCACGTTCTCGTTGACGTGCGACTCGACGGTCTGCCGGCGCTCGGACAGCTCCTGGTCGAGCTGCTGGCGACGGGTGACCGCCTCCTGATGCAGCTCGGCCTGGAGACGGGCGGCCTGCTCGGCATGTTCCTGAAGGATCCGCTGCGTCTGCGCGCGGGCCTGGCTCAGCTCCCGCTCCGCGTCCTGGCGCAGCTGGTCGGCCTGAATCTGCGCGTTACGGAGCATCTGCTCGGCCTGGTAGCCGATGTCGGCGCTGTCGTAGGCAGGCCGAGTCGCGAGATTGCGGCGCGCCTCGTGCAGCTTGGCGCGCAGCACCTCGACCTGATAGCCGAGGTCCTCGGCGTGCTGGACGGCCTTCTCCCGCTCGGTCTTCAGCCGTTCCATCTCGGCCTCGAACCGAGAGAGGTGGTCGACGTCAGCCGCCGGCTCTCGCTCCTGGCGTTCGTAGCCCCGCACTGCGCGGTCCCATCCGTCCCCTGGTCGCAAGTCACTCCAAACGAGCACCGTCCATCCGCCGAACGGGGCCCCCGGGGAATGGTGTCAGATCAACGGCGGAGCACGGGCTGCTGCCCCGACGCTCGTCCCCCGAAACCTGGACCCCGGCCCTCGGATCCTGACGATGAGGACCCGGACCACCCCGAAGAGGCGGCGGCCGTCCCCAACCCTACCGGCCCATATGTACGGGGGTCAGTGCTCAGGTGACTCAACAGGCGCCGAAGTGACCAGTTCTGTCAGGACTCCGTGGCAATCCTTCGGGTGCAGGAAGGTGATCCGGGACCCCATCGAACCCCTGCGTGGCTCCTCGTACAGCACTCGTACGCCCTTTTTTCCGATGTCCGCCGAGTCCGCGTCGACGTCCGCCGTGCCGAAAGCGATGTGGTGCACGCCCTCGCCGTTCTTGGCCAGCCACTTCCCGACGGCGGAGTCCTCGCGGGTGGGTTCGAGGAGCTGGAGGTAGGAGGCGCCGCCGTCGGACGTCTCGTTGATCTTCAGCATGGCCTCGCGTACGCCCTGTTCCTCGTTGACCTCGGAGTGGAACACCTCGAAGCCGTACGTCGCACGATAGAACTCGACGGTCCTGTCCAGGTCGAAGCAGGCGATCCCGATGTGGTCGATTCGCGTCAGCATGGTGTTAGTGCAGCGCTCCCGGGGCGGTTACGCAACGTGCGCGCGATCACACTCCACGCCGGATGACGGGTGGCGTACCGGTCAGTACATTTCAAGTAAACCCTCGTTCACTCCTCAGCTGTGCAAGCTGGAAGGGGATCGCTCCTCATGTCTGGAACGAACAGCACCACCTCCGTGATCGTCGCGGGTGCCCGCACCCCGATGGGACGGCTGCTCGGCTCCCTGAAGTCCTTCTCAGGAGCCGACCTCGGTGGATTCGCGATCAAGGCCGCCCTCGACCGTGCGGGTATCGGCGGCGACCAGGTGCAGTACGTGATCATGGGCCAGGTGCTCCAGGCCGGGGCAGGGCAGATCCCGGCACGCCAGGCCGCGGTCAAGGCGGGCATCCCGATGAGCGTCCCGGCGCTCACGATCAACAAGGTGTGCCTCTCGGGGCTCGACGCCATCGCGCTCGCGGACCAGCTCATCCGTGCGGGTGAGTTCGAGGTCGTGGTCGCCGGTGGGCAGGAGTCCATGACCAACGCGCCCCATCTGCTGCCGAAGTCCCGTGAGGGCTACAAGTACGGCGCGATCGAGATGCTCGACGCCATGGCGCACGACGGGCTGACGGACGCCTTCGAGAACATCGCCATGGGTGAGTCGACAGAGAAGCACAACACTCGGCTGGGTATCGCCCGTCCGGAGCAGGACGAGGTCTCGGCCCTGTCGCACCAGCGAGCGGCCGCCGCGCAGAAGAACGGGATCTTCGAGGCCGAGATCACTCCGGTCGAGATTCCGCAGCGCAAGGGCGAGCCCGTCGTCTTCAGCCAGGACGAGGGCATCCGCGGTGAGACGACCGCCGAGTCGCTGGGCAAGCTGCGGCCCGCGTTCACGAAGGACGGGACGATCACGGCCGGTTCGGCCTCGCAGATCTCCGACGGCGCGGCCGCGGTGGTCGTGATGAGCAAGGCCAAGGCGCAGGAGCTCGGCCTCGCGTGGATCGCGGAGATCGGCGCCCACGGCAATGTCGCCGGCCCCGACAACTCATTGCAGTCGCAACCCTCGAATGCGATTCAGCATGCCCTGAAGAAGGAGGGGATGGGGGTCGAAGATCTTGACCTGATCGAGATCAATGAAGCCTTCGCGGCCGTCACGGTCCAGTCAATGAAGGACCTCGGAGTTTCCACCGAAAAGGTGAACGTCAACGGCGGGGCGATCGCCCTCGGTCACCCGATCGGCATGTCCGGCGCCCGGCTCGTACTCCACCTCGCGCTCGAGCTGAAGCGACGGGGCGGTGGCGTGGGTGCGGCCGCGCTGTGCGGTGGCGGTGGGCAGGGTGACGCGCTGATCGTGCGGGTACCCAAGGCCTGACGGGGGTTCTTTGTCGCCTTGTCAGCTTGTCGCCGACCTCGACTGAACGGAGCTGTGATGCAGGACGTCTCCACGCTTGTGGCCCAAGCCAGGGAAGGCCGGCCGCGGGCCGTGGCACGGCTGATCTCCCTGGTGGAGGGGGCGTCCCCGCAGCTCCGTGAGGTCATGGCCGCGCTGGCGCCCCTCGCGGGGAACGCGTACGTCGTGGGGCTCACGGGGTCGCCTGGTGTCGGTAAGTCGACATCCACGTCGGCCCTCGTGAGTGCGTACCGGCGACAGGGGAAGCGGGTCGCGGTGCTCGCCGTCGACCCGTCCTCGCCGTTCTCGGGCGGGGCGCTGCTCGGGGATCGTGTGCGGATGTCCGAGCACGCGTCGGATCCCGGGGTGTACATCCGCTCGATGGCCACACGCGGGCATCTCGGCGGGCTCGCGTGGGCCGCGCCTCAGGCGATCCGGGTGCTGGACGCGGCGGGTTGTGACGTGATCCTGGTAGAGACGGTGGGCGTCGGGCAGTCCGAGGTCGAGATCGCCTCGCAGGCCGACACGTCCGTGGTGCTGCTCGCGCCGGGTATGGGTGACGGCATCCAGGCGGCGAAGGCGGGAATCCTGGAGATCGGCGACGTGTACGTCGTCAACAAGGCCGACCGGGACGGTGCGGACGCGACGGCTCGCGAGCTCAACCACATGCTGGGTCTCGGCGAGTCCCGTGGGCCCGGCGACTGGCGGCCGCCGATCGTGAAGACGGTCGCGGCGCGTGGCGAGGGCATCGACGAGGTCGTCGAGGCCCTCGAGAAGCACCGGGCGTGGATGGAGGAGCACGGGGTGCTCGCCGAACGGCGGCTCACCCGTGCCTCGCGAGAGGTCGAGACGATCGCCGTCACGGCGCTGCGGGAGCGGATCGGGGACCTGCACGGGGATCGGCGGCTGAGCCGCCTGGCCGAGCGGATCGTGGCGGGGGAGCTGGATCCTTACCGGGCGGCGGACGAACTGGTGGCCGGGCTCACGGAGGGCTGACCGCCGGCGGTCTCGCCCCCGCCGCGTGAGAGCTCGGGTGGTGCGGTTGGCTCAGTTTGGCTCGGTGGGTGCGGGTGGGCGGGGCCCGGTCGCTCCCCCCATCGCGGCGGAGCCGCAAATGTCACAGCCCCGCGCACCTGAAGCAAGGGGCGGGCGCAGGTAAGGGCACCCGGTGCCGGGTGCCCTTACCTGTGTGTGGGGGAAACGTCAGTCGTTCGAGCGGTCCGCCGTGACCTTGCCGGAGTCGAGGTTGACCCGCCAGTCGCTGCCGGTGCCGTCGGCGGCGGTGGTGTCGGCCTCCCAGGCCTGGTCCGTGCTCTCCTCGTCGAGGTCGACGGAGGTCACCGTGCCCTTGGCGGCGGCGGCCTTCGCGGCCTCGGCGGCGGTGACGGAGCTGCCCTTCAGAGCGGCCCGGATCTGCGCGGTCTCGGCGGCATCGTCACCGTCGTCGTCCCGGTCGACGTGGGAGCCCACGACCTTGCCGTTGGCGGGGTCGACCTGGACGCTGTGCCAGGCGCCGCCGTTGGTGAGGACGTCCACGTCCCACACGTGCTTCGTGCCCTCGTCGTCCAGGTCGGCCGAGACCGCCGTACCGCCCTTGTGCTTCAGCGCCGCCCCGATCGCGTCGGCGGCCGTGACCTTCGCGACCTTGGCGTCGGTCGCGTTCTCGGCCTTGTCCTCGGCGTCCTCGCCGGTGTCCCTCGCCGCTTTGTCGTCCGCGTCGTTGTCGTCCGTGTCGTTCACATCGTCGTCGTCGCGGCCGTTGTCGTCGTTCGACACCTGCACGCTGGACTTGTTCGCCGGCGCCGCTTCGTCACCCGAGACCGCGATGGCGGTCGCGGTGCCGCCGCCGATCAGGGCCGCGGCCGCGATGGTGGCGATGACGATGTTGCGCTTCATGGGATTCCTCCGGAATACGACTGGTCGCAACCAGTAACGGATGTTGTCGCCGGTTGCAGCTGGCTTGTGTGCCTCGTCTGCTGTCGACGGGAACCAATCTGGCCGACCGACGCTGAAGCCGACCTGAAGCCCCCTGAAGCTGTCTTCAGGTTCGGTTTGCCAAGCTGGACGCATGCGCCTGTTGATCGTGGAAGATGAGAAGCGGCTCGCGGTGTCGCTGGCCAAGGGGCTGACGGCCGAGGGCTATGCCGTGGACGTCGTCCACGACGGCGCCGAGGGTCTGCACCGGGCGAGCGAGGGGACGTACGACCTCGTGATCCTCGACATCATGCTGCCCGGCATGAACGGCTACCGCGTGTGCGGCGCCCTGCGCGCCGCGGGACACGACGTGCCGATCCTGATGCTCACCGCCAAGGACGGCGAGTACGACGAGGCCGAGGGCCTCGACACGGGCGCCGACGACTATCTGACCAAGCCGTTCTCGTACGTCGTCCTCGTCGCCCGGGTGAAGGCGCTGCTGCGGCGGCGCGGCCCGTCGGGCGGGGCCTCGCCCGTGCACGAGGTCGGGAACCTGAAGGTCGACACCGCCGCCCAGCGCGTTTTCCTCGCGGACGGCGAGATCGCCCTGACCGCCAAGGAGTTCTCCGTCCTTGAGCAGCTCGTCGTGCGGGCCGGGGAGGTCGTGTCGAAGGCCGACATCCTGGAGCACGTCTGGGACTTCGCGTACGAGGGTGACCCGAACATCGTCGAGGTCTACATCAGCACCCTGCGCCGCAAGCTCGGCTCCGAGCTCATCAAGACCGTACGCGGGGCCGGATACAGACTGGAGGCACGGGCATGAGGCGGCGTCTGGGATCGGTACGGGCCCGCGCCACGCTCGCCGCGACCCTCGTCGTCGCCATAGCCCTGGTCGCCGCGGGCGCCGCCGTGCTGCTCGCGCTGCGGTCCAGCCTCATCGACCAGGCCGACACCGAGGCCGACGCCGTGGCCCGCAACGCCGCCTCGGCGCTGGCGAACGGGTTCGCGTACAACGATCTCGACCTGCCGGACGGCGACGAGAACCCCGTCGAGGTCCTGGACCGGAAAGGGAAGGCCGTCGCCGTCGGCGAAGACGTCGAGGGCATGAGCGTGAGCGCCAGGGACTCGGCCCGGCTGAACTCCGTCGCCAACGACGACGCCGGCGACACGGACGAGGGGGTGGCGGACGAGGAGGACCCCCTCGGCGCCGGCGACATCGCCGACGAGACCTGGTACGGCCAGGGCACCGCGACCGTAGAGGGGGAGAAGGACGACTATCGGTTCGCCGGGGTCGACGTGGTCACGAAGGGGGGTGTCCCGCTCACGGTCTACGCGGGCGCTCCGCTCTCCGCCGAACACGACGCCGTCGGCACGGCGTTGACGACCATGCTGATCGGTCTGCCCCTGCTGCTGGTGACTGTCAGCGGGGTGACGTACTTCGTCACCAGGCGGGCCCTGCGCCCCGTGGAGGGGATCCGTGCCGAGATGGCCGCCATCACGGCCTCCGAGGACCTCTCGCGGCGCGTCCCCGAGCCCGCCACCCACGACGAGATCGCCCGCCTCGCCCGTACGACGAACGAGACGCTCGCCGCCCTGGAGTCCTCGGTCGAGCGGCAGCGCGCGTTCGTCGCCGACGCCTCCCACGAGCTGCGCAGCCCCATCGCCTCGCTGCGCACCCAGCTCGAAGTGGGCGCCGCACACCCGGAGTTGCTCGATGTCGAGGGGGCCGTCGAGGACACCGTACGACTCCAGCGGCTCGCCGCCGACCTGCTGATGCTCGCCCGCCTCGACGCGGGGGAGCGGCCGGCGGACGCGCGCTTCGATCTGGCGGCGTTCGTCCGCGAGGAGGTGGCCCAGCGGGGCGGGGACCGGATCGCCGCGTCCGTGACCGCGGAGCCCGTCGAAGTGACCGGTTCCCGTGGGCAGTTGGCGAGGGTGCTGGGCAACCTGCTGGACAACGCCCAGCGGCACACCCGGTCCAAGGTCACGGTGACCGTGCGGCGCGCGGGGGAGGGGGCGGTCGTCGAGGTCGCCGACGACGGCGCCGGTGTGCCCGACGGCGAGCGCGAGCGGGTCTTCGAGCGTTTCGTACGGCTGGACGAGGCCCGCACACGCGACGACGGCGGAGCCGGTCTCGGCCTCGCCATCGCCCGCGACGTGTCCGTACGGCACGGTGGATCGCTCACCGTCCGCGGAGCGCCGACAGGCGGAGCCCTGTTCGAACTCCGCCTGCCTCTGGCTCAGCCGATCCGTACTCAGCCGATCCGGTCGTAGTCGACCTGGTCGTCCGCTACGGACGCCCCCGCTGACCTCGCAGGTGCTCCGCGACCGGTGTCAGGGATTTGTGGAGCTCTTCCAGTGCCTCCGGCGGGAGGAGGTCGATGAAGTGCCGCCGCACAGACGCCACATGATGAGGCGCGACCTTCTTCATCGTCTCCATGCCGTGGTCCGTGAGCACGGCGTACAGCCCACGGCGGTCGGACTCGCAGTTCTCACGTCGTACCAGGTCCGCGTTCTCCATGCGCGTGATCTGGTGCGAGAGGCGGCTCTTGGACTGGAGGGTGGCGGATGCGAGGTCGCTCATCCGCATCCGTACGCCCTCCGACTCGGAGAGGTTCACCAGGATCTCGTAGTCGTTCATAGTCAGGCCGAACGGCTGGAGGTCCCTCTCGAGCTGATACGTCAACAGCCTGTTGACCTCCAGGTGGGTGCGCCAGGCGCACTGCTCCGCATCGGTCAGCCAGCGCGTGGCCGTCTCGGTCTCCATGAATGGATTCTACCTAAGAAGTTGAAAGGCGAACTAGTGAGGGTGGTGTGACGGCGTGCACACGTTCGACGTCACACTCCGCAGACTACCGCTCACAGCCCGAAGCGACGCTGGAGGTCTCCCAGCTGTCCGGGAAGACGCGGTGTGCCTGCCTGCTGTCCCGGGTGACCGGGTACCCCGCCGCCACCGGGTACGCCGGGCTCGTGCGGGACCGCGCCCGCGGACTGCTCGGCCATCAGTACCTCGGTGGACTGCAGCAATACCGTGCCGGCGCCCACGAACTCGAACTGGTGCTCCTCTCCGGAGGCCCCGCCAAGACCCGAAAGCGCACGTAGACCGCCCATCAGGCCTGTCATGTACGCGTGGTCGTAATGGTGGCACGGCGAGGGGCAGTCGGCCCAGCCGACCAGGGCCTGCGGGTCGACCCGGATCGGAGGTTCCATGAACACCACCGGACCGTTCGAAGCGGCCACGAACTTGCCCGTCCCGATCAGCGTCAGGAAGCCCGGCACGATCGACTGCTTCAGTGCGAGAGTTGGCTGAAAAGCGAGGAGGTTGCCCGAGCGAATGGTCAGGTTGCCCTCCTCCAGATCGTACGAATTCACATCGAAGGCCCGGTCGGCGAGGAGCATCTTGCCCGAGCCGGAGGCGACGACCCAGTCGCTCGCGTGCAACGGCGAATGAAACGACGTCCGCACGAGCCGGTCCAGCCGCCCGTGCCCGATGCCGTTGAACTCCATCGAGCCGTAATAGGCGATCATCTTGCCCTTCTGCAGGAACCACTCGCTCCCCTTGAGCTCCACGCAGAAGGTGTACGCGTTGACGTTGTCGTCGACGGGCAGCGTCAACGGGTCGTGGATCACGGGGCCGGTGCCCGGATAGGTGGTCACAGCTTCTCCTCCGAGGCCTGCACGTACACCGCTCCGTTGCCGCTCAGCTCCAGCTGGAACGCCTCGCCCGAGCCGCGGCCCACCAGGTCCCGCACGCCGAGCGCGGCGGACAGCTTGTTGCGTACGTCCCCGTGATGGGCGACGTACGCCTGCGGGTCGACGTGGACCGGCCGCTGCGGACTGATCGGCACCTCGATGACCCCGCCGTGCGCCATGACGGCCACAGCGCCATGCCCCTTGAGGGTCGTGGTGAACAGCCCCTGACCCGTCATCTGGCCCCGCACCATGCCCATGACCCCGCCCTGCGAGCCCATGAACATCGTGCCCTGTTCCAGCGTCCCGTCGAAGGCGAGCAGCCGGTCCGCCTCCACGAACAAGGTGTCGCCTGTGAGGTTGATCACCTGGATGTGGTGGCCGCCGTGCCCGAACAGCACCGTGCCGGAGCCCTCGACGGTCATGAGCGGAGCGGCCTCGCCCGCCGCCCGCCGCCCGATCATCGACATGACCCCGCCCTGGCCGCCCTGCATGTTGGGGGTGAACGAGACCTCGCCCTTGTAGGCGAGCATCGCGCCGCGCTGGCTGAACAGCCGCCGGCCCGGCATCACCGTGGCCTCGACCATCTTCGAGTTGACCTCACGGAAGGGCATGTCACACCTCCCCGGCGATCGTGTTGCGCTCGCTGGGCTGCACGTAGACGACCCCGTCGCCCTCGAAGCGGATCTGGAAGGCCTCACCGCCGCCTTCGCCCATGAACGTGCGGAACGTCACACCGGACTGGAAGGACTGCCGCAGATTGCCCTGGTGCGCGATGTACGCCCCCGGGTCGACGGTCAGCGGATACTGCGCACTCACCCGCAGCACCACCGCGGGACCGTCCGACATGATCGCGGCCTGGCCGTGACCCTCGATGGTCGTCGTGAATAACCCGTTGCCCTGTGAGGCCCCGCGGACCCCCGTGAAGGCCGTGCCCGTACGCAGCCCCGAGTCCGTCGCCAGCAGGTTGCTCGACTCGACGAAGAGCTTGTCGCCCTGGAGCCCTACCAGGTTGATCTCGCTGGCCCGGTCGGCGAACCAACAGGTCCCGTGCCCCTTCACCTCCATCAGGGTCATCTGCTCACCGGTGATCCGGCGCGTCACCATGCCGCGGATCCCCTCGCCGCCACCGCTGAGCTTCTTGAACGCCATCTGTCCGTCGTACGCCACCATCGAGCCGTTCTTCGCCTTCACGGCGTCGCCGGTCATGTCGACGGCCAGCACCTTGCTGCCTTGGAGTCGGAACATCGCCACGATGTGAAGGTAGCCGCCGGGCGCGGTCACCGACAGATCCTCCGGGATGATCCGACCCTGACCGCACCCCGAGACCCGCACCCGAAGACCCAGACCCCGGGCCGGGGCGGCCGGATCCCGGATGCTTCAATGGGAAACGCTTGTGCTCGCGTTCACAAAGCGTCGACTCAACTGTCGACTCAACTGTCGACTCAACCGTCGACCCGACTGTGGACCGCACGGCCGACCGCATGGCCGCCCCCCAACTCCACCCCCGAACTCCTCTCCACCGAAGGTGACTCGTGGACATCAAGACCGCCTCCGCCCTCCGCCGCCTCCGCCTGGTCTCCGCCCCCGAGGCCGTCTCGTTCCTGCTGCTGCTCGTGTCCTCGGTGCTGAAGCGGACCACGGACTTCAATGCGGTGCCGGTGATGGGCATGGTCCACGGAATCCTCTTCATCCTGTACGTGATCTTCTGGGCCGACGCCTGGAACCGCACCAAGTGGGGCCTGAAGACCGCGGCCCTCTACTTCATCCTCTCCGTGCTCCCGACCGGCGGCTTCTTCGCCGAGCGCAAGCTCAAGCGCGAGGCCGAGGACGCCGTCATCGCGTCGCGCGCCCGCAAGGAAGGGATCGTCAGCGCATGATCGTCGCCTTCTCCGTGACGCCGCTGGGCGTCGGCGAGGACGTAGGGGAGTACGTGGCCGACGCCGTCCGGGTCGTCCGCGAGTCCGGGCTGCCGAACCGCACCGACGCGATGTTCACGTCCATCGAGGGCGAGTGGGACGAGGTCATGGACGTCGTCAAGCGCGCCGTCGCCGTGGTGGAGGAGCGGACGCCGCGCGTCTCCCTCGTCCTCAAGGCGGACATCCGCCCCGGTGTGACGGACGGGCTGACGTCCAAGGTGGAGACGGTGGAGCGACACCTGGCCGACTGAGCCGATCGCGCCGCTGTCGAGAAAGCCCCGGTCTACTACAGCTTCGGGAGTCTCGCCCCCAGACCCCCCAGACCCCCAGGTCGGAAGGGGTTCTTGGGGTGGTGTGTTTGCTGCGGGTGGGTGGGGGTTGGTCGCGCAGTTCCCCGCGCCCCTAAAAGATGGGGTGGCTCAGGTCGGTTCTCACACTGCCGGACCTCGTGGGCTGAGCGCGCAGTTCCTCGCGCCCCTGAAAAACCTCAGCCCCCACCGGCCGGCACCCGGCCCTCGGCGTGAGGGGACGTGCCGGGATGTCCGAGCGCCACGCTTCCCGGCCGACCCGACTACCTCAGAGTGGCGCTCGGATGTCCCGGTGCGTCCCCGCCCCACATCCAATCCAGGGGCGCGGGGAACTGCGCGACCAGCCCCCACCCACCAGCACCCAAAAAACCACCCCCCGCCCAACCGCCGGAGGCAACCCGCCTGGACCCCCTCAGTTCGACACGCCACCCAAAAGCACCTTTTGTGAGGGTATCGGCAGTTCGACATCTGGAGGGCGCTGTGCGGCCGGAGGGCTACGACTACGACACCCACAGCCGACTGGCCGGACCGCTCACGGAGCCGTCCGGTACCGCGTACCGGGTGCAGTACACCAAGCTCCTCTCCCGAGAGCCGCACCGAATACGGGCCGTGCTCCTGATGACCTTCGCCCCGGTGCTCACCGGCCTGCTCCTCGTCTACCTGGTGTGGCCCACTCACTGGGTGGCCAGAGAGGGGGGCGCCCGCTGGCTGGTCGGTTTCGACGTCACGATGCTGATATCCATCGGGCTGATCGAGCTGTTCATGGTCGTCAACGTGGTGTCCATCGCCCACGCGACCATGGTCGCCAGGGACCCGATCCCCGTCACCCCGGAGCAGGGGACCAAGGTCGCCTTCCTGACCACCTACGTTCCGGGCAAAGAACCCCTCGCCATGGTCCGCGCCACCCTGGAGGGCGCGACCCGCGTCACCCACACGGGCCCCCTCGACGTCTGGCTCCTCGACGAAGGCAACGACGACCAGGTCAAGGCACTCTGCGCCGAACTCGGCGTACGGCACTTCACCCGCCACGGTGTCCCCGAGTGGAACCGGGCCAAGGGCGTCCACAAGGCCCGTACGAAACACGGCAACTACAACGCGTGGATCGCGATGCACGGCAGCGACTACGAGTTCTTCGCCTCCGTGGACACCGATCACGTCCCGCTCCCCGACTTCCTGGAACGGATGATGGGCTTCTTCCGGGACCCGGACGTCGCCTTCGTCGTCGGCCCCCAGGTGTACGGCAACTACACCGCCCCCGTCACCAAGGCCGCCGAGTCGCAGCAGTTCCTCTTCCACGCGCTGATCCAGCGCGCCGGCAACCGCTACCGCGCCCCCATGTTCGTCGGCACCAACAACGTCGTACGCACCGCCGCCGTGAAACAGGTCGGCGGCCTCTACGACTCCATCACCGAGGACATGGCGACCGGCTTCGAGCTCCACCGGCACAAGAACCCGAAGACCGGCCATCACTGGCAGTCCGTCTACACCCCGGACGTGTTGGCCGTCGGCGAGGGCCCCGCTTCCTGGACCGACTTCTTCACCCAGCAGATGCGCTGGTCACGCGGCACGTACGAGACGCTGTTCAAGCAGTACTGGAAGGCTCCGTTCACGATGCCCCCCGGGCGGCTCTTCTCGTACACCCTGATGCTCGTCTACTACCCGATGACGGCCGTCAACTGGCTGCTGGGCATCCTGAGCTGCTTCCTGTTCCTCTGGTTCGGGGCCTCCGGCACCCAGGTCGCCGCCTCCGTGTGGCTCATGCTCTACAGCGACGCCGCCGCGCTCCAGATCGGGCTCTACCTCTGGAACCGGCGACACAACGTCTCCCCGCACGAACCCGAGGGATCGGGCGGCATCGCCGGCATGGCGATGTCGGCCCTGTCCGCACCCATCTACCTCAAGTCCCTGGGCGCGGCCGTGATCCGCCGCCCCAGCCGCTTCGTCGTCACGCCGAAGGGCGGCGACACCAGCCCGGACCGGCTGCTGACGTTCCGTATCCACCTCTTCTGGGCGGCGGTCCTGACGACCTCGCTGGTCGCGTCGTTCGTGCTCGGTCACACGCACGCGGCCATGCGCACCTGGGCGGTTCTCGCCCTGGGCATCTCCCTCGCCCCGGTCGGGGTGTGGCTGGGCAGCAGCCTCAGGGAACGCGGGGCGGCCCCGCAGCGGATCGCCCCCGCCGCCCGGATCCCGGACAGCGAGCCGGCGCCCGAGCCGGCGCCCGAGCCGGCGCTCGCGGGCAGCACGAGCGGCACGAGCGGAACGAGCGGCACGGTCCCCAGCGGTCCGCTGCCCAGCGGGTCGCTTGCCACCGGTTCGCTCTCCACCGGTTCGCTCCCCAGCGGGACGGTCTCCGCCGGGACGGTCTCCAGCAGTACGACCGGGGCGGTCTCCAGCAGGACGACAGGGACGGTCTCCAGCAGGACGACAGGAGGTAACTAGGCCATGGCCTATCGGTCCTCGAAGACGCACCCGACGAAACTCTCGAAGAAGACCAAGAAGACGCTGTTCGGCATCGGCGGCATCGCGGTGCTCGCCGGACTCAACGCCCCGGCCGCGATCGGCTTCGCCTCGGAGAAGTACTACGAGTACAAGATCGCCCAGCCCGGCTACCAGGCGAAGTACGGCTCCTGGAAACGGCTCGACATCCCCAAGGAGTACCGCACCAACGCCATCCACGCGGCCCTCCTGCACACCGGCAAGGTGCTGATCGTCGCGGGGTCCGGCAACGAGCAGAAGAAGTTCGACGAGGGCTCCTTCGACACCGTCCTGTGGGACCCGAGGACCGACACGTTCAAGAAGATCCCCACCCCGGTCGACTTCTTCTGCGCCGGCCACGCCCAACTCCCCAGCGGCAGAA
Organism: Streptomyces sp. 2A115; assembly: GCF_052245575.1. Classification (NCBI taxonomy): domain Bacteria; kingdom Bacillati; phylum Actinomycetota; class Actinomycetes; order Kitasatosporales; family Streptomycetaceae; genus Streptomyces; species Streptomyces sp. 2A115. The sequence goes on along the minus strand of NZ_JBQQCG010000072.1, from coordinate 46,955 downwards.
TGCTCGTGGCCGGCGGCACCGCCCGCTACGAGCTGCTCGACGGCGAGGTCGAGCGGGCCGGCGGCGGCATGCGCGTGAAGAACGAGAACCCGGACAAGCCGATCGTCCTCAAGAAGGGCACCCGCTTCCGCTCGCCGTCCGGAGTCGAGTACGTCAGCCGCTTCGACGTCACCGTCCCCAAGGCCAAGCGCACACAGGAGATCACGTACAACAGGACGGGCGTCATGCAGCCCTGGAAGACGAAGGTCACCGCGAGCGAGGCCCGCGTCTTCGTCGAGGCCACCAAGGCCGGCCCGCGGTCGGTCACGGACAAGCAGGCCCAGTACGAGATCGTCGGCCTGAAGGGCGAGAAGGCGAAGAACACATACGGCCTGTCCGAGAAGATCACCATGGACAAGCAGGACTTCCAGGGGATCAGGGCCGCCTACGAGTTCGACCCGGCGGCGGAGAAGTACATCCCCGTCGACCCGATGGACAAGGCCCGCTGGTACCCGACCCTCGTCGGTCTGCAGGACGGCCGCGTCCTCGCCGTCTCCGGGCTCGACGACGTCGGCGTGATCGACCCCGGCGACAACGAGATCTACGACCCGAAGACCAAGAAATGGACGCCCGGCCCCAAGCGCTACTTCCCGACCTACCCAGCCCTGTTCCTCACCAAGGGCGGCAAACTCTTCTACCCCGCCTCGAACGCCGGTTACGGGCCCGCCGGACTCGGCCGCGAACCCGGCCTGTGGGACCTGAAGACCAACAAGTTCGACAAGGTGCCCGGACTGACGGACCAGGACGCGACAGAGACCTCCGCGTCCCTGCTGCTGCCCCCGGCACAGGACCAGAAGGTGATGATCCTGGGCGGCGGAGGCGTCGGTGAGTCCAAGAAGTCGACCTCGCGCACGGCCGTCATCGACCTCAAGAAGGACAACCCCGTCTTCAAGGACGGCCCCGACCTCCCCCAGGGCACCCGCTACCTGAACAGCGTGATCATGCCGGACGACTCGGTGTTCACGTCCAACGGTTCGGAGGACTACCGCGGGCGCAGCGCCAGCAACGTCCTCAAGGCGCAGTTCTACGACCCCAGGTCCAACTCCTTCCGCGCGGCCGCCTCGCCCAAGGTCGGCCGCAACTACCACTCCGAGGCGCTGCTGCTGCCCGACGGCCGGGTCGCCACCTTCGGCTCCGACCCGCTCTTCGACGACCAGCAGAACACCAAGCTCGGCCACTTCGAGCAGCGCATGGAGATCTTCACCCCGCCCGTCCTGCACAAGAACGGCAAGAACCGCCCGGTGCTCGGCGACGGCCCGCAGGAGATCGACGGCGAGGGCCGAGCGACCTTCGCCACCCGCCACCCGGACCGGGTCGTGAAGGCTCGCCTGATGCGCCCCAGCGCCGTTACGCACACGACGGACGTGGAGCAGCGGTCCATCGCACTCGGGCTCACCAAGACGAAGGACTCGGTGACCGTGGACGTACCGAAGGACCCGACGCTGGTGCCGCCCGGCTGGTACATGCTGTTCGTGACGGACACGGAGGGTACGCCGTCGGAGGCGAAGTGGATCCAGGTCAAGTGACGGCAGACAGCCAGCTGACGGCAGAACAGCTGACGGATGACGACTGGCAGCTGACGGGTGACCGGCTCTGAAAACCGCCAGTTGTCATCCGTCATCCGTCATCCGTCATCTGTCAGCGGCCACGAGCCGTGCCGCCCTCATCCCAAGTCCTTGTCTACGCCCTGGAGTTGCGCGCCAACCCCAACGCATAGTCCGCCCACCACTGTCCCGCCGCCGGGCCTCCCCTGCACTGCCCGTCCGACTCCCCGGGCCGCTTGATCCACAGGTACGCGTCCACGAGCGGGTCGCCGGTGTCCGTGGTGGGCGGCGTGCCGAGGGCCCGGCCAGGCGGGTTGCACCAGACCTGGGAGGGGTCGCCGTTCAGGGGGCCGTTGCCGTTGCGGCTGGTGTCGACGACGAAGTGCTTGCCGCCGAGGTCCTGCGAGAGCCGGCGGCCGTACTTCTTCGTGGTCTCGTCCGGCTGGAAGTTGGCCACGTTCAGGGCGAAGCCGTCGGCGTTCGCGATGCCGGCGCGCTTGAGACGCTCGACGAGCTTCCCCGACTCCAAGACCCACGCCGGGTTGCCCGCGTCCAGGTAGACCTTGGTGTGCGGCTGCCGCTTCAGCCGCACGATCGCCTCGGCGAGCAGCTGCTCGCGCTCCCCGTGGTACTCGCCCGGTGTGCAGCCGTCCACGATGTGCGCGACCGCGTCGGGCTCCAGGACGACCAGGGCCTTGCTGTCCCCGATGGCCTGCGCGAACCGCTCGATCCACTGCTGGTAGGCGTCCGCGTCGCGGGCCCCGCCCGCCGAGTGCTGCCCGCAGTCGCGGTGCGGGATGTTGTACGCCACGAACACGGCCGTACGCCCCTCCCGGGCCGCCGCCGTGGCCGCCGCCTCGATGTCCGGCTCGGGGTTGTCGCCCGCGGGCCACAGCGCGGCCGGACGGTCCGCGATGCGCTTCAGCAGCCGGGCTTCGTCCGCGCGGCCCTGCCGCTCCCACTGCTGGACCTGCCGGGCGGCGGGGCTCGCCGGATCGACCCAGAACGGGGAGCCGGCCGCCGGGCTCGCCTGTCCGGACGCCTCGCGGACGACGGGGGTGCTGGTGTCGACCTCGGGCGCGGACGAGCAGCCCGCCGCGAGTCCGAGCGCGGCGAGCACCGCGAAGGTACGGGTACGGGTCAGCCGGGACATCCTGCCCCCTTGGGCGAAGGTGACGGTCAGTGACGGTATCCGGCCATCGTTACATAACGGACTTAACCGGCACGGGTGCGACACTGTGGCGGCCGTGAGGGGCATGCAGAGAGGGCGGGAGCAGGAGAGAGGGGAAGGGGGAGAGGGGGCGGAGGGGAGGAGAGGCCTGGCGGTTCGTCAGCCGCCGCCCGACACCAGCGCGATGCCCAGCGGAGTCCGCTCGTACAGCACCTGGTGCCCGTATCGGCGTGAGACGAGCAGGCCCGCCCCGCGCAGCGCCGACAGGTGCGCGGACACGGACGAGGGCGCGAGGCTCAGGCGGTGGGCGAGCGCCGTCGTGGTGGCGGGTTCGTCGAGCGCGGCGAGTACGGTGGCCCGGCCGCGGCCCAGGATCCGTACGAGGGCTTCGGGCGTACGGTCGGACGGTTCGGCCCACAACTCGCCGATGCCCCGCGCCGGATAGGCCAGCGTCGGCTGCCACGGCGGGTCGAAGCCGCTCACCACGTCCGGCCAGGAGAAGACGCTCGGCATCAACACCAGGCCTTGGCCGCCGAGTTCGCGTATGTGCTCGCCCTTCCACTCGACCGTGAGTGTCCCCGCGTCCCACGTGAACCGCGGGTCCAGCTCGGGCAGCAGGCCGCCGAGGCCGACCTCGGCGAGACGGCGCGAGTGGAAGGAGACGTCGGCCTCCAGAAGGTCGCGCAGCCTCGGCCAGTCGGGCTCGATGAGCCTGTGCCAGGCCGTCTCCAACAGGTCGGCCAGCTCCCGGACCGCACGCGCCGGGTCCGCCAGGAGGGCGCGGCCGCGCGGCGACTCGGCGGCGCCCGGAGTGTCCGCGAGCGCCTCCGCCATGTCATCGAGCGCCGCCTCCGGGTCCGCCGCGCGCACCCTCGCGATCTCCTCCTCGAAGGTGGCCGCCGGACCGATCGGCGGCGGGCCGACCCAGTCCGGGGTGTGCCCCCGCTGAGGCATCAGCAGCCACAGCGAGGTGAGGTCCAGTTCGGCGGCCGCCGCGCCGATGCGGCGCAGCCAGCGCGGGTGATAGCCCTGCCGCTTGGGCCGATTGAGGGTGCGTACGGCTTCCTGCGTCTCCCACAGCGGCGAGATCGCGAAGCGGCAGCGGAGGAGATCGTCCTCGCCGAAGTGCATCCGGAACGGCACGACGCCCCTCTCACCCTTCCCGCGGTGAAGATTCGGCTGTCCCCGAAACTCTACGCCGAGCGCCACGCGCGCGTGCACGCTGCCGGACATGCCGGAAGAGAAGAAGGGCACAACGACGGTGCCCGTATCCGAAGAACAGGAACTACCGGAACCGGAAGGACCAGAACCACCGGAACTGGAAGGACCAGAGCCACCGGAACTGGAAGGACCAGAGCCACCGGAACTGGAACCAGAGCTACCCGAGCTGTCCGAAGAGCTGTCCGACGAACCGCGCGAAGCAGCCGTCGGCTACCGGCCCGTCTTCGCCGTACGAGAGTTCCGTGCCGTCTTCCTCGCGCACGCCCTCTCCCTGCTCGGCGTCGTCGTCAGCGAGATCGCGCTGACCGTGCTCGTGTACGGGCTGACGGGGTCGCCGCTGCTCAGCGCGCTGGCGTTCGCGCTGGGCTTTCTGCCCTACATCGCCGGCGGGACCCTGCTGGCCGGGGTCGCGGACCGGTTCCCGGCGCGGCGGGTGCTAGTCGTGTGCGACCTGGTGTGCGCCGGGTGCGCGGCGCTGATGGCGCTGCCGTCGACTCCGGTCGTCGCGCTGCTCGCGCTGCGGTGCGTCATCGCCGCCGTGTCGCCGGTGTTCAGCGGGACGCGGATGGCCACGCTGACCGAGATCCTCGGGGACGGCGACCTGTTCGTGCTCGGGCGCTCACTGTTGCGGATCGTGTCGCAGAGCGCCGTACTCGTGGGCTTCGGGCTCGGCGGCGTCCTGCTCACGTTCGTGTCGCCGCGCGGGGCGCTCGTCGTCACACTGGGCACCTTTCTCGCCTCGGCGCTGCTCCTGCGGTTCGGAACGCGGCGCAGGCCCGCGCGGGCCGGAGGCGGCTCGCTCGTGCGGTACTCGCTCTCCGGCACCCGTGAGGTCCTCGGCGACCGCCGGATCCGGGCGCTGCTGCTGCTTCTGTGGGCGCCGCCGATGTTCGTCGTCGCACCCGAGGCGCTGGCCGCCGCGTACGCGGACGAGATCGGGGTCGGCACGGCCGGGGTCGGGCTGCTGATGTGCGCGATGCCGGTCGGCACCATCGCGGGGGAGCTGTACGCCGGTGCCGCCCTGTCGCCCGCCGCCCGCTCCCGGATCGTGCTGCCCCTCGCCGCCGGCGGCCTGCTGCCGCTTCTCGTCTACCCGCTCCACCCGGGCCTCGGCTGGATCCTGCTCACCCTGCTCCTCGCCGGGTCGACGGGCGCGTACACCCTCGGCCTCGACCGCTGGTTCGTGGACGCCGTTCCCGAGGAGCTGCGCGGGCGGGCCATGACCGTGCACACGGCCGGACTGATGACGATCCAGGGGGTGGGCATGGCGCTGGCCGGGGCCGCCGCGGAGTTCTGGGCGGTCAGCACGGTCGTGGGCGGGGTCGGCGTGCTCGGAACCGTGTGCTGCGTACTCCTGGCGCTGGAGGTGCGGCGTACGGGAAGGGCCTGATACCGAAAGGCGAGACGGGGCTGACCACGATATGACCGGCCGGTAGGGTCTTTGCCGTGCCGAAGCCGCTCAGTCTTCCCTTCGATCCCATCGCCCGCGCCGACGAACTCTGGAAGCGGCGCTGGGGGTCCGTGCCGTCCATGAGCGCGATCACCTCCATCATGCGCGCGCACCAGATCCTGCTCGCGGAGGTCGACGCGGTCGTCAAGCCGTACGAGCTGACGTTCGCGCGTTACGAGGCCCTGGTGCTGCTCACCTTCTCCAAGTCCGGCGAGCTGCCGATGTCCAAGATCGGGGAGCGGCTCATGGTGCACCCGACGTCCGTGACGAACACCGTGGACCGGCTCGTACGGTCCGGGCTGGTCGACAAGCGCCCCAACCCCAACGACGGGCGCGGCACCCTCGCCTCCATCACCGACAAGGGCCGCGAGGTCTGCGACGCCGCCACCCGCGACCTGATGGCCATGGACTTCGGGCTCGGGGCGTACGACGCGGAGGAGTGCCGGGAGATCTTCGCGATGCTGCGGCCGCTGAGAGTGGCCGCGCACGACTTCGACGAGGAGTAGGGCCGGTCGTACGAGTTCGGGCTGGATCGACGCGTTCGGGCCGGGTCGTACCGGCTCGGGGGCGCCCGAAGATCGCCCCAAACCGGCGGTTACGCTCGTAGCCATGAAAAAGAGCGTGCTGACCCGCTACCGCGTCATGGCCTACGTCACCGGTGTACTGCTGATCCTGCTGGTCCTCGGGATGATCGGCAAGTACGTGCTCGACCTGGACGGCGCCGCGGACTTCACGCGTGTCGTCAGCGTCGCGCACGGGTGGCTGTACGTCGTCTACCTGGTCTTCGCCTTCGATCTGGGCTCCAAGGCCAAGTGGCCGATCCCCAAGCTGCTGTGGGTGCTGCTCGCGGGCACCGTCCCCACCGCCGCCTTCTTCGTGGAGCGCAAGGTCAGCCGCGAGCTGGAGGCCAAGGTCACGGACGGCTCGGCCGCGGTCGCCAAGGCGTGAAGCCTTAGGCAGCGCTTCTTGCTTTCTTAGCACCACATACCGCCACAGATGTGATCTGTGGCGGTCTGCCATCGACACTTACTAGGACGTCCTAGTAAATTTGAAGGTATGGACGCTGACGCCATCGAGGAAGGCCGCCAACGCTGGCAGGCACGCTACGACGCCTCACGCAAGCGTGAGGCCGACTTCACCACGCTCTCCGGGGATCCGGTGGAGCCGGTGTACGGACCGCGGCCCGGAGACACGTACGACGGGTTCGAGCGGATCGGCTGGCCAGGGGAGTACCCGTACACGCGGGGGCTCTACGCGACCGGCTACCGAGGGCGGACGTGGACCATCCGGCAGTTCGCCGGCTTCGGGAACGCCGAGCAGACCAACGAGCGCTACAAGTCGATCCTCGCCAACGGCGGGGGCGGGCTCTCCGTGGCCTTCGACATGCCCACGCTCATGGGGCGCGACTCCGACGACGGGCGCGCGCTCGGCGAGGTCGGGCACTGCGGGGTCGCGATCGACTCGGCGGCCGACATGGAGGTCCTGTTCAAGGGCATCCCGCTGGGCGATGTGACGACGTCCATGACGATCTCGGGGCCCGCGGTCCCGGTGTTCTGCATGTACATCGTCGCGGCCGAGCGGCAGGGCATCGACGCGGGCGTGCTGAACGGCACGCTCCAGACCGACATCTTCAAGGAGTACATCGCGCAGAAGGAGTGGCTCTTCCAGCCCGAGCCGCACCTTCGCCTCATCGGGGACCTGATGGAGCACTGCGCGACGAAGATCCCCGCGTACAAGCCGCTGTCCGTGTCCGGCTACCACATCCGCGAGGCGGGTTCGACGGCCGCGCAGGAACTGGCGTACACGCTGGCGGACGGTTTCGGGTACGTGGAGCTGGGTCTCTCGCGCGGGCTCGACGTGGATGTCTTCGCGCCGGGTCTGAGTTTCTTCTTCGACGCGCACCTCGACTTCTTCGAGGAGATCGCCAAGTTCCGTGCCGCGCGCAGGATCTGGGCGCGCTGGATGCGGGACGTGTACGGGGCGAAGTCCGAGAAGGCCCAGTGGCTGCGCTTCCACACGCAGACGGCGGGTGTCTCGCTGACGGCCCAGCAGCCCTACAACAACGTCGTCCGTACGGCCGTGGAGGCCCTGGCGGCGGTGCTCGGCGGTACCAATTCCCTGCACACCAACGCCCTCGACGAGACCCTCGCGCTCCCCTCCGAGCAGGCCGCGGAGATCGCCCTGCGCACCCAGCAGGTGCTGATGGAGGAGACGGGCGTCGCCAACGTGGCCGACCCGCTGGGCGGTTCCTGGTACGTCGAGCAGCTGACGGACCGGATCGAGGCGGACGCGGAGCGGATCTTCGACCAGATCAGGGAGCGGGGTCTGCGGGCCCACCCGGACGGGCAGCACCCCATCGGTCCGATCACCTCCGGCATCCTGCGCGGCATCGAGGACGGCTGGTTCACCGGCGAGATCGCCGAGTCCGCGTTCCAGTACCAGCAGTCACTGGAGAAGGGCGACAAGCGGGTCGTGGGGGTCAATGTCCATCACGGGTCGGTGACCGGGGACCTGGAGATCCTGCGGGTCAGCCATGAGGTGGAGCGGGAGCAGGTACGGGAGCTCGGTTCGCGCAAGGCGGGACGCGATGACGCGCGGGTGCGGGCCTCGTTGGACGCGATGCTCGCCGCCGCGCGGGACGGCTCCAACATGATCGAGCCGATGCTGGAGGCCGCTCGGGCCGAGGCCACGTTGGGGGAGATCTGCGGTGTGCTGCGGGACGAGTGGGGGGTTTACACGGAGCCGGCGGGGTTCTAGGGCCTGTGTGGGGTTGTGATCTGGATCAGGGAGCGGGGCGTGGTGCGTGCGATCGCAAGGCGCCGGGAGGCCCTCGCAGCGGAGCTACCAGGGCATTTCGGCAACGCGGCGAGCGTGCGTGCCACGCCCCGCGAGCCCAGATCACAACCCCACACAGGCCTGGGCGTGCGGCGGCGTTTCTGGATCACTGGGGCCTGATCGGTGGGGTGGATCAGTGGGCGGACAGCGCTGATTTCCGCGCATCGCTGACGGCCGTACGTGGTCTCCGTGCCATGAGGGAGCGGCCTCAGGAGGGTGAAGTCGCGATCAACCCGCTCAGCAGCAGCCGGGTGAAGTCGCGAGCCCAGTTCGCGTCGACGGGCTTCGAGCTCACCAGGGTGCGGTGCACCACCGCGCCGGCCACCACGTCGAAGATCAGGTCCGCGGCGCGGGCGGCCGCTTCGGGGTCGGGCTGCGGAGGGAGCTCGCCGCGGGCCGTCGCGCGGGCGCGGCCCGCCAGGACGAGCCGTTTCTGGCGGTCGACGATGGAGGTGCGGATGCGTTCGCGCAGTGGCTCGTCGCGGGTGCCCTCGGCCACCACCGCCATCAGCGCGGTCTTCGTCTCCGGGCGGCTCAGGATCGTCGCGAACTGCAGCACCACACCCTCTATGTCCGCGGCCAGGCTGCCCCGGTCGGGCAGCTCCAGTTCGTCGAAGAGTGCCGCCACCGCGTCCACCACGAGCTCGTTCTTGCCCGCCCAGCGGCGGTAGAGAGTCGTCTTCGCCACCCCGGCCCGCGTCGCCACGTCCCCCAACGTCAGCCTGGACCAGCCCAGTTCGACCAGGGCCGATCGTGTCGCCTCCAGGATCGCGGCGTCCGCCGCGGCGCTGCGTGGACGCCCGGTGCGCTGGCCGGAACTGCGACTCTGCATGTCAGCGACCATATCCGGCCGTTGTACGGAGTCGTGAGGGAGATCACCGGAGTACGGGTCCCGTGGGCATCGCAGGACAGTTACGCTACGACCCGTAGCGGAAGCGCGTTCGTGCGCGACGACCACGCGGGCGCCAGGTGGGGACCCGGCGCCGAGACACGTAGCGGACCCGGCTTTCACAACGCTTTTCACAGTGGGGCGCGGAGGGGGGAGGATAGACGCATGCAGCCACGGAACATGTCCATGAGCGGAGTCGTCGACCTCGCCGCGGTGAAGGCGGCCCAGGAGGCCAAGGCGAAGGCGGAGCAGGCGCGCGCCGAAGCGGCGAGGCGGGGTGAAGGAGGAGACGCCGGCTCCGGGGTGTCCTCAGCGAGCCTCGTCATCGATGTCGACGAAGCGGGTTTTGAGCAGGATGTCCTGCAGCGCTCCACCGAGGTGCCCGTCGTCATCGACTTCTGGGCCGAGTGGTGCGAGCCGTGCAAGCAGCTGAGCCCGCTCCTGGAGCGGCTCGCCGCCGAGTACAACGGCCGGTTCGTCCTCGCCAAGATCGATGTCGACGCGAATCAGATGCTGATGCAGCAGTTCGGGATCCAGGGGATTCCGGCCGTCTTCGCGGTGGTGGCCGGGCAGGCCCTGCCGCTCTTTCAGGGCGCCGCCCCCGAGGCGCAGATCCGGGGCACCCTGGATCAGCTCATCCAGGTCGCCGAGGAGCGCTTCGGTCTCACCGGCCTGACTGTCGACGCCGACGCGCAGCCGGGCGAGGCCCCGGCCGCTCCCGAGGTGCCGGCCGGTCCGTACGACGCGCTGCTCGAAGCCGCCGTACAGGCCCTGGACGCGGGCGACTTCGGCGGCGCGGTGCAGGCGTACAAGAACGTGCTGAGCGACGACCCGGGCAATACGGAGGCCAAACTGGGCCTCGCCCAGGCCGAGTTGCTCCACCGCGTGCAGGGCGCCGATCCGCAGCAGGTGCGCAAGGAGGCCGCCGACAAGCCCGGTGACGTACAGGCACAGATCGCGGCGGCCGACCTGGATCTGGTGGGCGGTCACGTCGAGGACGCCTTCGGGCGGCTTGTCGACACCGTGGCGCGTACGGCGGGTGACGACCGGGACGCGGCGCGCGTGCGGCTGCTGGAGCTGTTCGAGGTGGTGGGCGCGGACGACCCGCGCGTGACGGCGGCGCGTAGGGCGCTGGGCCGGGCCCTGTTCTGACCAGTCGCTAAACGCCCGGTGCCTGTGGTGCTGGAGTGAAAGATTTGGCGACAGAGCGACACTGCGGCCGCGTTTTACCAAATCTTGGTAAACGCGGCCGCTGTTACTTGGAGTAAGTCAGGGCTGGTGATCTGTCGGTTTCCGTCCAAAGTTCGATCACTTTGTCACCGCCCTTGGGGACACCCAGAGTTGCTGGCCGATACCGGCGGGTCGTTGTTCGGTTATCCGCCCGTTACTAGCCAGTAACGAACCCCCTTGCGGGGGACGCGAGAATGCACCACGATCGGCGACGCTCGGTCCATTCCCCCACCCCGACAGCCAATCGGGTCAAGGGATTTCCTGGGTCCCCACCGAGTAGGAGCCGGCGGCAGTGGCGCCGGTTCCTGGACAGGGGGGTCTCCGCCGTTCGGTGGAGCCTGTCCGGCAGGTTGTGCGTGATGTGCGTCAGGCGCGACCAGAGGTTGTCGCTCGGGGGTGATCGCCGGTGTTTCGGTCGCAGTACGTGCCTCCGAGTACCTGCGCTCTCCTTCCCGAGGACGTAGCACTTCTCCCATCCCTGCCCGGCTGAGCCGCCTTCTGGAGGCAGCCAGGGCCGGAGATGTACGTCCGAGAAGGAGGAAATATGGAGTCCCAGGTGCGTGGCGGGACCAGATGGAAGCGATTCGCGGTTGTCATGGTGCCCAGCGTGGCCGCGACCGCCGCGATAGGTGTCGCCCTGGCTCAGGGTGCTCTCGCCGCGTCGTTCAGTGTTTCCGGTCAGTCGTTCAAGGTGACGGTGGACCGGCTTGATGGTGTTGGCTTCTCGCAGTACGGAGCCATTGATTCGGGTTACACGCTCAAGGGCGAGAAGACGGCGCACCCGGTCGCGGTGTCGGCGTTCAAGTCCGCGACGCTCAAGAACATGTGTCAGTCCGTGGTCACCCCGGACATCCCGCTGCTCGGCTCCGTCAGCCTGACGCTGAAGGCGGGCGGCGGTGACACCCCGGTCAAGGCCGAGAACCTCTATATCGATGTCGAGGATCTCCAAGCCGACGCCGAGTTCAAGAACATCAACATCGGTGTGGCCGCCGGGGACCTGAAGGACGGTCCCGGTCCGGGCATCAAGGGCGGCAAGGAGCAGTCCAACCCGTACGGGTTCGCCCAGCAGGCCGAGACGGCCACGCTGACGGACGTGAAGCAGACGGCGTGGGCGACCACCGCCGGCACCTTCAAGCTCAGCGGCCTGAAGATGTCGCTTTCCAGGGGTGTCAAGGAGTGCTACTAGGCACTCCGTGGGTGGGTGAGGGGGCCTGTGCTGCCTCGCCCACCCGTCCCTTCTCGTAGTACGTGAACCACTCTCACAGCAACGCCGTTCCAGGGAGCTGTTTTCCATGAGCGCCGAGACTCCTGCCGAGACTCCCGCCGCACGCGGTCAATTCACCTACTGGCGGCTGCGGTTCCATGCCTGGCGGGGTGGCCGGCCGTTCTGGGCCGGCCTGTTCATCCTGCTCGGCGGATTCCCGATCGCGTACCTCCCGTACGCGAATCTCCAGATCGGGCATCTCACGCTGGCCATGGCGACGACCGCGGGTGCCGGTTCTCTCATCATCGGTGTGCTCCTGGGCGTTCTCGGAATCAGCCTCTGGTACCAGAAGCACATCCGGACCTTCGCCGGTGTCGCGTCGATCCTGCTGGGGCTGGTGTCGCTCCCGGTATCCAACTTCGGAGGCTTCTTCATCGGCTTCCTGTTCGCCCTGGTGGGCGGCGGCATGGCCGTGGCCTGGGTGCCGGGCGAGGAACCCGACGCGCGCCCGGCCGAGACGGACCGTACGGACAAGGGAGACGCTCCGGAGGCCGTAGCGGCCAACGGGGCGAACGAGCCGAACGATCTGTCAGGAACGAGCCCGACGAACGGGGCGAACGGGAGGCACAGTGCCGGCTGACGAGGTGCGACACGCGGGCTCCGCGGGTGAGACCCGTGAGAGAACCGGGCCGCGGCACGCAGCCCCCAAGAAGCCGTTGTTCACCAGGTTGCAAATGCCCGCGGGCAAGGCGATAGCCATCGCGTCGATGCCGACCGCGCTCATCATGGGCATGGGGTTCACATCGACGCTCGCCCGGGCCGACGACAAGCCACTGGCGAACAACCTGACCGTCGACGAGTACAAGGACTGCGTCGCCGCGATGGAGGACGCGGAGGAGGACAAGGACGCGTCGGCCTCGCCGTCGCCCTCCGCCTCCACGAGCGGTGCCGCGTCCGACGACAAGGAGGAGCAGGGCTCCTCGGGCGGCGACTCTTCCGGCTCTTCCGGCGACAACTCCGCGGGCAACGGCTCGTCGGGCAGCGGCTCTTCGTCGGATTCAGGTTCCGACGACAAGCCCGAACCGACGCCGTCCGCCTCCGAGTCCAAGGCGCCGGCCGAGAACGCCGAACCGACACCGTCACCAACGCCGTCCCCGTCGGAGTCCGAGTCGAAGAACCCGCTCGACCCGCTGGGTATCGGCGAGGCGATCAAGGACATCTTCACGCCCGACGAGGAGGAGACGGCGACCCCCACCCCGACTCCCTCCGCGTCGACCCCGGCGGCCGAGGAGCCCGCCGACAAGCCTGAGGACACGGCCAAGGAAACGGTCGAGGACACGGCCGACACGGCCGACAAGGCCAAGGACGTGACCGACGCGGCATCCGAGGCAGCCGAGGACACCACGGAGAAGGCGGAGGAGGCAGCCGACGAGGCCACCGCGTCCCCGTCGCCCAGCCCGTCCGCGAGCTCCACCACGGCCCCGGAGAACTGCCCGGCCGCCACCGACGACGAGGGCGGACTCGAGCAGGGCATCCCGGCCCTGGCCGACGAGCCCTGGCAGCTGGAGGCCAGCTCGCTGCTGCTCAAGGGCGCCGACTACCAGGGCATCGTCAAGGTGAAGACCGCCAACGGCACGGTCAAGGAGGTCCTGAAGTACGTGATCTCCGACGGCACCGACATCGGTGATCTGCACCAGATCGTCGACGACAAGGATGCCGGGGTGAAGTACCACGTGCAGGGGGCCAAGGGATCGACGTCCACCATCCGTGACGGTAAGACCGTCATGTACACGGAGAGCATCTCCGGCAACCTGCTCGGCCTGGTCCCGATCACGTTCGACCCCGAGCACCCACCGCCGCTGAACATCCCGCTGATCTACTTCACCAAGGTGAAGGTCGTTCAGGCCGCTCAGTTCGGCGGGACGCTGACCATCCCCGGGATGCGCCAGTACAGCACGCCGCTCGGATAGTCCCCCCCCTCGGATAGTCCCCCAAGGCTGTTCCGGGAGCCGCACAACGCTGAGGGCGCCCCCTGCTGCACGCAGGAGGCGCCCTCAGCGGCGTACGGGGGCGGATCAACCGCCCAGGTGGTGCACCCGGACCATGTTGGTGGTGCCGGCGACGCCGGGAGGCGAGCCGGCGGTGATGATCATGAGGTCGCCGTCGTTGAACCGGTTGAGCTTGGCGATCTCGGAGTCGACCAGACTCACCATCTCGTCGGTGCTGTTCACGAACGGCACCAGGTGGGACTCGACGCCCCAGCTCAGCGTCAGCTGGTTGCGCGTGCTCTCCTCCGTGGTGAAGGCCACGATCGGCTGGGCGGCGCGGTAGCGGGACAGCCGGCGGGCGGTGTCACCGGACTTGGTGAAGGCCACCAGGCCCTTGCCGCCCAGGAAGTCCGCGATCTCGCACGCGGCACGAGCCACCGAACCACCCTGCGTACGCGGCTTCTTGCCCGGCACGAGCGGCTGCAGGCCCTTGGAGAGCAGTTCCTCCTCGGCCGCGACGACGATCTTCGACATCGTCTTCACGGTCTCGATCGGGTACGCGCCCACGCTGGACTCGGCCGACAGCATGACCGCGTCCGCGCCGTCCAGGATCGCGTTGGCCACGTCGGACGCCTCGGCGCGCGTGGGACGGGAGTTGGTGATCATCGACTCCATCATCTGGGTCGCGACGATCACCGGCTTGGCGTTGCGCCGGCACAGCTCCACGAGGCGCTTCTGCACCATCGGGACCTTCTCGAGGGGGTACTCGACGGCGAGGTCGCCGCGCGCCACCATCACGCCGTCGAAGGCCGCGATCACGGCCTCCATGTTCGCCACCGCCTGCGGCTTCTCCACCTTGGCGATGACGGGGACCCGGCGGCCCTCCTCGTCCATGATCTTGTGCACGTCGTTCACGTCGTGGGCGTCGCGCACGAAGGACAGCGCCACCAGGTCGCAGCCCATCTTCAGGGCGAAGCGCAGATCGTCGATGTCCTTCTCGGACAGCGCCGGTACGTTCACGGCCGCGCCGGGCAGGTTGATGCCCTTGTGGTCCGAGATCACGCCGCCCTCGATGACGACCGTCTTGACCCGGGAGCCCTCGACCTCGGTGACGCGCAGCTCGACGTTGCCGTCGTTGATCAGGATCTGGTCGCCCATGGAGACGTCGCCGGGCAGACCCTTGTAGGTCGTGCCGCAGATCGACTTGTCGCCCGGGACGTCCTCGGTCGTGATGGTGAACTCGTCACCGCGCTCAAGCTCCACCGGACCCTCCGCGAAGGTCTCGAGGCGGATCTTCGGGCCCTGCAGGTCGGCGAGCACGCCGATGGCGCGGCCGGTCTCCTGGGCGGCGGCCCGGACACGGTCGTATCGCCCCTGGTGCTCGGCGTGCGAGCCGTGGCTGAAGTTGAAGCGGGCCACGTTCATGCCGGCCTCGATCAGCAGGAGAAGCTGTTCGTGGGAGTCGACGGCTGGGCCCAGAGTGCAGACGATTTTGGAACGGCGCATGGGGCGATCCTATCGGTTTGTTTCGCTACGGAATATTCCGTCTGGTGGAAGATACAAATGGGCGGGTACGCGCTCAGGCGTGGCCCTGGCCGGCGCCTCGGGCTTGCCCGTTCGTGTTCCCGTTCCCGTTGCTGTTCCTCACGAGTGCGTAGGTCTGGTTGGCGATCTCCAGTTCCTCGTCGGTCGGCACGACGGCCACCGCGACCCGCGCTCCCTCGGGCGAGACCAGGCGCGGCTCGTCGGACCGTACGGCGTTCCGCTCGCCGTCGACCGCCAGGCCCAGCGCGTCGAGGCCCGCGACCGCCGCCTCGCGCACCGGGGCCGCGTTCTCCCCGACTCCCGCCGTGAAGACGACCGCGTCCACCCGGCCGAGCACCGCGTAGTAGGCGCCGATGTACTTCTTCAGTCGGTGTATGTAGATGTCGAATGCGAGCTGCGCCGGTGCGGCGTCCTCGGCGCCTTCGTCGATCCGGCGGCGGATCTCCCGCATGTCGTTGTCGCCGCACAGGCCGATCAGGCCGCTCTTCTTGTTGAGCAGAGTGTCGATGTCGTCCGTGGACATCCCGCCAACACGCATCAAATGGAAGATGACCGCGGGATCCATGTCTCCGGAGCGCGTACCCATCACGAGCCCCTCCAAAGGCGTCAGTCCCATGGAGGTGTCCACGCACCGGCCGCCCCGCACGGCCGACGCCGACGCCCCGTTGCCGAGGTGCAGCACGATGACGTTCACGTCGTCCGGTGCCTTGCCGAGGAGACGGGCGGTCTCTCGGGACACGTACGCGTGCGAGGTGCCGTGGAAGCCGTAGCGCCGGATGCGGTGCTCGTCGGCGGTCTTCACGTCGATCGCGTAGCGGGCGGCGGACTCCGGCATCGTCGTGTGGAAGGCGGTGTCGAAGACGGCGACCTGGGGGAGGTCGGGGCGCAGGGCCTGGGCGGTGCGGATGCCGGTGAGGTTGGCCGGGTTGTGCAGGGGCGCCACGGGGATGAGGCGCTCGATCTCGTCGAGGACGGAGTCGTCGATGACCGTCGGGTCGGTGAAGGACTGCCCGCCGTGGACGACGCGGTGGCCGATCGCGGCCAGTTCGGGGGAGTCCAGGCCGAGCCCGTCCTTGGCCAGCTCCTCGGCGACGGCCTTCAGGGCGGCCTCGTGGTCGGCGATCCGGCCTGCCGTCTCCCGGGACTCGCCACCGTTCGCCGCCAACGGCGTGTGCTTCAGCCGGGAGCTCTCCTCGCCGATGCGCTCGACGAGGCCCACGGCCAGCCGGCTGCTGTCGCGCATGTCGAGCAGCTGGTACTTCACCGACGAGGAGCCGGAGTTGAGGACGAGGACGCGAGAAGGAAGGGGGGCCGAGCGCAGCCGGTCGGGTAGGGCGGCGGTGGGCGACGGGTGGGAACTCACTGGACGGAAGCCTTCTCGGTCGGGGCCTGGGGCGGAGTCGGAACGGAGGTCTGGGCCTGGATCGCCGTGATGGCGACCGTGTTGACGATGTCTCCGACCAACGCGCCGCGGGACAGGTCGTTGACCGGCTTGCGCAGCCCTTGGAGGACCGGCCCGACGGCGATCGCGCCGGCCGAACGCTGCACGGCCTTGTACGTGTTGTTGCCGGTGTTGAGGTCCGGGAAGATCAGCACGGACGCCTGCCCGGCGACCTCCGACCCCGGCAGCTTGGTGGCCGCGACGGACGGCTCGACAGCGGCGTCGTACTGGATCGGGCCCTCGATCCTCAGGTCGTCGCGGCGCGCGCGCACCAGCTCGGTGGCCGCGCGCACCTTGTCGACGTCCGCACCCGAACCCGACGTACCGGTCGAGTACGAGAGCATCGCGATCCGCGGCTCGACACCGAACTGCTCGGCCGTGGCGGCGGACTGGATGGCGATGTCGGCCAACTGCTCGGCGTTCGGGTCGGGGTTGACCGCGCAGTCGCCGTACACCAGGACCTTGTCGGCCAGGCACATGAAGAAGACCGAGCTGACGATCTTCGCGTCCGGCTTGGTCTTGATGATCTCGAAGGCCGGGCGGATGGTGGCCGCCGTGGAGTGCACGGACCCGGACACCATGCCGTCGGCGAGACCCTCCTGGACCATCAGGGTGCCGAAGTAGTTCACGTCCGACACGACGTCGTACGCGAGCTCGACGGATACGCCCTTGTGGGCCCGGAACTCGGCGTACTTCTCGGCGAAACGTTCGCGCAGCTCGGAGGTCCCCGGGTCGATCAGCTGGGCACCGTCGAGATCGATGCCCAGGTCGGCGGCCTTCTTGCGGATCAGGTCGACCGGGCCGAGCAGCGTGAGGTCGCAGACGCCGCGCCGCAGCAGCACCTCGGCGGCGTGCAGGACGCGGGCCTCGGTGCCTTCGGGCAGCACGACGCGACGCTTGTCGGAGCGGGCCTGCTCCAGGAGCTTGTGCTCGAACATCATCGGCGTGAGACGGCCGCTGCTGGGCGCCGAGACGCGCTTGCGCAGATCGCTCGTGTCCACGTGCCGCTCGAACAGACCCAGGGCCGTCTCCGCCTTGCGGGGCGTCGCGGCGTTCAACTTGCCTTCCATGCCGAACAGTTCGGACGCCGTGAGGAAGGAGGTGGATTCGACCGCCACCACCGGGGTGCCGGGGGCGAGGCGAGCGGCGAGCGTGAGGACCTCGTCGCTGGGGCGCTCGTTCAGGGTGAGCAGGACGCCCGCGATGGGCGGGGTGCCGGCGCTGTGCGCGGCGAGGGCGCCCACGACGAGGTCGGCGCGGTCCCCGGGGGTGACCACCAGGCAGCCCGGGGTCAGGGCGCCCAGGAAGTTCGGCAGCATGGCGCCGCCGAAGACGAAGTTCAGCGCGTCACGGGCGAGCCCCGAGTCGTCGCCGAGGAGCACCTTGCCGCCGAGCGCGCCGGTGATCTGGGCGACCGTCGGTGCGGACAGCGCGGGCTCGTCCGGCAGCACGTAACAGGGCACCGGCAGAAGGTTGTCGAGCCGCTCGTGTATCTCCGCGCGGTCGGCGGGCGCGACCCGGTTCACGACCATGGTGAGCACGTCGCAGCCGAGCCCGTCGTACGCGCGGAACGCGTTGCGGGTCTCCGCGAGCACCGACTCCGAGGTCTGATCGCGGCCGCCCACGACCGGGATCACGGAGGCGCCGAACTCATTCGCCAGCCGGGCGTTGAGCGCCAGCTCGTCCGGGAACTGCGTGTCGGCGTAGTCGGTGCCGAGGACGAGGACCACGTCGTAGTCGCGGGCCACCTTGTGGAAGCGGTCGACGAGCTGCGAGACCAGCTCGTCGCCCCCCTGCTCGGCCTGGAGCGCGGACGCCTCGTGGTAGTCCATGCCGTAGACCGTCGCCGGGTCCTGCACCAGCCGGTAGCGGGCCCGCAGTAGCTCGAAGAGTCGGTCGGGCCCGTCGTGGACGAGGGGGCGGAACACCCCCACCCGGTCGACCTGGCGGGTCAGGAGCTCCATGACCCCCAGCTCGATGACCTGGCGGCCGTCGCCCCGGTCGATCCCGGTCACGTACACGCTGCGCGTCACGCGGTGCTCTCCGTTTCCTCCGACATCGGATATCCGTATTCCTTCGACACCGGATATCCGTAAAAGGGCAGCCGTTATCGTTGGCGGTGCCCACTTGACAATACCTCCGGGCGTGGATAGGGCGCCCGTCACAGCGCCGGGGAAGCGTGTTCACGGAGGCCGGAAGCGGAGCCGGGAGGGCGACGACAGCGGGGCTGCGGAGGCGACGACAGCGGGCCGTGGTGGCCCGTGAAACAATCGGACTGGCTCTCACGTACCAACAGCGAGCAGGAGACACAGCACGATGCGTATCGGAGTTCTCACCGCAGGCGGCGACTGCCCTGGCCTGAACGCAGTGATCCGGTCGGTCGTGCACCGCGCCGTCACCCACTACGGCGACGAGGTCATCGGTTTCGAGGACGGTTACGCGGGACTGCTCGAAGGCCGCTACCGCTCCCTCGACCTGGACGACGTCAGTGGCATCCTCGCCCGCGGCGGCACCATCCTCGGCTCCTCCCGCCTCCAGCGCGACCGGCTCCGGGAGGCCTGCGAGAACGCGCAGGACATGGCCCGTGAGTTCGGCATCGACGTGCTGATCCCGATCGGCGGCGAGGGCACGCTGACGGCCGCCAAGATGCTGGCGGACGCGGGCCTGCCGGTGGTCGGCGTACCCAAGACGATCGACAACGACATCTCGTCCACGGACCGGACGTTCGGCTTCGACACCGCTGTGGGTGTCGCGACGGAGGCGATGGACCGCCTCAAGACCACGGCCGAGTCCCACCAGCGCGTGATGGTGGTCGAGGTCATGGGCCGCCACGCCGGCTGGATCGCCCTGGAGTCCGGCATGGCCGCCGGCGCCCACGGCATCTGCCTGCCCGAACGCCCCTTCGACCCGGCCGACCTGGTCAAGATGGTCGAGGAGCGTTTCTCCCGCGGTAAGAAGTTCGCCGTCATCTGCGTAGCCGAGGGCGCCCACCCCGCCGAGGGCTCCATGGACTACGGCCACGGCGAGATCGACCAGTTCGGCCACGAGCGGTTCCCGGGCATCGGCACGGCACTGGCGTACGAGCTGGAGCGCCGCCTCGGCAAGGAGGCCAAGCCGGTCATTCTCGGCCACATCCAGCGCGGCGGCACGCCGACGGCGTACGACCGCGTGCTGGCGACGCGGTTCGGATGGCATGCGGTGGAGGCCGCGCACCGGAGTGACTTCGGCAGGATGACGGCGCTGCGCGGCACGGATGTGGTGATGGTGCCGCTGGCGGAGGCGGTCACCGAGCTGAAGACGGTGCCGAAGGATCGGATGGACGAGGCGGAGTCGGTCTTCTAGGAGGTTCTGGAAGCAGCTGTCAGTGGGTGCCGGTGGGTGCCGGTAACTGAGTCGGCGGCTGAGCGGCCTTGGTCAAGTTCGGTGCGGTACCGCGCCCTGCAAGGGGCGCGGGGCTGTGACATATGCGGCTCCGCCGCGGGGCGTGACTAGCCCCCACCGGCCCGCGCACGCGGCGGAGGCGCATATCGACACGGCATCACCGTTCTTCCAGCGGAGCGCTCAGCTGCCGTTGCGCTGGACCTCCGACCAGAAGCGGTCGACGATCCGGTCCAGGAATTCCTGCCCCGCGTCGCCGGACCGGGCGGTGGCCGGACCGCCGCTCCAGCTGAGCGTGGCCACCATCTGCCCCTGGTACTCGGTGTGCAGCGCCCGCAGCACATGGCCCACGAGACGTCGGTGCAGCGGCAGCAGCTTGCCCATCGGACGGACGTACGCCTGCCAGCGCGTCGTCACCGCGCTGCGCAGCATCTCAGCCAGCTTCGTCTCGCGGCCGGTGACCGCGACCAGGTCCGGCAGCGAGAGGTCGAGCACCGCGGCGAGCGCAGAGGACTGCCGATCGTTGCCGCGCCATTCGCCGGCCTCCTCCATCCGTACGTACGCGAGGAGTTCCAGTCCCACGGCTCGCGCCACGTCCTCCGCGGCGAGGTTCCGCGCGATCCGGTGCTCGCGCAACGTCCGTGGGGCGCCGATGAGTTCACCGGGCGAGCACCACAACACGCCCGCGAGCGCGGTGAGTTCGGGGTTGCTCGGAGCGGCTGTTCCTCGTTCCCAGGCGGTGACCAGGTCGGGTGTCACGTAGGGCAGTCCGAAGGAGGTCCGCATGCCGTACGCGACGTGTTCGGGCCCCATGCCGAGCGCGTCGCGGAGTTTGCGGGCGGCCGGGGCGTTGAAGGGCGGCGGGGGCGGGGTGGATGGGTTGGGCTGATGGGCCGGCGGCTGGTGCACGCGCACAACGTATGGGTGCGGCGGCGCGGTGACTACGTTCTGTTCGGCCAGGATCACGGATTGTGGGAATCTACGGTTTCGGATGTCCGTCCGAGGCCTGTTCGGGGTCTGTTCGGGGTGGCTGAAGATCAGCTGGTGGGGGTTCGTCGCGGGGGTGAGGATGGCGGGCGAATGGCTCGTATGGGTGGGTCGGGAGAGTGGAGCGAAGGTGGCAAGCGCCTTGAGCAGTATCGATGGGCATATTCGTGAGCGGCTGCTGGCGCCGAACTTCTGGCATCTGGCGACCGTGGGCGCGGACGGGGCGCCGCAGGTTTCGCCCATGTGGGCGGACATCGAAGCGGACGTCGAAGGCGAGTACGTCATGGTCAACACGTCGATCGGCCGCGTGAAGGAGGAAAACACGCGGCGCAATCCGAACGTTTCCCTGTCGCACCACGACCCTGAGAACCCGTACGACCGGGTGGAGATCCGGGGACGGGTCGTGCGGTTCGTCGAGGGGGAAGCGGCGGAGCGGGCGATGGACCGGCTGGCGCGGAAGTACATCGGCGAGGACCGGTATCCGTGGCTGATTTCGGGCGAGCGGCGGGTGATGCTGCTGATCGAGCCGGCTCGGGTGCGGCATGTGGTGGGGGTGGAGCGGTTCCGGGCGGGGGTGCTCCCGGAGTGATGCCGGGGGCACGGGGCAGGGGCGCCGCGCTCGCCACCGTGGTGGAAAGCGAGGGAAGCACGCTCGGTACGTACGTGCTCATCGTGGCCGTGGGCCGGGGATCACATCGCGCGATGCTTCGTCCGGGCGTCGCGCGGCGAATGCGTCAGGTGTGTCAGGCCGTCGCTGCTTGCGCGGACCTGGCGGACTCCGTCGTCCGGGCGGAGGGCTCGGTGGCGGCCTGCGGGCGCTGCCCCGCCTCTCCCTCGGCGGCGCGCCTGCGTGCCGCCTCCTCGCGGGTGATCACTTCGGTGGCGGCGCCGATGGCGACCGCGATCGGCCACTCGACGGCTCCGGCCACGGCCATGCCGCCCAGGAGGCCGTAGTAGGCCAGCTTGCGGGGCGAGGGCAGCAGCGAAGTGGCTGCGCGGGCGCCGGCGCGGGCGCCCGTGAACATGTCGCCCGGGGTCACGTAGGGAATGGGAACCCGCGGGTGCGCGGTGTGCATGTGCACCACCTTGCCGCCCGTCGGCTTCTCCTGACCGCGCGCCTCTTCGTCGCGGCGCTCCGCGGTTGCCTGCTCAGGCGGTGTCTGCTCCGCCGGTCCGGTCGCGGGGGCGGCCTGTCCGGCTTCGGATCGGGTCGTCTCGGTTTGGGGCGTCAAGCCCTGGGTCGGTGGTTGATCTTGCGGGGACTGCTGCGTATTCGGGGAAGTCATCTCCGTCCTCCCATGCTGGGGAGCGTGAGGCCTTCCTCGTAGCGCCTTCCATCCCTGGACATCGATAAACGCACAAAAGCGACGAAATGGTAACTGCGGTGTGAGGTGGCCAGGTCAGGCGTGAGCGGCCACCGGACGCCCGCTGTCGGCGAACGCCTTCCAGAGCTGGATGGACAGGCGAATCAGAGCGGCCTCGAGCAGGGCGACCGCCACCTGGGTCAGAATCGTGGCGAGGATGTGCGGCATGGTCGGCCGCCTTTCGTGTGCGGAGCGTCGGGTACCGAACCTTTGTCCGCTTTCACAGCCTCTGGGAGGCGGCACCGGAATGGCCTGCGGGTGAACTTTCCCTTGCCAGTGCGGAGCGCCCCTCCGCCCGGGCCGCCGGCGCGACACCACCGGCGGCGCGCTGCACCACGGCGGGCAGCAGAACGGACCCGGCCGCCGACGTCAGAGCGATCGTCCAGCCAACGGGGCCCAGGGGCCGACTGCCGAAGAAGTGGCTGAGCCCCGGCACGGCCACCACCACGCCCAGCACCACCAGGGACCCCACCACGGCCGCGGCGACCACCGGATCGCGGCCCGCGTCGGCCATCGTCTGGAGCAGCTGGGAGGCCACGAGTGCGACCAGGGCGACGGTGTCGGCGCGGCCCCGGGTTCCGGTTGCCCGGGCGACCACCCAGGCGCCGGCGGCCGCCGCCGTGGTGACCGCGGCACGCAGCCGGATGTGGCGGATGAGGGCCGTACCCAGCGAGGCCTCGGGCCCCTCCGCCAGGAGCTTGTCGGGGTGGTCGGCCGGAGGCCGGGCGGCGATGGCCATGGCGGGCAGCATGTCCGTGAGCAGGTTGACCAGCAGGAGCTGGCGTGCGTTCAGCGCACTGCGCCCGGTGAGCAGACTGGTCGCCAGGGTGAAGACGATCTCCCCGAGGTTGCCGCCGAGCAGGATGCCCAGCGCCTTGCGCACCGAGGCCCACATGGCCCGCCCCTCGACGATGGCGTCCACGATGGTCTCGATGCGATCGTCGGTGACCACCACGTCGGCGGCCGACCGGGCCGCCGGGGTCGCCCGGGACCCGAGGGCGATGCCGACGTCGGCGATCCGGATGGCGGGGGCGTCGTTGGCGCCGTCGCCGGTGACGGCGACGATCCGGCCGGCCGCACGCAGGGCGGTGACGATACGGACCTTGTGCGCCGGGGTGACCCGGGCGAACACCGTGATGTCCGGCAGCGTTCCCGCGAGCGCGGCGTCGTCGAGGGAGTCCAGCTCCGTCCCGGTCATCAACCGCGGTTCCTCATCGGGCCGCAGCTCCCTGGCGATCGCGGAGGCAGTGCTCGGATGGTCCCCGGTGACCATCACGATCCGTACCCCGGCCCTGGCCAGCCGGTTCACGCTCTCGGCCGCCGTGGCCCGCACCGGGTCCGCGAGTCCCAGCAGGCCCAGCAGACACAACCCGTCGAGGCCCTCCTCGCTGAGATCCGCAAGGCCGGCGAGCGCGGCGCTGTCCTGCGGCGCGTCCGGCGGCAGGACGTGCTCGGCGACCGCGAGGACCCGCAGGCCCCGCCGGGCCAGCCGGTCGATCTCCGCCTCGGTCTCCTCCCGCAGCCGGTCGTCGAAGGGCTCGCTGCCGCCGTCCCGGCGGACCCGGTCGCAGCGGGCCAGTACGACCTCCGGTGCGCCCTTGACGACGATCCGCGCCTGGGAATCGGTGCGCCCCAGCACGGCGTGGTAGCCGCGCCCGGGCTCGAACGGAAGCTCCGCCAGCCGGTCCCAGGTATCTGACATGAGCCCGGCGGCCCGGGCGGGGGCGGCCCCGAGCAACTCGGCCCCGGCCGCGATGGCACGGTCGGTGGGGTGTGCGAGCGTCGCGGCCGCCTCCGTCGGACCCGCCAGGGCCGCCGTGGCGACGACCCGGCGCAACGCCGGGGTGAGCCGGTCGGGCGGACGGCGCTCCAGCCCGTCGGACACCTGCTGGAGGCTGATCCTGCCCTCGGTGAGCGTGCCGGTCTTGTCGAAGCACAGCACATCGGTGCGCCCCAGCGCCTCGATGGTGGAGGCACCGCGTACGAGGGTGTCCCGGGTGGACAGCCGACGGGCCGCGGCCAGCTCCGCGACCGTCGCGACGAAGGGCAGCCCCTCGGGCACCGCGGCGACGCACAGGCTGACCGCTGACCCCAGGGCGGCGCCCAGGGGCCGCCTGCGCAGCAGGTCGACAGCGAAGAGGGCGACTCCCGCGGCGACGGACAGTGGCAGGAACCAACGGCCCAGGGCCTTCAGCCGCCGCTCCACACCGCTCTCCGGCGGCCCTTCCAGGGGACCCACCTCCGCGGCGCTGCCCGCCTCGGTGGCGGTCCCGGTGGCGACGACCACGGCGAGTGCGTGACCGGCCGCCACCGTCGTCCCCTGGTAGAGCATGGAGGTGCGGTCCGCGACGGCCCGCGCCGCGGTCGGTGCGGCGGTCTTCACGACCGTCTGCGACTCGCCGGTGAGACTGGACTCGTCGGCCTCCAGGCCCGTCGCCCGCACCGCCCTGCAGTCGGCCGGGACCGCGTCACCGGCCCGCAACTCGACCACATCGCCGGGCACCAGGTGCTCGGCGGCCGCGTCGACCGCCTCGGCCCGGTCCGCGCGGCGCACCCGTACCCGTACCGAGGTCGCCTCGACCAGTCGCTCCGCCGCATGGTCGGCCTTCTGCTGCTGCACCCCGCCCACCAGCGCGTCCACGCCCAGGACCCCGCCGATGAGCATGGCGTCCAGCACGGAGCCGAGCGCCGCCGAGATGCCGCCGCCGATGGCGAGGATGGGCGTGAGCGGATTGGCCAACTCCTCCGCGAACCTGCCGATCAGCGTGACGGCACCGTCGTGCCGGTCACGGCCCTCGAACTGCCGGCGCCGGGCGGCCTCGGTCTCGTCCAGCCCGCGGGAGGAGGTGCCGAGCCGCGCCATCACCTGACGTACCGTCATGGAGTGCCACGGCGTACGCTCCACGGCCGCCGGAGCCGGGCGGCCGCGGAGCCGCCAGCCCGCCCAGAAGCCCGCCACGACCCCCGCGAGGGTCACCGCGTCGGTCACCAGACGGGCCCGTGCCCAGGCTCCCGGGCGGGGGACGAGGAGGGCGAGAGCCGAGCCGGCGAGGGCGCCGACGCCCTCCAGACGGGTGCACAGCACGCTGACCCGCCGGGCCTCCGGCAGAGCGGTCAGCAGCAGATGGACGACATCGGGCGGAGCGGCGACATCGGCGTCCCACGGCACATGGCGCGGACCGGTGACCACTCCGATGCCCAGATCCGCACGGGCCAGCGCGCGCCGGGTCCGTGCCGAGACCATGGCGACACCGTGGCCCTCCGCCTGGAGCGAGCGGACCAGCGCGGCCGTGCGGCGGTGCCCGGTCGGGACCGCCGCGGGAAGCCCGAACCTGCGGTGCAGCCCCGGAGGTCCGCCCACCAGCCGCACCTGGCCGCACTCACCCGCCGCGCGTACCAAGTGGTGGGCCAGCGCATGCAGTTGGGGGACCAGACCGGCCATGGCGACTGGCGTTCCCTCCCGCAGCACGAGCAGGACCTGCGCGCCCTCCTCGGCCCAGCGCGCCGCCGACGCGGACGTCTCCTCGGAGATCGGGGCGCCGCCCGGGGCGGTGTCCGCGCCGGTGAACGGCCGCAGCGCCCAGCCCGCCTGCTGCCGCGGCGGCCGCGCGGCTCCGCCGCCGCGCCGGCGCCGCCACGCCGACGGCCCGCCCGGCTCGATCAGCTCGTGGATCCGCGCGTGGATCTCGTCGTCGTCCGGGACCCCGCCGTCTGTGCCCTCCTCTGTGCCGTCCTCTGTGCCGTCCTGTCTGCGGTCCTCTCTGTCGTCCTCCGCCTCGCCCGGCCGTTCGCCGGACGGCCCCAGGCGCACCACGCTCTCGACCGTCCAGCCGCCGGTGGCCAGCACCCGGGCGTCGAGGACGACGGTGTCGATACGGTCGAGACGGCGCAGTACCTCCGGGCGCAGCACGAGCGACCCTCGGTCCGAAACGGTCCGCGATACCGAGGAGGCGAAGGACTCCCGGCCGAACCGCGGGCCTCTCGGTGTCCCGGCGGTCAGCAGCGCCAGCCCCCGGTCATGGCTGAGCGTGCCGACCGCGGTGAGCCCGTACGCCGCCAGGGACGCCGGCACCGCCACGTTGGCGTACCGCTCGCCGGGCCCCGGCGGCAGCGGTGCGGGCCGCTCGGGGGCGGACACCGCGTCATGGCGGTACGTCCCCTCGCGCGCGGCCAGCCCGCGCGCCCAGTTCCCCCACGTCCTGCGGCGGGCCTGCGCCTCCGCGTACCGTGCCCCGGCCAGCACGGCGCTCACCGTGGCACCCAGCGGCCGGAACGTCAGCGTCGTCACCAGGAGATTCGCCGCGGCCCAGCCACGCTCCGCCGTCGTCTCGCCGATCCGTCGGGCGATCCCCTCGCGCAGCCGAGGCGTTGCCTCCCCGAGCTGGATCGCCGAGAGCACCACCGGCGGCAGGCCACGAAGCCGCAGCAGGTTGCCGACCGACGCCACCCCGACCGCCACCATGCCCGCACCGAGCTGAACGGCCGCCTCGACCGGCGGCCCCGCCGTGCCGGGGAAGCCGACCGGCCGCGGCGTCCGCCGCGCACCGGCGCCGCCTGCACCCGGCTCGCTCTCGCCGTCAGCGCCCGTCTCCGGTGCGACGGCGTCCGTGGCGTCCGCGGCGTCCGCGGCGGAGACCAGGGCGACGACGCGCTCCAGGTCCGTCTCGGGCCCGCAGCCGACGTACACGCAGCCGAGCGTGCCGTTCACCTCGGCACGGCTCACCCCTGGCACCCCGCGCAGCGCGGCCTCCACCTCGCGTGCCGCACGAGCCGTCCCGGGCCCTCCCAGGCGCCGAACCTCGACCTGCACGCCGCCGGGGGTCCGCCAGAGCCGGGGGGTACGGGGTCGCAGCGCACCTCCGATCACCGGCAGCGCCGCCGGTACGGCGGTCAGCCACCCGACGGTGGAGCGAACCGTCCCGGACACGGACCGGGAGATTACGGACGGGGCGAGCATCGGCCAGATCACGCGGCCTCCACCTGGGCCAACGGGGGCGTGTTCGGCGTCCCGGAGGACACACCGCTCCCATCCAGTATGAGCACGCACCAGCAGCATCGTCCTGCGCAGGCGTGACGGGATCGTGCATCGGGTGCGGATGAGGCGCGGTAGCGCTGGGGTGCGGTGGCGCGGCCTGCCCCAACGGTTCGGGTTCTGGACGACCGCATCAACTCGCGATTCGCCGCCCTCTTAGAACACTTAGAGCAGGTGGTCGGCTTTTCCTGCCTTGATGTCGCGGATGAGGGTGCGGAGCGCTTCGCGGGTGTCGGTGAGGTAGGTGTCTTCCTGGCCGGCGATGGCGATGTAGGCGTTGTTGTTTGGGTCGGTGCCTATGCGGAAGCAGTTGGCGCCTTCGCCGCAGAAGGCGTCTTCCCAGGTGATGTCCGGCACGGGTGCTCCTAGAGGTCGTCGGCGAGCGTGCGGATGAAGTCGCGCGAGGCTTTGGGGGTGAGGGCAACGGACTGTGCGGCGTCGAGTTGGGCCCGGTACTTGTGCAGTTGGGTCTCCGTGTCGATGAACTCCGGGCCGTGGGTGCTGTCGAGCTCCACAGTGTCGAGCCGGGGGACGGTGGACTCGGCGTAGACGACGGACTGCCCGGCACCGGGGAAGCCGCCCGCCTTGAACGCGATGACCCGTACGGTCACGGTGTCGCGCTCGGACATGCGCAACAGGTGCTCCAGTTGCCGCCGGGCCACCGCCGGTCCGCCGAACTCCATGCGGAGGGCGGCCTCGTGGAGGATCACGTCGAGGGCTGGGGGCTCTGGCCGGTCGAGCACCTGCTGGCGGTCGATCCGTTGGGCCACCCGAGCCTCGACGTCTGCTGTGGGCAGGGGCGGGATCACGGCTTCGAAGACGGCTCGGGCGTGTTCCTCGGTCTGGAGCAGCCCCGGCAGGTGCACAGTG
This sequence comes from Streptomyces sp. 2A115, assembly GCF_052245575.1. Classification (NCBI taxonomy): domain Bacteria; kingdom Bacillati; phylum Actinomycetota; class Actinomycetes; order Kitasatosporales; family Streptomycetaceae; genus Streptomyces; species Streptomyces sp. 2A115. The sequence goes on along the minus strand of NZ_JBQQCG010000072.1, from coordinate 18,767 downwards.
ACGGCAATGCGCAGCCTCTTGGCGTGCCACTCCAGTTCGGCGATGTCCAAGAATGCGTCCCGGAGTTGGCCCCGGTAGGCCTCCCACCATCCCTTGTCGCGCCCAGCGGCCATGGCGGCGAGGCCCTCGATGAGATCCCGGTCCGCGCAGCCGTAGTTGCTCGCGAGGGTGCGTACGCGTTCGGGGCTGATGCCGGAGCGGCCCGACTCCATGTTGGGGACGTTCGTGCGGGGGACGTTCAGCAGGCTGGCGGCGTACTCCGTCGTCATCCCGGCCGCGACGCGCATCCTGCGCAACTCCGCGCCGAGCCGCCGTTGGCGCTCCGTCGGTGTGCTCCTCGGCGGCATGTGCCCTCTCCCGTTCGGCCGTTGACTGGGTCAGTCTGCCGCCGGGGTACGTGATCGGTCCACCGGGGAGTTCCATGAGGAGTAGTACATGTACTCCTCTCATGCTCTACAGTCGGTGACGAGTCGCTTACGGCCCGACGTTGCCGGAAGTGCATCGCGCGAGCCTGCCCAGGTTCTCCTTCCCTGGGAGGGGTGGGGTCGCGTCAGGGAGATAGGCCACCGGTCGGGTCGAGACGCCAGCCGTCCGCCAATTCACCGTGTACCCAAGGGAGTTCCTCATGCCCGCAACAGCTGTTTCGGCCTGTTCCGTCATCACCGACGTGACCGTGGAGAGTGCGTCACCGTCGCCCGACACCCTCGCGTACAGCCTCACGCTTCCCGCCGATCTGACCAGCCCTCGGATCGCGCGGGCGGCGACCCGGACGATCCTTCAGGTGCACGGGATGGAGGGCGTCACGGATGCTGCGGTGCAGGTGGTGGGTGAACTCGCCGCGTGTGCCTGCCGGTTCACGTCTGGGGCCGAGGTGTATCTGTCGCTGCGCTATCGGGAGGGAGCGTTGCGGGTGATCTTCTACGACGGGCATCCACGGCACACGCATCCTCGACTGGCGGCGGCTTGTGATGCGCGGCGGAGGGCGGCGTTGCGGGTGTTGGGGTGCGTGGTGCGGGCTTGTGAGGGGGAGTGGGGGTTCGGGGAGGCTCGGGAGCCTGGGGGCGGGACTCGGATGTGGGCGGTTCTGCCTTGGCGGGGGGCTCGGGACTATGTCCAGGTGGGGTGAGGCGCGGGCCGGGGCGCGAGCGTCGCCGTTGCCGCAGGGGCGGGGCCGTGGGTGTGGCGCGTGCCGAGCCCTTGATGCCGGGCTACCGGCCGTCGGCGTCGGGGCGTCGGTCGACCACCTTGGCGGTGAAGGGGCCGTTGAAAGTGCTGCCTCGGACGTCGAGGTGGTCTCCGCTGTACTAAGGGGCGTCCGTGGAGCCGCGAAAAGGACCCTCCCGGGGGCCGGTGTCGGTGTCGGCGTCGCGAGACTGGGCCGGCCTCGGGGTCAGCTCGCGGAGTACGGCCACCGCCGCCGCAGTCGCGTTCGCGGCGGCCCGGGGCTGGGAACCTCCGGCGTCCGCAACGGACTTGGCGGCGTTGGCCTTGTCGCTGATGCCTCGGATGATCACCGACGGGGGACACGGGCAGGGCGGCCCTGCGCACGCTGTGGGAAGGGTTCGCGGTCGGTGTGGCCAACCCGAAGACCATTGTGTTCTTCGCCGCGGTGCTGCCGCGGTTCGTGGACCGGGGCCAGGGGAACGTTGTGGCTCAGATGCTGCTGCTGGGTCTCGTCTTCAACGTCGTCGCGGTGGTCTCCGACAGTGTGTGGGGGCTGGTCGCGGCCACGGCGCGGGACTGGTTCGCCCGGTCGCCGCGGCGGCTCTCGGCGGTCGGTGGGGTCGGTGGACTCACGATGATCGGGCTTGGTGTGACTGTCGCGGCGACGGGGCGCAAGGAGTAGGCGCCGGTGCCGGCCGTGGGTGGGCCTTACTTGGATTCGACCCGTCCGAGCGGGTCGGGTCCGGCCGTCAGCGCGTCACGCGCCGCCTGCCAAGCGGAATCCCCGGGGTAGAGCTCGCTGCGGAGGTAGGCCCAGGTGAGCCGCTGGACTGCGGCTACTCGCTCGGGATTCTCGTCCGTGGTCTCGGCGACGTCGTATCCAGCGACCCCGCCGAGCCCGTGCTCCGCGTCGAACAGGGTGAGCAGGGACTTGGGGCCGGGGGAGAGGACGTACGGATCGGTGTGCCATTCCGGACCCCGAACCGTCAGATGGGCAGAGGCGTCCTTGTCGCCGGCGACCACGAGCGCGGGCGTCGTCATCTCGGAGAAGTCCATGGTCAAGAAGAAGGAGTAATTCTCGGCCACGAACTCGGTGACGGCATCGCCGCCTCTGCCGGGCGCGGCAAGCAGTACACCCGCCTTGATCCGGGGCTCGGTCAGATCCACTTCCGTTCCGTCGCGCGGATCGGTGAGCCGGGCGCCCAGCAGCAGGCTCGCGGTGTGCCCGCCCATCGAGTGCCCGGCTACGGCGACCTTGCTTCGGTCCAGGCGTCCGAGGAGCTGCGGGACGGCGGCCTCGATCACGTCGAGCTGGTCGAGGATGCGCTTCATGTCCTCGGCGCGTGATCGCCAGTGCAGAGGTGCCCCGGGGGTGTCGGGATCCAGGCTCAGCGTCCTCGAACTCAGATGGGTGGGCTGGATCACGACGAACCCGTGCGCCGCCCAGAAGTTGGCGAGGGGCGCGTAGCCGTTCAGTGAGGAGAGGTTGTTGGAGTAGCCGTGGCCGTGCGAGAGGAGGATGACCGGCAGGTCGCTCCCGGTCACGGGCGCGGAGACTCGCACTTCCAGGTCCACGGCTCGGTCCGGAGCCGACAGCACCAACGGACTGACCGAGAGCACGGGAGTGGGTGAGGTGAAGGTGTCGGCTGTGTAAGTCGATTCACTCATGATGCGTGTTTCCGTCCATTTTCCATTCGATGGCCTCTGCTGCCGGTCTCGTTCGGCCGGTGGCCGGTGGCCGGTGGCCGGTGGCCGACGGCCGGTGAGGCGGGCAGGAGTGATCGGCTTCAGCAACGCCGAAGCGGAACCTTGTTCCGATTAACATACGGAGCAGTGTTCCGCTTTGTCAACGGCCATCAGGAGGAGAGCGGTGTGCCCACACCGATGCGTGAGATCGCGGCCAGGGCGGGTGTCGGGGCGTTCGCCGCGGTGGGGGAGTCGGTGACCGCCTATGTTCGCCAACGGCGGCTGGAGGAGGCCCGGCTGGCACGAGCAGGATGGTCAGAGCAGGTGGTCGGCCTTTCCTGCCTTGATGTCTTGGATGAGGGCGCGGAGGGCTTCGCGGTGTCTGTGACGTAGGTGTCTTTTTGGTCGGCGATGGCGATGCGGTGGACTCGGCGTAGATGACGGACTGCCCGGCACCGGGGAAGTCGAGGTCACCCCTTAACCGCCCCACCCAAAGCAAACCCCCCACCCAACCGCCGCGCCACCAACACATACAACAGAATCACCGGCATCGAATAAATAATCGAGAACGCCGCCAACTGCCCATAAACCACCGTCCCCCGATTCCCGAAGAAGTCGTTAATGCTCACCGAAGCCGGCATCTGATCCGGACTCAGCAGCAGCATGAACGGCACAAAGAAGTTCCCCCACATCATCACGAACGAGAAGACGGTCACCACCGCCACCCCCGGCCCCATGAGCGGCAGCACAATCCGTAGCAGCGACTGGAAACTGGACGCCCCGTCCGTCCAGGCCGCCTCCTCCAACTCCTTCGGTACCCCGTCCATGAAGTTCTTCATCAGCCAGATGGCGAACGGCAGTTGGGACGCGGTGAAGAAGAAGATCGTGCCCTGCATCGTGTCGATCAGGTTCACCTGAACGAACAGCGCATACACCGGCACCATGATCGCCGTGATCGGCAGACTCGTCGCGAAGAGAATCGTCAGCAGGAACGGCCGGTTGAGGCGGGACCGGAACCGCGACAGCGGATACGCCGCCAGCGCCGCGCACACGACCGTCAGCAAGGTCGCCCCGCCGCACAGGATCAGACTGTTGAGCAGGGGCGTGAACGTGATGTCCGGCTTCAGGACCGCGTCGAAGTTGTCCAGGGTGACGCCGTCGGGGACTTTCACCTTCAGGTCGGCGTTCGGGTCCACCGACGAGAGGAGCACCCAGGCGAGGGGAAGGATGAACGTTGCCGCGACCACGAGAAGGCCCGCATCGGCGGCGTAACGACGGCTGCTGCGGCGGGACTTGAGCGTAGGGACCTTGGGGGCAGGGGCCTTGGTGATGGTGGCCATGATGGATGTCAGACCTCCGTCCGCAGCAGGCGCATGTAGACGACCGAGAACAGCGAACCGACCACCAGCAACAACAGCGCCACAGCCGTCCCGTACCCGATCATGCTCTTCTGGAAGGCCTGTTCGTACATGAAGAGCGGGAGGGTCTGGCTGCGGTTGCCGGGGCCGCCCCGCGTCATCACCCAGATCAGGCCGAACACCGACAGCGTTTGCAGCGTGTTGAGCATCAGGTTCGTACCGATGGACCGGCGGATCATCGGAAGCGTGATGTGCCACATACGACGCCAGCCACCCGCCCCGTCGACCTCCGCCGCCTCCGTGATCTCCTTCGGGATTTCATTCAGTGCCGCCGAGTACACCAGCATCGAGAAGGCCGTTCCTCGCCATACATTCGCGAACGACACCGCCAGGATCGGGAGCGTGAACAGCCAGTTCTGGGACGGGAGACGCAGCCAGTCCAGGATGGCGTTCAACGTGCCCTCGCGGCGGAAGAAGGCGTAGAGGAGGAAACCGGCTACCACCTCCGGGAGCACCCACGCCGTGATCACGATGCCCCCGACGACCGTACGGACCGGCTTTGACGCGCGCTGCATGAGCGACGCCAGCGCCAGGCCCAGGGTGTTCTGGCCGATGAGGGAACTCAGGACCGTGAAGACGAGCGTGAGCCACACAGCATTGAGGAACGCCTCGTCCTGGAAAGCGGTGCGGAAGTTGTCGAAGCCGATGAACGACGACTCGGCCTGACCCGTGAGCTGGAGGTCGGTGAAGGCGATGTACGCGCAGTACGCGATGGGGCCGACGAGGAAGAGGAGCAGGAGGACCAGGGCGGGTGAGACGGGAAGGGCGCGGGTGAGTGCGCGGAGGGTGGGGTGGTGTCGCGGCGTCGGGGGTCCGTGCTGTGGGGCGGTCGGGCCCGGCGCGGTCTTGACCACGCCGGGGCCGGGCGGGGACGCGGCGGTCATGAGTCGCTGATCATTTCTTGCTCATTCCCACGCACCCTCTCGCTCGCCTCTTTCACCTCGCTCACTTCTTGATCACCTGGTTGTCCGTGGCCGTCCTCAGTTCCTCGTCGTAGCGGCTCGCCGCCTCCTCGACCGAGCTGTCGCCCGTCGTCACGCCCTCCATGGCCTCCTGGATGGCCGTCGAGACCTTCGGGTAAGCGGGGTAGGCCGGCCGGTAGTGCGTGATGGAGACCAGGTCCGTGAAGAACTTGATGCCTGGCTGCGCCTTCACGTACTCCGGGTCCTCGGCCACGTCCGTCCGCACCGCGATACCGGAGTTGGCGATGTACCACTTCTGCGCGTTCGCCTTCGTCTGCATCGTCTTGATGAAGTCGAAGGCCAGGTCGGGGTTGGCCGCCTTGGAGGGGATCGACCAGGTCCAGCCGCCCGACATGCTCACCTTGCCGGGGGCCTGGCCCTTCTGCGTCGGCATGTACGCGAGGCCCAGCTTCTCCGACCACTCCGGCCATTCGTGGCCGGCGCCCTCCAGCCAGTCCTGCGGGAGCCAGGAGCCGTCGAGGTTGATGCCGAGCTTGCCCTCGGGGAGGAACTCGCCGCGGACCCTGGTTCCGATGTTGGGGTCGAGGGCATCCGAGACGTCGGGGCCGAGCTTCTCCTTGAAGACCGTTTCGACGAACTGGAGCGAGTCCCTGAAGGCCTGGCTTCCCGTGACCCACTTCTGGGACGCCGGGTCGTAGAGGGGGTTCTCGTTACCCCCGGTGGCCGTCCCGTACAGGAGCATTTCGAAGCCCTGCATGGCGGCGGCCTCACCCGCGGGTTTGCCCGTGTAGACGTTCAGGGGGATGACGTCCGGGACCTCTTCCTTGATGGTGCGGGCCGCTTCGAGGATGTCGTCCCAGGTCTTCGGCTGCCAGTCGGCGGGGAGTCCGGCCTTCGCGAAGATGCCCTTGTCGAACCAGAGACCGCGGGTGTCGGTGCCGTCCGGGACGCCGTACGTCTTCCCGTCCAGCCCCTGTGCCGCCGCCTTCGCCGAGTCGACGAACTGGTCCCAGTCCTCCCACTTTTCGAGGTACGGGTCCAGGGGCATGAGGTATCCGCTGGTGATGTCCGAATTGATGACGAACGTGTCCTCGTAGACCAGGTCCGGGGCGGTCTTGGGGGAGCGGAGCATCTGCTGGAGCTTCGTGTAGTACTCCGAGTCGGGGGCCTTGATCGGGACGAGCTTGACCTTCTTGCCCGGGTTCGCCTTCTCGAACTGCTTCTTCATGTCGGCCAGATAGGTGTCCGGGACCTTGATCGCGTTGTCCGTGGACTGTTTGAAGGAGACCTCGATGGTGTCAGGGTCGCTTCCGGAGTCGCTTCCGCAGGCGGAGAGCGTGGTAGCGGCGAGCAGAGTTGCGAGGAGAAGAGGAACGGCGGTGGGGCGCACGGGGCACGACCTCCTGCTGGCCGACGTCGTTGTGGCCGAGTTGTGGCTGCCCCGAGAACGTAAGAGTAGTGATCTAGTCAGGTCAATGACCCTGCACTGGCCGGGACTTGGGTAGCACTCGTGTGCTGCGGCTGCCACACAGTGGAAGGGGACACCGGAATGCCGGAACCGACGGAACCAGACGTCACCGTGGGGCAGTTGCTGCTCGCCGAATATCAGACCGTCAAGGACGAGCAGAAGGCGCGGATCGGGTTTCGCGACAGGGGCGTACGTCCGGGGCGATCTGGGGCCACGGCCGGCCGAGCTCGCGCGGGTCGACCGGGCGGCAGCCTTCGGCTGGGACGAGCCCGGCGAGCGGTATCTGCCAACAACCTTCCGCCTACGTCCCCTTCACCCACCGATACTGCAACTCCGGCCTCCCCACCTGCCCGTACTGCGGACTCCGACCGGCCCTCCCCGCGTCCACCAGATGCTCCAGATACCGTCGCGCCGTGATCCGGGAAATCCCCACCGCCGAGGCCACCCCCGTCGCTGTCAGCCCCTCCTCGCAGTCCCGCAACGCCCGGGTGACCCGCTCCAGCGTGGGCGCGCTCAGCCCTTTGGGCAGGGCCGCGGGGCCAGGAGCCCGGAGCGTGGCGAGTGCTCGGTCCACCTCGTCCTGGCCGCTGGCCTCGCCCACCGCCGCGTGGAACTCGGCGTAGCGGATCAGCCGGTCCCGCAACGTGGCGAAGGTGAACGGCTTCAGTACGTACTGCACCACTCCAAGCGACACCCCCTCCCGCACGACCGTGAGGTCCCGCGCCGAGGTGACCGCGATGACGTCCGCGTGATAGCCGGCGGCGCGCAGCGAGCGGGCCAGCTGCAAGCCGTGTACGTCCGGCAGGTGGAGGTCGAGCAGGAGCAGATCGACCGGCGTACGGTCCAGGGCCCGGCGGGCCTCGGCCCCGGTGTGTGCCTTGCCGACCGCGGTGAAGCCGGGCACCCGCCCCACGTACAGGACATGCGCGTCCGCCGCGACGGGATCGTCTTCGACGACCAGGACGCGGATGTCCTGGGATGGGGCAGGCGTGCTCATACGGTGCCTCCGTGCGGAGTCGGCTCTGACTCAGGCTCAGGCGCGAATCGCGGCTCGGGTGCGAATTCGGGCTCGGGCCCGGCGTGGACCTTAGTCCGCTCTCGCCCCGGCGTCCGCTCCAGCCCCGGTTCCAGTGCCGGCCCCGCGTGCGGCAGCGGCAGCCGTACCTCGAATGAAGCCCCGCCCCCCGCGGCCTCCGTCACGGTCAGCGTTCCGTTGTGGCGGGCGACGGCCTGCCGTACGAGGGCCAGGCCGAGCCCCCGGCCGCCGGGCCCGGACGGCTTCGTCGACCAGCCGCGCTGGAAGACGGCCTCCGTGTGGGCCGGGTCCACCCCGGCCCCGGTGTCGCTGACCCGCAGCACGAGCTCCCCGGAATCCGCCGAATCCGCCGAATCCGCGGAATCCGTCGAATCCGCGATCGCCGTCACCGTGACCCGGGCGCCCACCGAGCCCTGCGCCGCGTCCACGGCGTTGTCGATGAGATTGCCCAGGACCGTGACCAGATCACGGGAGGGGAGCGACTCCGGGAGCAGACCGTCGTCGATGCTGCTGTCCTCGGACACGACGAGTTCGACGCCACGCTCGTTCGCCTGGGCGGTCTTGCCGAGAAGCAGGGCGGCCAGCACCGGCTCGCTCACCGCCGCGACCACCTGGTCGGTCAGCGCCTGGGCCAGTTCCAGTTCGGCCGTGGCGAAGTCGACGGCCTCCTCGGCGCGGTCCAGCTCGATGAGTGAGACAACGGTGTGCAGGCGGTTCGCGGCCTCGTGGGCCTGCGAGCGGAGTGCTGTGGTGAAGCCGCGTTCCGAGTCCAACTCGCCCATCAGGGACTGGAGTTCGGTCACATCGCGCAGAGTCACGACCGTGCCCCGACGCTCGCCGCCCGACACCGGGGAGGTGTTCACGACGAGCACTCGTGAGTCGGTGAGATGCACCTCGTCCACGCGGGGCTCCCCGGAGAGCAGCGTCCCGGTCAGCAGGGTCGGCAGGCCGAGGTCCGCCACCGAGCGGCCCACCACGTCGCCGGTCACGCCGAGCAGTTCCCGACCGCCGTCGTTGATCAGCGCCACCCGGAACTGGCCGTCCAGCATCAGCAGACCCTCGCGCACGGCGTGCAGCGCGGCCTCGTGGTAGTCGTGCATCCGGCTGAGCTCGGCCGCGTTCATGCCGTGGGTGGAGCGGCGCAGCCGGGCGTTTATGACGTACGTACCGACGGCGCCCAGAGCCAGGGCGCCGGCCGCGACGCCGAACAGGGCCGTCACCTCTCCCCGGACGCGTTTACTTATCGCCTCGACCCTGATGCCCGCGCTGACCAGGCCGACGATGTTGCCGTTGTCGTATATGGGTGTGACGGCGCGCACGGACGCGCCGAGAGTGCCGGTGTACGTCTCGGTGAAGGTCTCGCCGAGGAGCGCGCGGTCCCTGTGGCCGAGGAATCGCTTGCCGATCAGGTCCTTGTTGGGGTGGGTCCAGCGGATGCCCTCCGGGTTCATGATCGTGACGAAGTCGACGTCCGTGTGGCGCAACACGTCGGTCGCGTACGGCTGGAGGGTCTTCGTCGGCTCGGCGGTCCGGATGGCCTCCCGTACGGAAGGGGCGTCCGCGACCGAGCGGGCCACTCCTACGGCCTGGCGGCCCGCCGCCTCCTCGGCCTGGCTGGTGTCGCCGACGTACGTGAAGAGGGCGTACCCCGCGACCAGGACCGCGACCAGCACGGCCTGCATGGCGAAGAGCTGGCCTGCCAGGCTGCGGGGGCGCGGGAGGCGGGGGGAGCGCATGCCCTCAGTCTGCCTCCACCGATAAGTGAGAACTAAATGAACGGAAGGGTGACCGCCCTCACAAGGCGGGAGATAGTCACCGCAACCCCGGACGTGAGCCGCACGCCGGTGATGCCGACGATGACGTCAAGGAGGCAGCCGTGGCCAGCACGCCCACAACTTCACCTGCCACGCCCGCCCGTAAACGGGACCGCACCCACTACCTCTACATTGCGGTGATCATCGCGGTGATGCTCGGCATCACCGTGGGACTGGTCGCCCCCGACTTCGCGGTCGAGCTGAAGCCCATCGGAACCGGCTTCGTGAACCTGATCAAGATGATGATCTCGCCGATCATCTTCTGCACGATCGTGCTGGGCATCGGCTCGGTACGGAAGGCCGCGAAGGTCGGCGCGGTGGGTGGCATCGCGCTCGGCTACTTCACGGTGATGTCGCTGGTCGCCCTCGGGATCGGTCTCGTCGTCGGCAACATCCTGGAGCCGGGTACGGGTCTGGCGGTGACCGACGCGGTCAAGGACGCGGGTCACGCGCAGGTCACCGAGGCCAAGAACACCGAGGAGTTCCTGCTCGGGATCATCCCGACGACGATCGTCTCCGCCTTCACCGGTGGTGAGGTCCTGCAGACGCTGCTCGTCGCACTGCTCGCCGGGTTCGCGCTCCAGGCCATGGGCTCGGCCGGCCAGCCGATCCTCCGGGGCGTCGAGCACATCCAGCGGCTGGTCTTCCGGATCCTCGCGATGGTGATGTGGGCGGCACCGATCGGTGCGTTCGGTGCGATCGCGGCGGTTACGGGTTCCGCTGGTGTGGACGCGCTGAAGAGCCTCGCCGTGCTGATGCTCGGCTTCTACGCCACCTGTTTCCTCTTCGTCGGCATCGTGCTCGGCGCGCTGCTGCGGATTGTCGCGGGCCTCAACATCCTCACGCTCTTCAAGTACCTGGGCCGTGAGTTCCTGCTGATCCTGTCCACCTCCTCCTCCGAGTCCGCCCTTCCGCGGCTCATCGCGAAGATGGAGCACCTGGGCGTGAGCAAGCCGGTGGTCGGCATCACTGTCCCGACCGGCTACTCCTTCAACCTCGACGGCACCATGATCTACATGACCATGGCCTCGCTGTTCATCGCCGACGCCATGGGTACGCCGATGTCGGTGGGCGAGCAGATTCCGCTGCTCCTCTTCCTGCTGGTCGCCTCCAAGGGCGCGGCGGGCGTCACGGGAGCGGGTCTCGCGACCCTGGCCGGTGGCCTGCAGTCGCACAAGCCCGCGCTGGTGGACGGCATCGGTCTGATCGTCGGCATCGACCGCTTCATGAGCGAGGCGCGCGCCCTGACGAACTTCGCCGGCAACGCCGTGGCGACCGTCCTGATCGGTACGTGGACCAAGGAGATCGACAAGGAGCGCGTCGACCAGGTGCTCGCGGGGCAGCTGCCCTTCGACGAGACGACGCTGCTGGACGACGACGGTCACGGCGGGCACGACGACGACGCGGCCACTCCGGCCGGCGACGTGCCGGGCCAGCCCGAGGACAAGGCCCTGGCGAAGGCCTGAGCGCTCCGCTGGAAGAGCGGTGATGCTGTGTCGATATGCGGCTCCGCCGCGTGCGCGGGCCGGTGGGGGCTGGTCGCCCCCCGCGGCGGAGCCGCATATGTCACAGCCCCGCGCCCCTTACGGGGCGCGGTACCGCCCCGAACCCAACCAGGGCCGCTTGGGCCCGAGCCCAGATTCGGCGGAGCCCAGCCCCGAGGGGCTGGGGTACTCCGCCGGGCCGAAGACTCCGGGCGGCTGGGCGCATCCCCCGTCGCTCCGCCGCCCGGTCCCCCGCTCAACCCCGGCCACCGGCCGGTGGCCCCGGCTCTCCCCGGCCGGGCCACCGGCCGGTGGCTTTCGCTGTGTGGCCTGGCTGCCACCCGCTCGGGATGGTGGGTCGGGCATGGGCGACTCTGATTGAGCTTCCGGTGACTCCCGGTGCCTTCGGGGTTCCTCGCTTACCTCTCGCTCAGTACCTGACCAAATAGTGGGTACTTGTGGCGAGTTGGGCGTCCGGACAGCATGGTCCGTATGACAAATGACCTTGAAAAGACGCCCGTTGCCGTCCTCGGTCTCGGCGCCATGGGCCACGCCCTCGCCGCCGCGTTCCTGAAGGCCGGACACCCCACCACCGTTTGGAACCGGTCCGCGGGCAAGGGCGACGAGCTGGTCGCCCAGGGCGCCGTCCGGGCGGCGACCGCGGGTGAGGCCGTGCGGGCGGCCGAGCTGGTCGTCGTGTGCGTGGTCGACTACGACGCGGCCCAGGCGGTCCTCGAATCCGCCGCCGACGAGCTGCCCGGCCGGGTGCTGGTCAACCTCACCTCCGACACCCCGGAGCGTTCCCGTACCACCGCCGCCTGGGCGAACGAGCGCGGCATCGACTATCTCGACGGCTCGATCATGGTGCCGGTCCCGATGATCGGACAGCCCGAGGCGCTGGTCTTCTACAGCGGGCCCCGGGCCGCCTACGACAAGTACGAGACGGCGCTGAAGGCATTGGGCGGGAAGCCGGCGCACCTCGGCGAGGACCAAGGACGGGCCGCCGTCTACGACCTGGCGCTGCTCGACTACTTCTACGGGTCGATCTCCGGTCTGGTGCACGCGTTCGCGCTCGCCGGGGCCGACGGGGTGCGCGCGGTGGATCTCGCCCCCTATCTCGACACCATCACCTCCTTCATGCCGTCCCTCGCGGCCGGCGCGGCGCGGGACGTCGACGCGGGCAGCTACCCGGGTGACGCCGCCAACCTCGGCATGATGGGAACCGCCGTGGGCCACATCCTGGAGTGGGGCGAACACCGAGGCCTCGACGTGAGCATGATGCGCTCCATCAAGGAGGTCTACGACAAGGCCGTCGCCCGCGGTCACGCCGCCGACGGCTGGGTGAGCACGATCGAGGTCGTACGGGGTGGATGAACCGCGCGTACGCCAAGGGACCCTTTGAGGACACTTTGGCGCAAATCCTTTGACGTGCCCCTGAATTCGGCCCCACGCTGAGAGACCACAGCGGGCCGGAACGCACGGGGGCAGGCATGGGCGGCGGGGTCGAGATCATCAGCGACGAGGAGTACGAGGACCGGGCGGCGGCCGCGAGCGCGGGGTCACCGCTCTCGCTCGACCGGGTGAGCGAGCTCTTCTACGAGTTCCTCGAAGCGGTCGCCCGGCCCAAGCGTGGGGCCGGCGACGGCCGCAATCTCGCCGAGCGTATGCGGGCGCACCTGGGCTCCGCGCCCGGGGACCAGCCGGTGGTCAAGGCCGCGTACGCCGCGTACGACCTGCCCAACGTCCATCTGGCGGTGGAGCGTTGGTTCGAGGCGGCCGAAGGGCGCTCGTACGAGTTGATCGGCATGCGGGGGTCCTCCGATCACGGCGATCTGACGCTCGGCGACATCCTCGAGTCCGCCGACCGCTACAACCGGTTCGTGGTCGGCGCCGTCGACTACGCGCAGCTGCCCGTCTCTCCCGACGACGAACTCGCCTGCGTCTCCTTCGGGTTCTACCTCGGGCGGGAGGGCGAGGAACGGTTCGCGGTGCTGCTGCGGGGCCCGGCGGACGAGTACGGGCGCAACAAGGTCGAGGTCGAAGTCCTCGCCCGGGAAAAGGAGTTCGCGGACCGGGTGCTCGCCGAGTTCGACGCGCTGGTCCGCGAGCACAACATCTTCCGCGGGCAGATCCTGTCCTTCGAGGGCTCCGAGTTCGGCGACGGCCTCGGACCGTTCCGCTTCCACCGCAGGCCCGCGCTCACCCGTGACGACATCGTGCTGCCGTCGGGGCTGCTCGAGCGGGTGGAGCGGCAGGTCGTCGGCGTGGCGCGGCGCCGCGAACGCCTCCGCGCGGCCGGCCAGCACCTGCGCCGCGGCCTCCTCCTGTACGGGCCGCCGGGCACCGGCAAGACCCACACCATCCGCTATCTCCTCTCCCACCTCCCCGAGTTCACGGTCGTCGTCCTGGCCGGCACGAGCATCGGCGCCATCGGCCCGGCCTGCGCGCTCGCCCGGATGCTCCAGCCCGCGCTCGTCATCCTGGAGGACTGCGACCTGATCGCCGAGGCCCGCGACTACGGCGGCGGCGAACAGCCCCTGCTCTTCCAGGTGCTGAACGAGATGGACGGCCTCGGCGACGACGCGGACGTGGCCTTCCTCCTCACCACCAACCGAGCCGACCTCCTCGAACCGGCCCTCGTCCAGCGCCCCGGCCGCGTCGACCTGGCGGTCGAGATCCCGCTCCCCGACGCGGAGGGCCGCGCCCGCCTCCTGGGGTTGTACGGCTCCCGGCTCGACCTCGGCAAGGACCTCATCGACGAGCTGGTCGCCCGCACGGACGGCACGACGGCCTCCTTCACCAAGGAACTCGTACGACGGGCCGTGCTCCTCTCCGCGGAACGGGAGGCGGAGCTGACGGAGGCCCAGGACGTACGGGCGGCGGTGGACGAGCTGCTCTCCGACCGCGACCGGCTGACGCGGCGGCTGCTCGGGGTGCGGGATCCCGAGGAGGGCGATGCGGAGGGGCTGCCGGACGTGGACGTGGACGTGGACGAGGGCATGGACATGGAGGTGTACGTGGACATGGACGGGGAGGGCTCTTCCCGCCCGTGACACGTTGCCTTGACGTCAGGGTCAAGGATTACCGTCGTACGCATGCGAATCGGCGAGCTGGCGGCGCGGACCGGAACCACCACGCGGACTCTCAGGTACTACGAGTCGCGGGGGCTGTTGCCCGCGCGGCGTGGGAGCAACGGGTACCGGACGTACGACGAGGACGATCTGAAGCTGCTGCGGCAGATCAGGACGTTGCAGGACTTCGGGTTCGAGCTGGAGGAGACGCGGCCCTTCGTGGAGTGTCTGCGGGCCGGGCACCCGGAGGGTGACTCGTGCCCCGCCTCGCTCGCCGTGTACCGGCGCAAGCTGGGCGAACTCGACGCGCTGATCGGCGAGTTGCAGGCCGTACGGGCGCAGGTCGGCGAGCAGTTGACGCGGGCGGAGCTGGCGCGGGACGAGCTGGCGGCCGGGGCGGAGGTTCCGGGCGGCCCGGAACCCGTATGCGAACTGGGAGGGTGGACGCGGTGATCAAAGCGGCAGGCGTGGCGGAAGTGACTGACGAGAGCTTCGAGGCGGATGTGATCGGGGCTGAGCTGCCGGTGCTGGTGGAGTTCACGGCCGACTGGTGCCCGCCGTGCCGGCAGATCGCGCCGGTGCTGAGCGCGATCGCCGCCGAGGAGGGCGAGCGGCTCAAGGTGGTGCAACTGGACGTGGACACGAATCCGCTGACCACGAACGTGTACGGAGTGTTGTCGATGCCCACGCTCATGGTGTTCCGTGACGGGGAGCCGGTGAAGTCCATGGTGGGCGCCCGGTCGAAGCGACGGCTGCTGCAGGAACTCGTCGACGTGCTGTAACCCCGTCGGGTGGGTCCATTGACCAACAAGAAATCCCCCGCAGGTAATTGCCTGCGGGGGATTTCTTTGCGTATATTGAATGGTTCACGACTTCACGGAATTAAGTCGCGGAGAAGTTCAGTAGGCACAGTATATCCGGCCGGGAGCGGAATTGTCAAACAGGGGATCGCACACAGAATTCACCGACGATGAATTGCGGCACGAGCAGGAATTCATCGACGAGCTGTACGCACGCGTGGACGCCCTGCGCGGAGACACGGAGGCATCCGTCGTGGACGCGCTCGGTCAGGGCAACACGCCCATGCAGGCCCGGCTCGAACGGGACGTCCTCGTCGCCGAGCGATCGGGCCTGCTCGCCGCGCTGAACGCGGTGGACGGCTCGCTCTGCTTCGGCCGTATCGACCTGACCACCGGACTCACCCACCACATCGGCCGTATCGGCATCCGCGCCGACGACACCGAGCACACCCCGATACTGATCGACTGGCGGGCTCCCGTCGCCCGCCCCTTCTACCTCGCCACCGGTCACACCCCGATGGGTCTGCGCCGTCGTCGGCACATCACCACCGAGGGACGCGACGTCACGGCCCTGCACGACGAGATCCTCGACCTGAGGGACCAGCAGCGGACGGGACACGAGGACCACACCGGCGACGCCGTCCTGCTCGCCGCCCTCAACTCCGCGCGCACCGGCCGCATGAGCGACATCGTGCAGACCATCCAGGCCGAGCAGGACCGCATCATCCGCGCGCCCCACCGCGGGGTACTGGTGGTGGAGGGCGGCCCGGGCACGGGCAAGACGGCCGTCGCCCTGCACCGGGCGGCCTATCTCCTCTACGAACACCGGGAACTGCTCGCCAAGCGGGCCGTCCTGATCGTCGGCCCGAACCCGGCGTTCCTCGGCTACATCGGCGAGGTCCTGCCCTCGCTCGGCGAGACCGGCGTGCTGCTCGCGACCGTCGGCGAGCTGTATCCCGGCGTCAAGGCGACCGCCGTCGACACCCCCGCGGCCGCCGCCGTGAAGGGCCGCGCCGACATGGCCGACGTCCTCGCCGCCGTCGTACGCGACCGCCAGGTACTGCCCGACCCGGTGATCGCCATCGAGCAGGACCGGGACATCCTGATGCTCGACGCCGATCTCGTACGCGTCGCCCACGAGCGCACGCGTGACACGAAGCTGCCGCACAACGTGGCCCGCGAGCACTTCGAGGGCCACATCCTCAACACGCTCACCGACATGCTGGCCGAGCGGATCGGCACGGATCCCTTCGACGGTACGAACCTGCTCGACCCCAGCGACATCACCCAGATCCGCGAGGACCTGGCCGAGAACCCCGAAGTCTGGTCGGCCATCGACCAGTTGTGGCCGCGCGTCACCCCTCGCCGGCTCGTCGCGGACTTCCTCGCCGAGCCCGACGGCTACGTCTCCGAGGCCGACGCGGACGCCATCCGCCGCCCGGTGACGCGCGCCTGGACCACCGCCGACGTCCCCCTCCTGGACGAGGCCGCCGAACTCCTCGGCGTGGACGACCGGGTGGCCAGGGCGGCCGCCGAGAGGGAACGCAGCCATCAGGTCGCGTACGCGCAGGGCGTGCTGGACGTCTCGTACGCCTCCCGTACCTACGAGTTCGAGGACAAGGACGAGGAGGACGCGGAGGTCCTCTCCGCGCACGACATCATCGACGCCGAGCGGATGGCCGAGCGCCACGAGGAGGACGACCACCGCAGTGCCGCCGAACGGGCCGCCGCCGACCGCACCTGGGCGTTCGGCCACATCATCGTCGACGAGGCGCAGGAACTGTCGCCGATGGCCTGGCGGCTGCTGATGCGGCGCAGCCCCACGCGGTCGATGACGCTCGTCGGCGACCCCGCGCAGACCGCCGACGCGGCGGGCGTCGGCTCCTGGTCCGACATCCTCCAGCCCTACGTCGAGGACCGCTGGGAGCACACCCGCCTCGCGGTCAACTACCGCACCCCGTCAGAGATCATGGATCTCGCGGCAGCCGTCCCGCGCGCCGAGAACCCGTACTTCCAGCCGCCCAGCTCCGTCCGTTCGACCGGCGTACGCCCCCTCGTGCGCGAGACGGCCGACCTGCCCGGCACCGTGGCGAAGGCCGCGGCGGAGCTGGCCCCCGCCGAGGGGCGGCTCGCGGTGATCGCGCCGCGCGACCTGCACGAGGCGCTGGCCGCGCGGCTGGACGGCGTCACGGCGGGCGAGGAGCCCGACCTGACCCGTTCGGTCGTGCTCCTCGACCCCCGCCAGTCGAAGGGGCTGGAGTTCGACGCGGTCCTCGTGGTCGAGCCGTCCCGGTACGGCACGAGTGACCTCTACGTCGCGCTGACGCGGGCCACGCAGGCTCTGGGGATCGTGCACACGGAGGAGTTGCCGAAGGCGTTGACGGAGGCGCTACAGGAGGTAACCACCACAACCTCCGCAGATATCACCAAGTCGTAACAGTTGGAGTCATGGTCACAGCTTGTGCATGTCTCATGCGGTAAGCGTGTTCGATGGAACCAGACTCGTTCGGCGCGGTCCCGGCCGGCAGCCCCCCGCTCGAAGCGCTCGCCGTCGAGCCCCTGCTGACGTCGGAGTTCGACGCCGATCCGGGCAGTGTGTACGGGCGGCTGCGACGTACGTACGGTCCGGTGGCGCCGATCGGTCTGCTGGGCGTGCCGGTGTGGCTGGTTCTCGACTACCGCGAGGTCCTGGAGGTGCTGCGCAACGAGAGTCAGTGGCGGCGGGACATCCGGTACTGGAGGGCACGGGCGGAGGGGCGGCTGCCGCCCGAGTGGCCCCTGCTCGCCGGATACGAGGTCCGGCAGACGATGTTCATGGACGACGAGGAGCACCGGGCCGCCCGGCAGACCTACCACAGCGCTCTCCGGCCGTTCCAGGACTCGCAGACGCCGCAGGGGTGGGAGCTCAGGTCGGCCGTCGTGGCGTACGCGGACGAGCTCATCGCCATGCTGGCCGCGGAGTCCGGTACCACCGGGTACGCCGATCTGGCCGCGCAGTACACCCGGCCGCTGCTCCTGATGGTCACCACCCGGCTGTTCGGCTGTCCCGTCGAGCTCGGGGACGAACTGGTCATGGACCTGTGGCGGATGCTGGACGGCGGGGCGGACGCCGGGCCCGCGACGGGCCGCGCCCTGGCGGCGATGACCCGTCTCGCCGCCCACCGGCGGGCCCGGCCCGGCGATGACCTCACCTCCTACATGTTGCTGGCCGACCCGGGCCTTTCCGACGAACAGCTCGGGCGTGAGCTGTTCATGAACGCCGTCTATCTCACCGACATCACCGGCAACATGGTCTGCAACACCTTGTTGGAAGTGCTGCGCGGCAACGCCACCGTCCGGCGGAGCCTGTCGGCCGGGCTGATCGGCGAGACCGTCAACCGGGCCGCCCTCGCCAACACGCCCGTGGCCAACATGTGCTTCCGTTTCGCCGCGCGGGATGTCCGGCTCGGCAACTTCTGGATCCGGGCGGGCGATGTCGTCTCCCCTTCCTCCGCCGCGGCCCACCAGGACCTCATGGCCATCGGGGCACCGCATCTCGTCGACTCCACCGTCAGTACGCGGGCGCATCTCGGGTGGGGCGCCGGGCCGCACCAATGCCCCAGCGCCGCCCGTGAGCTGGCCGGCACCATCGTGACCACGGCCGTGGGCCGCGTCTTCGAACACTTCAGCAAGGTCGAACTCACCCTGCCGGCCGACCAGTTGCCCTGGCGGTCGGGTCCGGTGGTCCGAGGGCTGCGGCTGCTGCCGGTCCGCTATGAGCTCAGCGGAAACGGTCCGGCGCGTCGGCCTGTGCCTGTGCGTGGGGGTGTAGTGGCTGAAGCCTCGCGTGCGCCCGACGGTCAGATGCGGGGGTTGTTGGGTGCGTTGCGGAAGTTGATGTTCGGGGGGCGGAAGGGGGATTGA
>NZ_JBQQCG010000071.1:0-62254 GCF_052245575.1 Streptomyces sp. 2A115 | reverse complement strand
CGAGGCGATGGCCTGCGGAGTCCCCGTGGTGGCCGCCGACCGCGTCACCGGCCGACTCGTGCCCCCGGGGCAGCCGGAAGCCGTCGCCGAAGCCGCCAACGAGCTGCTCGACAGCCCCCGTCTCCGAGCGCTCCGTCTGCCAGGGGCCCGACTCCGAGCGCGTTGTCGAAGGCCTCGCAGATCATGTGCACGGCCACGAGGTGCAGTTCCTGGACCGTCGCCGTGGTGTTGGCCTCCACACACAGCGCCTCGTCGCTCCCCGCGGCGAGCGGGTTGGGGGCGGGGCCGGTCAGGGCCCACACCCGCATGCCGATCGCGCGGCCGGCGTCCGCGGCGGAGAGGAGGTTGGCGCTGGCGCCGCTCGTGGACAGCAGTACGAGGATGTCGCCGGGCCGGCCGTGGGCGCGTACCTGCCGGGCGAAGACCTCGTCCACGCCGTAGTCGTTGGCGATGGCTGTGCAGCTGGAGGTGTCGGCGTGCAGGGCGATCGCGGAGTAGGCGGGCCGGTCCTCGCAGTAGCGGCCGACGAGTTCGGCGGTGAGGTGCTGGGCCTGCGCGGCGCTGCCTCCGTTGCCCGCGGCGAGGAGCCGTCCGCCGCCGGACAGTACGCGGGCCAGCCGGGCGCCCCAGTCGCCGGTGACGTCGGCCGCGTCGCGGAAGGGCCGCAGGGCGTCGAGGAGTTCGTCGCAGTGGACGCGTACGGATGCGACAGTCATCAGGCGACCTCCGTGGCCGTGGACAGTTCGTGCCGGGAAGCCGTCACCCGGGTGTACACCTGCTCGACGCCGTCGGCGACGCGTTCCCAGGTGTAGCGGGACAGGGCGCGCTCGCGACCGGCCTGGCCGTACGCGCGCAGGAGACGGGGGCTGTCGAGCAGCTCGTTGGCGGCTTCGGCGACGGCTTCCGGCTGCCCCGGGGGCACGAGTCGGCCGGTGACGCGGTCGGCGACGGTGTCCGTCTGGCCGCCGACCGCGGTGGCCACCACGGGGACTCCGCAGGCCATCGCCTCGACGGGCACGATGCCGAAGGGCTCGTACTGCGGGGTGCACAGCACCAGGTCGGCTTCCCGGATCAGCTGCGGCATGCGTTCGTGCGGCACACCGCCGAGCAGGTGTACGCGGTCGCCGACGCCGAGGCGGTCGGCGAGCCGTGTGAGCCGTTCGGCCTCGGGGTCCGAGTCCAGCAGCTTCGGCTCGGGGCCGCCCGCGATGACGAGTTCCGCGTCCGGTACGCGCCCCAGGGCGCGGATGGCCTGGTCGTACCCCTTGCGCGGGACCAGGCGT
Organism: Streptomyces sp. 2A115; assembly: GCF_052245575.1. Classification (NCBI taxonomy): domain Bacteria; kingdom Bacillati; phylum Actinomycetota; class Actinomycetes; order Kitasatosporales; family Streptomycetaceae; genus Streptomyces; species Streptomyces sp. 2A115. The sequence goes on along the minus strand of NZ_JBQQCG010000071.1, from coordinate 60,971 downwards.
CCCACGGCCAGCAGCCGACGGCCGGGCTCGCGGCTCCCGTTGCGGGCGGGACGGAAGTACTCGACGTCGACGCCGCAGGGCACGACAGTGGTGCGGTACGGCGGTATGCCCATCTCCGCCAGTTCGTAGACCTCGTCGGTGCAGGTCGCCACGACCCGGCTGCAGGTCCGCCCGATCCGCCGCTCGATGCCGACGCGTTCGTACGGGCTGGTGTCCTTGCTGCCCTGGTAGCGGCGCTTGACGGTGCCGAGGGCGTGGAAGGTCTGCACGACCGGGATGCCGTGCGCGTGCGCGCCTGCCTGGGAGGCCATGCCGGACATCCAGAAGTGGGCGTGGACCACGTCGGGCGGCTGGTCGCCCCAGGTCCGGTCGAGGTGGGCACCGAAGGCAGGCATGTGCGTGAACAGCTCGTCCTTGGGCAGTGGTTCGGGCGGCCCGGCCGGTACGTGCTCCACGACCGCCCCGGACGGCATGGTCACCTGGTCGGGCAGCTCGGGCGAGTCGCGGCGCGTGTGGACCGTGACCTCGTGGCCGCGCCGCGCCAGTTCCTCGGACAGGCGGGCCACGTACACGTTCTGGCCACCGGCGTCGGGGCCGCCGAGCGCGGCGAGCGGGCTCGCGTGCTCGGACACCATGGCGATCCTCATCGGGTCACCTCCTTGATCAACCGCTCCCAGTCGTCCAGGAAGCGGGGCAGCCCGTAGCGGGCGAGCGCTGCCGCCCGTGCTCCCTCGCCGGTCAGCCGTGCGTGCACGGGATTGGCGACGAAGTTCCGTACGGCGTCTGTCACTACGTCGATTCGGTTGGAGACCACACCGGCGCCCTCGGGCACCGCCTCGGTCACCTCGGTGGTGGCCAACGCGACCACCGGCATGCCCAGATGCATCGCCTCCAGCAGGGAAAGACCGAGCGAGGTCCATCGGACGGGGTGGACGTAGACCCGGCGCGCGGCCATGGCGTGGTGCAGGTCGCGCTGGTCGAGTTCGTGGTCCTGGCAGCGGTCGGGCGGGATGCCGAGCCGGTCGGCGATCCCGTGCGTGCCCATGCCGAAGACGTCGAGCGGGGCCGCGTCGGCGAACCGTGGCAGCAGGTCGGTGCCGGTCGTACGGCCGCGCCGCAATGGCTCGTTGACGACCACGGCCGCCCGTTCCAGTTCGCCGGTCCACAGGGGGCCGGGGTCGATGATCCCGTGCTCGACTACCGTCGTGGGGGTGCTTCCGGCGTCCCACATCAGCCGGTTGAAGTGGGTGACGTGGACGAGGGTCACGTCCGGCAGGTCGGCGGCCGGGTGGCGGGTGTCGGGTACCCCGGGAGAGCAGCCGTGCGGGGCGTTGTGCTCCAGGTACACGGTGGGCGGCAGCCGGCGGCCGAGCCAGCGCTCGGCGAGCGCGTACTCGTGCGGCCGTTGCAGCACGACCAGGTCGACGTCCGTGTCGCGCAGCCGCTCGGGCGGAACCTCGATCACGGAGTCGGGCCAGTCGTACGTACGGGCGCGGCCGAGTCCGTCGGGGCCGCGGTCGGGGGTGACGGGGACGAGGTAGGTGTGCGGGCCCTGGACGAACGCCGTGGTCCAGGAGCCGTGCACATGCCAGAGCAGGATCCTCATGAGGGCAGGCCCTTCTCGACGAGCACCTTTTCCACCGCGGCGAGTACGTCGTGCGCGGTCACCGTGTCCAGACACGGATGGCCGGGGATCGGACAGTGCCGGGCCCGGCTGTCCGCGCACGGCGCGTCCTGGTCGCCGAGCAGGACGTACGGGACGCCGTACGGACGCCAGCGCTCGGCGGGGACCACGGGGGCGAAGAGCGAGACGACGGGCGTGCCGACGGCCGCGGCGAGGTGCGCGGGGGCGGAGTTCGGAGTGACGACCACGGCCGCGCCGGCGAGTACCCCGGCCAGCTGCGCCGGGCCTGTGTGGCCTCCCAGGTCGAGTCCGGTGTCGCCCGCCACGAACGCCGTGAGGGCCCGTTCGTCCGCTCCGCCGGTGACGACGGGTCGGTGTCCCGCGTCGGCCAGCAGCCGCACGGCTTCGGCGCTGCGACCCGGGCTCCACATCCGGGCGCGGGCACTGGCGCCGGGATGGACCACGACGTACGGCCCGCCTCCCGTCAGGTGGTCGGTCAGTGGTGCCGGCCGGACGCGCAGGCACCCGTCGTCGTCCTCCGGCAGCGGAAAGCCCGCGGCGGCGGCCAGGTCGAGTGCGGCCTCCGCCTCGTGGGCGTGCGGGGCGCGCCGATGGCGGACGTCCAGCAGCGCGCCGGGGTAGTCCTCGCTGTCCGCGGCGAGGTGTCGTACGCCCGCGAGGCGCAGCAACAGGGCGGTGGGCAGCGGGGATTGGTGGTACGAGGTCAGGATCAGCGCGGTGTCGGCGTCGATGGCGTCGACGAGCTGGTCGATCTGCGCCCGGTCCACGGGCGGGGGCTGGAAACCGGCCCACGGCGCGTCCCAGACGAGGATGTCGTCCACGCCGGGCAGCATGCGCGCGGCGGGTGCCCCGCGTGGTCCGCAGAAGAGGGTGACGTGGTCGGCGCGGGCGGCGACGGCCCGGACGGCGGGGCCCGCCAGCAGGACGTCCCCGAAGCTGTCGAGACGGGCGACGAGCGCCTTCATGGGCGGCCCACCTCCCGTCGGCGGTGGGCCGGTGACGCGGCCGGGTCGAGCAGGCCGCGTACGGCGGTGAGCAGGTCCGGCTCGACGTGTTCGGCGGCGCTCACCTCGTCCCTCCTGGTGTGCGGGGTGGGCACCAGCACGCCATGGGCGCCGGCGCGGCGGGCGGCCGCCACATCCGCGCCGATGTCCCCGATGACGGCACAGTCGCCCGCGCGGACGCCGAGGTGTGCCGCGGCCCGAAGGACGAGACCGGGTGCGGGTTTACGGCAGCGGCAGCCGTCGTCAGGACCGTGCGGACACACCGTCCAGGCGTCGAGAGGGCCGAGCAGCGCATCGATGCGGTCGTTCACCCGTCGCACCTCCTCATGACTGAGCAGTCCGCGCGCGATGCCGGACTGGTTGCTCACCACTCCGGTGCGCACCCCGTGCTCGCGCAGCAGGTCGAGTGCCTGCCGGGCGCCGGGCATCGGGCGCACCCGGTGCGGGTCGCCGTTGTAGGGCACGTCCTCGACGAGGGTGCCGTCGCGGTCGAAGAGGACGGCGGCGGGCCAGGTCGGCGCGGGCCGTCGCGCGGTCATGTGTCACCGCTCTCATGCCTGGCTCCGCGGTACTTGAGCAGGCCGGACAGCCAGTGCCAGGAGGCGACGGGCGGGATCGCCACGCTGGTCGCGGCCATGGTGACGATCTCCTCGCGGGTACGGGGTCCGGGCGCGATCCTCGCCCAGGCGAACTCGGCGGTCGCGACGGTCCACGCGGTCGCGGCGGCCGCGGCACCCCGTTTCCGTCCGGCGGCGGCGAGCGCCAGGGCCGCGATGCCTGCGGCCGTCGTGACGAGGTGGGCCCGGATGCGGCCCCTCGGGGCGGCCGCCCGCTGCCACCAGTCCGGTCCGTGCAGCCGTGCCATCAGGCCGTCGTCGGCGTTGCCGCGCTGTGCCCGCACGGAGACCCAGCGGTCGGCCGGGCGTACGGGATGGCGCGTGGTGCGGCTGCCGCGGTGGATGCGCCACCCGTCGTCGAGCACCCGCAGCGCCAGGTCGGCGTCCTCGCGGTAGGCGCGGCGGAAGCGTTCGTCGAAACCGCCTGTCCGCTTCAGGGCCTCGGCGCGGTAGGCCATGTCGGCGGTGATCCACATCGCGCCGGCGAGCCCCGCGGTGTTGCGCTCCCAGTCGGTGGGCCGGCGGTCCTTCGGCAACGGCACCTCGACCACGCCCTGCACACCGCCCGTGTCGGGCGAGGCCTCGGCGAGATCGTGGACGAGTTGCTCGCACCAGTGCGGCCCGACCTGGACGTCGTCGTCGAGGAAGACCACCCATTCGCTGGTGACCCCGCGCAGTCCGGTGTTGCGTGCGGCGGCGGGCCCGCGCCCGCCGCTGCGGAGCACCCGGGTACGGTCGCGCAGTTCGCCGAGGACGGCCAGGGGATGCTCCAGCCGTTCCGGCGTGGCCGCGTGCGACGGCCGGTCGTCGACGACGACGATCTCGCGCGGCTGGGGTCCGGTCGCGGCCGCGAGGGCTCCCAGGCAGTCGGTCAGGGTGTCCCGGGCGATGGTGGGGATCACCACCGCGTAGTCGGCGACGCGTGCTTTCTCCGCCGTGCTCATGTGTACGCCCTCCCCCTGCGCACCGCGTACGGCCCGATCGCCAGCAGGTCGACGGGGGCCGAGCCGAAGCACTCCAGTGCGTCGCGCGGGTCGTCGACCATGGGGCGTCCCGCGGTGTTGAGGCTGGTGTTGACGACCACGGGCAGGCCCGTGCGCTGCTCGAAGGCGCTCAGCATGCGGGCGACCGCGGGCTCCTGGCGCGCGTCGACGGACTGGATGCGGGCGGTGCCGTCGACGTGCACGACGGCGGGTATCCGGTCCCGCCACGACTTGGCGACGTCGTGCACGAAGAGCATGTACGGGCTGGGCAGCGGTCCGTCGAACACCTTGCCCGCGCGCTCGGCGAGGACCATGGGCGCGACCGGCCTGAACTCCTCGCGTCCCTTGACCCGGTTGAGCCGTTCCAGGTTGTCGGCGCGTCCGGGGTGGGCGAGCAGCGAGCGGTGTCCGAGCGCCCTGGGTCCGTATTCGCTGCGCCCCTGGAACCAGGCGACGATCCCGTCCCGGGCGAGTTCCTCGGCGACGGTCTCGGCGATGTCGTGCGGTCGCTCGTAGGGCACGGCCGCCCGGTCCAGCCACTGCCGCAGCTCTTCGTCGGTCCAGCCGCGGCCGAGGTCGGCGCCGGGCATGGGGCTGGTGCGCTCGCCGAGTCCGGCGGCCAGGTGCAGGGCGCCGCCGAGAGCGGTGCCCGCGTCGCCGGAGGCCGGCTGCACCCAGACGTCCTCGAACGGGCCCTCGGCCGCGATACGGGAGTTGGCCACGCAGTTGAGCGCGACACCGCCCGCCATGGTCAGCGCCCGGCCGGCCGCTTCCCCGTGCAGCCAGTGCGTCAGCTCGAGCAGCACCTCCTCCAGACAGGCCTGCGTGCTCGCCGCGAGGTCGGCGTGGTCCTGTGTCCACGGCTCGCCGGGAGCGCGCGCCGGGGCCAGCGCTTCCCAGTCCACGCCGTGCGCCTCGAAGCCGCCCTTGCCGGTGGCATGCACCTGCTGCCGCAGGAAGGACAGGAAACGCGGCTTGCCGTACGAGGCGAGAGCCATGACCTTGTACTCGTCGCTGCTGCGCAGGAAGCCCAGGTGGGCGGTGAGTTCCTCGTAGACGAGGCCGAGCGACTCCGGCAGCGCCTGGGTGGCCAGCACCTCCAGGCGGTCTCCTTCGTAGCGTCCGGCCAGGTGGGAGGCGGATTCGCCGCGCCCGTCGAGCACGAGAACCGCGCTGTCAGGGTGCGGGGAGGCCGGGCCCGCGGACGCCGCGTGAGCCACGTGGTGGGGCACGAAACGGACCGCCTCCGGATCGAGACCGGGCAGCGCCTCGGCCAGGAACCCGGGTGCCTGCCTGGCGTACTCCAGCCGCAGCGGGTCCCAGGGGTCGTTCAGCCCCATCTCATGGGCCGGCAGGGCGAGCCCGGGGTCGAAGGAGTACGCGACGGCGTCCAGGTCACCCGCCGCCACTCCCCCGTGCTCCAGGCACCAGGCCGCCGACTTCTCCGGCAGCTCCCAGGCGGAGAACGGAACCGGCCGCTTTCCGTGCTTCCTGCGGCTGAATCGCTCCTCCTCGGCCGCCGCCACGGTCTCGCCGTCGACCACGAGGGCCGCGGCGGGGTCGTGGAAGACCGCGTTGATGCCGAGTACGCGCACAGCTGTCCACCTCCCTCTCACACCGGATGCGATGAATGGGGTTCCTGATGCTTTCGCGAACACTGGGAGTATTTGCGGTAACCGTCCGCGGCACGGTTAAACACTTCAACGCAACCGCGCCCGGTGGTACCCGTCCTCAGGCCGCCAGGGCGCCGTCGACGAACCAGTCGACCGTCCGCCGGAGTCCTTCCGCCCAGCTCACCCGGGGTGTCCATCCCAGGCACTCCCGGGCGCGCGTCGTGTCGGGGCGCCGTTTGGCGGGGTCGTCCACGGGCCGTTCCACGAAGCGGATCCGCGACCGGGATTCCGTCGCCTCGATGACACGCCGGGCCAGCTCGAGCATCGTCACCTCGTCCGAGCCGCCGATGTTCGTCGGCGTGTGCAGCTCCGAGCGGGCCAGGGAGAGGACTCCGTCGACGGTGTCGCCCACATAGCAGAGCGACCGGGTCTGGCTCCCGTCGCCGGCGACCGTGAGCGGCTCGCCCCGCAGCGCCTGGGAGATGAAGTTCGGCACGGCCCGCCCGTCCCCTGCCCGCATACGGGGGCCGTACGTATTGAAGATGCGGACGATCGCCGCGTCCGTGCCCGACACCGCCCGGTGTGCGGTGACCAGCGCCTCCGCGAACCGTTTGGACTCGTCGTACACGCTGCGCGGGCCGATCGGGTTGACGTTGCCCCAGTAGTCCTCGCGCTGTGGATGCTCCAGCGGATCGCCGTACACCTCCGAGGTGGAGGCGAGGACGAACCGGGCGCTGTCCCGGCGCGCCCGCTCCAGCACGTTGCGGGTGCCGGTGCTGCCCACCTCCAGGGTCTCCAGCGGCAGCTGGAGGTAGTCCTCCGGAGAAGCCGGGCAGGCGAAGTGCAGCACCAGATCGAACCGCCCCGGCAGGGCCGAGACGGCTGTGTCGTCTGTCGCGTCCGCGTGTACGAAGCGGAAATTCGCGCGGTGCTCCAGATGGGCCACGTTGCGATGCGAGCCGGTCACGACATTGTCGAGGCACACGACTTCCGTGCCGCTGTCCACGAGCCGTTCACACAGGTGGGAGCCCACGAACCCCGCGCCGCCGGTCACCAGTGCGCGCGGCCACTCTCTCGTTTGCACAAGACTGCCTCCTTTAACGGGCGGTTCGGTTCAGGCTTCGACGAGTACCCAGTTGCCCATACGTACACAAACGCCTCGTTTCGACCGTTACGCCTGGGTACTCAGCGTGTGTGTCAGCGACGAGCTTCACGACGGGCTTCATGAGCACGGGGCGGATTCTGCTCGCCGGCTGGTTCAGCTTCCGGGACGGTGAGGCGACGGCCGGTGACGTGCTCGCCCTGCACCGGGTCGAGGACGTGCTGGCCAGTGCGGGGATGCCGTACGACACGGCGTGGAGCCCCGGCTTCCGGCCGGGGGAACCGAACCTGGAGGGGCTGGATCCGCGCACCTACACCCACCTGGTGTTCGTGTGCGGGCCTCTGCACGGTCCCCAGGTGGAGGGGGGCTGCACCGGCGCTTCGGACACTGCCACCGCATCGCCGTCGGCACCTCGGTCCTCGACGACTCCGATCCGGCCGTCACGGGGTTCCACGACGTCCTGGCCCGGGACGCTCCCGGCATGGATCCGGTGGAGGACCTCTCCACCCGCGCACCCGCCGTGCCGTCCACTCCCGTCGTCGGCGTGGTGCTCACCCATGGCCAGCACGAATACGGCGACCGCCGACGGCACGCCGAGGTCGCGGACACCGTCACGCGATGGCTCGGCGGCAAGGACTGCGCGCGCATCGAACTGGAAACCCGGCTCGACTCCCACGACTGGCGTCTCAGCGAGACCCCCGGTCAACTCCAGTCCATTCTCGCGCGGTTGGACCTCGTCGTCACCGATCGACTGCACGGACTGGTGCTCGCGCTGCGCGCCGGAACGCCGCCGCTGGCCGTCGATCCGGTCGTCGGCGGCGCGAAGGTGACGGCCCAGGCCCGCGTCTTCGGCTGGCCCGCGCTGCTGCCCGCCGAGCGGCTCGACGCGGACCGACTGGACCGCTGGTGGACCTGGTGTCTCTCTTCCGGACAGGGGATGGCACGACAAAGCCGGGACGGCTTGCTCGCCACCCCGGTTCGGGACGGGGCGCACCGACTCGTCGCGACGCTGTCGGCTCAGGCGTCCGGTCCGTCCAGTGGGCGATGAACCACTGCCTGGCTCAGATCGGGACCGAGCACGCGGAGCACCGCGCCCGTGCAGTCGGCATCGGTGAGCGCCTGGAGGTGCTCGAGGACTACCCGACTTCCCCGGGCTGCACGTCTCCGTTCGCGCCCACCTGGATCACCGATATGGTGCGCCGGCAGCAGTGGTGCTGTGGAGCTTCGACTCGTACTTGCCCGGTCGACAGCCGCCGTTCGGCACGCCCACCCGACCGACCGGCGTCACGCTAGCCCCGGATACCGAAGCGCCTCCCGGAACCAGTGATGGACGCCTGCGCCGAGTGAGGACTGGAGCGCGATACCACGGTGCGGAGTGACTGTATCCGCCTCCGGTGGGCACTCGTAGTCACTACAGCAGAAGGACAAGAGGCCGCTCATGGAGATCTCAGGCGTCATCAGCGCAATCGTCATCGGCATTGTCATCGGCGTTCTGGGCCGGCTCGTCGTCCCAGGCAGGCAGCGCATCGGCATCCTCTGGACGATCGCCATCGGCATCATCGCGGCATTCGTCGGCACCGGCATCGCGGCCGGGCTCGACGTCGCCGACACCGAGGGCGTCGACTGGGTCGAGTGGATCATCCAGATCGCACTCGCCGCGTTCGGCGTCGCCGCGGTCAGCAAGGTGAAGCTCCGCCGCTGACCACCGGTCGTTGGCCAAACGACGGTTGGCCAACAGCCGTTGACCAACGGTCACTGGCCAACAATCGTTGACCAACAGTCGCTGGCCACCGATCGTTGACCATCGACAACCTCACAACCCCCGTCGCAGCCCCGGCAGTCGAAGCAGCCGGGCCGCGAGAAGGGAGGCCGTCCAGACCGCGAGCAAGGACACCGTTCCCCCAGGCGCCCACCGCGCTCCCCTCGTGGTCGGACCATGTTCCCGGTCGCCGCCCGCCGCGTCGGCCTGTCCCAACCATTTGGTATTCGTAAGCCAAGGAACCACCGAATCTCTGATGGACTTCCGTTGCGATCCGGACTATTTCGCTTTTGGCGTCGGTGCATGGATCTCCTCCGGAAGTTGAACAAGCGCATGGGCGCCGCTGTCGGATACGAGGTACACAGGGTGGGCCGCTCCGGCCCACCCATCGCCTCCGGAACTCCCGTGGCGGCGAAGGACCAGGAGGCGACGGGCAGCTCCAAGTCGTCGCGGGGCGCGTTCCGCCCGCCGGAGAACCCGGCCGTCGACCGGGTGCTGGAGCGCCCGGTCTTCATCATGTGTCCGGTCCGCTCCGGCTCCACGCTGCTTCGGCTGCTGCTGGGCGCGCACCGGCGACTGCACGCGCCGCACGAACTGCATGTCCGCCGCCTGGAAGTGCGATGTAGCACTCGGCTCGCGGAGCGGTCCATGAACGTGCCGCACCACCACCGGCACCACCGGCACCACCGGCACCACCGGCACCACCGGCACCACCGGCACCACCGGCACCACCGGCACCAAGGGTCGCGAGACAAGGCTGTGTGCCGGGCGGCACCTCGACGACCTCAAGAACAAGGGAAGGCCCTGGTCTTCCCGGCCCAGCGCGTCGACGTCGGCGGCGACGGCAACAGCGACAGCGACAGCGACAGCGACAGCGCGGGGAAAGGGCGACTCCCCCGGTACGGAGACACCGCACGAGCGCCGGCCGCGGAGCGCACGAACGCCGACGCGTGACGTGAAACACGCGTCAGAGTGCAAAATTTACCCAGCGCAATGATTATCGCGCGCGTTCCGTCCGTACTCCTTGGCGTCCGAGCCGTTCACCCAGGAGGCACCATGCGCATCACGCAACGCGCGGCAGGAACTGTATTCGTCATCGGCTCCCTGGTCCTGACACTCACCGCGCTGGCCTACCCAGCTCTGCTCGGAGTAGAGAAGACCGCCACCAATCAGGAACGTGTCATCGCCAACACACGGTACGGGCCCCTGACGGAGGCCGACCGCGACTTCGTCGTCAAGGTCCGCGCGGCCGGCCTCTGGGAGCATCCACTCGGCCTGATGTCCATGGAGCGGGGCACGACCCCGGCCATGAAGGAGGCCGGCGAACACTTGGTCGTCGGGCATGCCCGCCTCGACGCCACCTGCCGCAAGATCGCCCCCGAGCTGGGCATCACCCTGCCCAACCAGGCCTCCCCGCAACAGCAGCAGTTCGTGGCGACCGTGGACGGGAGCACCGGCAAGCAGTTCGACACCAACGCGGTCAGCATCATGCGCGTGACCCACGGCCAGATCTTCCCGACCATCGCCAAGATCCGCGCCACCACCAAGAACAGCCTGATCCGCCAGCTCGCCGACCAGGCCAACGACACCGTTCTGGACCACATGACCGTGCTGGAGAAGACCGAACTGGTCAACTTCGACCAGAACAACTTCCAGCAGACCTCGGCGCCGAAGCCCCCCAAGGACGACACCACCCCGCCCCCGCCCCAGCCGGGAGCCCCGGTCCTCGCTCTCAACGAGCCCAAGGGCCTGGACGTGAACACGAGCTCCCCGACGCCCACCCCGACACCCGCTCCGACGAGCAGGTGACAAGAGCCGGCCTCGACCACGCCCCTCCCTCAAGTCCGTCAAGCCAGGTCCATCAAGCCAGTCCATCAAGCACGACAGCGCTGGACTGATCCGGAAGGAAGGACGACAGGGAGCACGGACAGCAGGGAACAGGGACAGCAGGGAACCGCGACTCAGGCGTCGCGTGCCGCCACCGCGTCCACCCAGCCCAGGGGATGCGGCTCCGGATCGTCCGTCGCCGGAGCCAGGGGTTCTCCGCCCGCCTCGTTGAACGCGGTCAGCGCCTCGACGAGCCCCGCCCGCTGCTTCGGGGTCAGCCGTTCGACGATCCCGGTGATCTCGGCGCGCCGCCGGGCGGTGACGTCCTCGACGGTGCGCCGCCCCTCCTCCGTCACCCGCAGCAAGGTCTCCCGCCGGTTGTCCGGGTTGGTCTGCCGGTCGGCGAGCCCGGCCGCGATCAGCCGGTCGACCATGCGCATGGCGGTGGACGGCGCCACCTGGAGCAGGTCGGCGAGCGTGACCAACTTGGTGGTGCCGCGCGTGGACAGCACCACCAGCATCCGGACCTGCGGCAACGTCACCCGTTCCTCGAGCACGGCGAGGGAGCGGGCGGATACCGCGACCAGCAGGCGCGAGGCCGTGAGCACCGCTTGGGTCACCGCATCGACATCGTCCATGTCCCCGACGGGGTTCTCGCGCTCCGGCATGCGTCCTTTCTATCGCGCCGAAGCGCCTGAACACTCGGCTGATCGGCACCGATTCTCCCCAGAACCGTCTCATCCCCCTAGAGCCGCCTCAGCACCACCGTCGTCAGCGGCTTCAGCATCAGCACCTCGCCCGGACCCACCCGCCTGCCCGTCACCAGGTCCACGGACGGGCCGAAGCCCTCGATGTCCGAGGTGTCCAGGCGGAAGGTGCGATCCTTGGTGGTGTTCATGGCGAGCACGTACGGGCCGTAGGCGCAGCGGTAGAACGGGGCCCGTCCGACGAACAGCTTCTCCACGCCGGGCCGGTCCACGCCGAGCGCCGGGTCGGGAACGTCGGCGGGCGGGGGCGCCAGCTGGTAGACGTCGCCCGCGAGGGACTGGCGCAACTCGGGTCCGGGCGGCGGGAATCCGCCCGGGGGGATGTGCATGGCGCCCGGGTCGTTGATCGCGTAGTCCCAGCAGACCCAGTCGTTCACGGTGTACGTCTCCGTCGACCCCGGCACCTCGGTGTACGAGCGCACGGTGGCGGACCGCTGGACGCTCGGCGTGACGTGATGCACGCGCGCGTAGTCGTTGACGCCCTGCCGGGCCCGCCAGTACAGGGAGGCGTAAAGCAGCTCCTTGCCGTGCTTGACGGCGACGACCCCGCACTCCTCGTCGGTGAAGGTGAAGTCCGGCTCGTCCCAGTCCGTGGGCAGGCGCCCGGGACGGGCCGGCAGCTTCTGGAACTCCGGCCAGTCGCGCTGGAGCAGCCGGAGCGCGGCCAGGCCGACCCGGGTCCAGGTGTGCGTGTGGAGCAGGGCGAGCTGGGACGTGAACTGTCCGTCGGCCATCATCTCCTGAGTCCAGCCGACCAGTTCGGGATCCCGGAAGACGGCGGCGGACATCACGGGGTGCGTGTCCCAGGCGGTGCGTGAGGCGTACGCGGTCTCGCCGGGATAGATCTCGTTGCGCCACCCGACGACGGTCTCGATGCGGGCGATGCGGTTGCCGTCGCCGTCCACGTCGATCGTGCGGAAGTACCCACGCGCCTTGATGATCTTCAGCATGTGGTCGCGGAGTTCGGGCGCGTCCTGCCCGTCGTATCCGCGCGTGACGGACTCGTACATCATGATCAGCCAGTCCGTCACCTCCCCGTAGTTGCCGACGTAGCCGAGTTCCTTGGTCAGGCCCTTCGCCGACACCTGGTGGTGTGAGGTGCCGAGCGCGTGGTCGGGGGTGCCGTCCTCCGATTCGCGGCCGAGCCACGGTTCGATGCCGATGGACTGGTAGAGGTAGCCGCGAGCCTTCTTCTCCTCGTACGCCAACTCCGGTGCGAGCAGGCGGAGTCCACGGTTCGCCTGGTAGAGGCCGATGGCGCAGATCTGGGCCTGGTTGGAATAGTGCGGGAAGTGCCGACGCCAGTGGTCTCGACTCTCGACGAGCATCTTCGTGTACGCCTCACGCCGGGTCGGGACCGGCTTCGAGGCGTCGGCGGGCGGCACGAAGGCCACGTCGTCGAACCAGGCGGTGCCCTCCCCCGCGAGCCGCAGATGCAGTTCAATCTGCGTGGCCCCGGCGGGAGTTGTCAGCTTGACCGACACGTACTCCCAGTCGTGGGTGCCCTTGGCCGCGTACACCTTGGTGTCGGTGCCGACCAGCTTGCCGTTCGCGTCGAAGAACAGCGGGTCGATGTACGCCCCTTCGCCGCTCACGCCTTCCGTGCGGATCCAGGCGCCGTACTCGTACGTCCCGCCCGCGTCGACGGCGGTCTTCCTGCCCGGGTGGGCGACGAGCAGCTTGCCGGGCGTGACGGCCAGCTTCATGGACGCGAGGCCCGTCCGGGCGAGCGACGTGTCGCGGGTCATCGTGCCGCCCGCCGCCCAGCCGGGCACGGTCCAGCCGGTCGGAGTCGAACCGCCGGTGTCGAAGCCGGAGTTGGCGATGGACCACGGCAGTCCGGTGACGCGTTCGTCGAGCCGCTCGCCGAGATCCTCCCAGAGGAGCGCGAGGATCAGGCCGACCCGGCCGAAGCCCTGCCGCTGCTGGTCGGATCCGGTGAGCACGGCGGGGTCGGCGAGCCAGGCCGCGTACCGGCCGTCGATCGCCTGGCAGACGCGGTCGACCGCGACGGGGTCCCGGTGGGCCGGGCTGCCCTCCCAGAGATAGCCCTCTGCCAGGGACTGGAACGCCCAGGCGTCCATGGTCCAGGGGTTGGCCGTGGTGAGGTAGTTCTTCTGGTCCTTGGCGACCCGGACGCGGATCTTGCCGAGGATCTCCTCGACGGGGTCGGTGCGGGTGCCGGGCACCGGCGGTGGGCCCTGGACATCGCCGCGCGGTGGAATGACGTACGGCTCCGCGTGCGTGTAGAGGCGGTAGAGGCCGCGGGACGGCGTGGTCTGCGCACGGTACAGCTGGGCCTGGTTCTGACCGTACGACCAGATGCGGCCCATGGACCGGATCTCCAGCTCGACCCGCTTCTTGCCGCGGGTGAGCTTTTCGGGGAGCGGCAGCGTGTGGAAGAAGAACCGGCCGGGGGTGCGCGGTTCGATACCGAGGATGTCGAGGTTGTCGACGGCGCCCTGGTCCTGGTGACCGATCTGCAGCCCGTCACAGAAGAGCTGAAGGCGCCAGGTCTCGTTCTCGGAGGCGGCTTGGTCGTCGCCCCACAGTTTCACGGTGACGTAGGTGGTGCCGCGAGGAGCGCAGGCAACCGTGAACTTCACCGCACCACCCCAATAGCCCACCGGCTCCGCCTGGTTGAGGACCCGGGCGGGCTGGCCGAGGCCACCGCTGACGGTGTCGGAGAGGACGGCCGTCAGGCCGTGAGCCTGCTCGGACTCGGGGTCCCCGAAGACGACGGTGTCGAGCGGCCCGTGCACAGCCGCCGCACCCGCATAGGTCTCTGCACGCACATGGCTGCCGGCCGTCCCGGAGGCGTGGGCGGTAGTCGCCCCCGCCTCCCAGATCCAGCCACCGACGGCTGCCGCGCCGACGCCCACCGCCGTGGTTCTCAGTACGTCGCGTCTGCTGGATGAGTCGGGCGTGGTGTCGGGCATGGTTCGGTGCCTCTCTTTGACAACCGGTTGTGAAGCCGCTGCCGGATGCTAGGTGCTGGGAGGCGGCAGGCACATCCCTCGGTGCGGGAGAGAAAGTTTCGAATTCCGACCTCTCGTCGTCCGCCTCTCCCCCTGCTAGCCTCCGGCTCGGGAACCGGTTGCCGGAAGCGTTGCCGCACTTCCCAGGGGTGGGCGCCTCGGATGGGCGGACGAGTCACTTCCGGGGCGGGAGGAGAGGGGCGAGTATGACGAGGAAGATCAGCGGTGACGTCGAGGGACGGCGCACGATTCGGGACGTGGCGGCGCGCGCGGGGGTGTCGGCTTCCACGGTGTCGCGCGTCCTCGGTGGTGAGTACCCCGTGAGCACGTCCACCCGCACCCGGGTGATGCGGGCGGTCCAGGAGTTGGACTACGTCGCCGACGCCCGCGCCAAGGCGATCGCCGGCGTCGGTACGCCGACGCTCGCGTTCGTCCTCGACGACATCACCGGCCCGTCGTTCGCGCACATGGCGCACGGCGTGGAACGCGAGGCGACCCGGCTGGGTCATCTCTGCCTGGTGTGCAGCACGGAGGGCGACGCCGAACAGCAGCTGGGGTTCATCGAGATGATGCGGGCCCAGCGTGCCGCCGCCGTGATCCTGGTCGGCGGCACGGCGGACACGCCCGAGTACCGTGACCGCATGGCCCGTATCGCCGACTCCCTGGCATCCGCGGGATCGCGGCTCGTGCTGTGCGGCCGACCGCCGCTGGACCCGGGGGCGCCCGTCACGGTCATCGAGTACGACAACGAGAGCGGGGCGTACGCACTCTGCGCCCACATCCTGGCCCAGGGCCACCGACGCGTGCTGTTCCTCGGCGGCAAGCCGTCCAACACGACGGCCCAGGGCCGCGAACTGGGCTACCTGGCCGCCCATCGCGCGCGGGGCATCGAGCCGGACCCGGCCCTCCGCCTCTCCGGCGACTTCACGCGCGACTCCGGCCACCGCCTGATGCGCCAAGCCCTTTCCCAGGGCCTGGAGTTCACAGCGGTGATGGCCTCGACCGACATGGTGGCGTCGGGCGCGTTGACGGCACTGCACGAGGCAGGCCTGACCGTCCCCGGCGACGTCTCCCTGGCCGGTTACGACGACATCCCCTTCGCCCGCGACCTCCATCCCCCACTGACCACCGTCCATGTCCCCTACGAGGAACTGGGCCGCCTGGCCGTCCGCACAGCCCTCAGCCGGGCCCCGGACGCCCCGGACGAACACCTCCTCCTGGGCACACACGTGGTGGTACGGGACTCGGTGGCGCCGCCGGGAGACGCGGCTCGGTGACTGGGTCAGTGGGAGACGGAGCAAGAAGGCAGCTCCCTCGAAGGGGCATGGCCCCTCAACGGGGCGTGCCCTCTGCCGGGCGAGCTCGCGGGCGCGGCCGCCCGTAGCGACAGGCTGTCGGAGTTCGTCATCCGGGCAAGGTTGATGAGGCCGGCCGCTCGTCAAGCCGGCCGCCATCGCCATCGCGGTGTTCCAGGTCCAGTCGTTCCATAACGACCTCCTGGGCGGTCAACGACTTCCTGCGCCGCCGCTGGCCATCCGCACCGAACAGTCGCACCCGGTCCAGCCCGGCCTGGCGGGTTCGGCAGTGGTCGTCGCGGTCCTGGAAGAGTGACGCCCCCGGGCCAGGGCGTGGGCCCGCTGTGCACGGCTTCGACAGGGTTACGGGACGAGGCGGGCGCCACGTACATCAGCAGCCCGTGCGCTACATCAGCAGTCTGTGCGCTCGCCCGACGGACAGCTGACCGGCGGCGCTGCTGACTTTCCGCTTGAGCGGCTCAGGCGGCACGTACGCAGACGCCGGGCTCGACGGCGCTCGCCGACGGCCCGCTCGGCCACTTGGTCGACCCGGCCGTCTTCCGTGACGGCTCACTTGTCGCGGCCCGGAAAGATCAGCGTCGCTCCGGCGTGCACGAGTCGCTCGGAAACAGCAGGTAACCGGTTACGATGGAATGTAGGGTCACCCAGACCGCAGTCGACGACCCCCTTCGAACCGCTTCTATCGCGGCAAAGCCACCGAACTTGCTGCTCCACCCCTGCCGCGACGTCGGCGCATGCGCCCGAGCGCATCGAGAGTCGCCCTACTCGGCGATCACCACGCGATTGACCCGCCTGTCGCGACAGATTTACGGTAGAAGACGCTTTCTGAAAACGTTTCCCAGGCCTCAGGAGAATCATGACCAGCGCCCAGCTGCCGAGGGCCGTGTTCGCCATGGATCCGGTGCACCTCCCCCTGCTCTTTCCTCCGCCGCTCATGACACGGCTCCAGCAGGTCGCCGAGATCGACACCACGCTCGTCGTACAGGACTTCACGGAACCCGGCACCGCCGCGGCGTTGGCCCGGGCCGAGGTGCTCATCACCGGCTGGGGCTGCCCCCACCTCGATGCGGACACCCTCACCGCGGCACCCCGGCTGCGGGCCGTCCTGCACGCCGCGGGCTCGGTCCGCTCGCTGGTCGGCGAGGCCCTGTGGGAAAGCGGTCTCACCGTCTCCAGCGCGGTGACCGGCAACGCGCTGCCGGTCGCGGAGTACACGCTCGCCATGATCCTGCTCGCCGGGAAGGACGCCTTCGCGCACCGCGAGACCTTCCGGGACACCCACACGTACCCGTCCAGCGCGGAGACCGCGGACACGGGCAATCTCGGCCGCCGGGTGGGAGTCATCGGCGCCTCACGCGTGGGCCGCCGGCTCCTGGAACTGCTGCAACCCTTCGACCTCGCCGTCGCGTTGTACGACCCCTACGTGAGCGCCGACGAAGCCGCTTCGCTGGGCGCCGAACCGCTCTCGCTGGAGGAGTTGTTGCGCCGCAGCGACATCGTCAGCCTGCACGCCCCCGACATCCCCGAGACCCACCACATGCTCGACCGCGACAAGCTCGCCCTGATCAGGGACGGCGGAGTAGTGATCAACACCTCCCGCGGAGCCCTGGTCGACCACGTCGCGCTGACCGACGAGCTGGTCGGCGGCCGTCTGAGCGCGGTACTGGACGTCACCGAACCCGAACCGCTGCCCGCCGGATCCCCGCTGTACAAGCTCCCCAACGTCTTCCTCACGCCGCACATCGCCGGCTCACTCGGCAACGAGCTGGAACGTCTCGGCCGCATCGTCGTCGAAGAGCTGGAACGCCTTGCCGCGGGCCTGCCACCGGCCCACGAGGTGCGTCACGCGGATCTGGCCCGTGTCGCCTGAACGCGGCCGCGAGCACCTGGGGCCCCCTCGGAGAAACAATGGGATACGGTTCCTGACCCGGCGGGGGCAGCGGCCCGACTCGCCCGGTGGGGAGTCGCTATGGTGAAGGAGCCACTACGGTGAGTCAGCACAAGGCATCGGGTGACGCCGGCCGGGCCACCATCCGGGATGTGGCGGAGCGGGCGGGCGTCTCGGTCGCCAGCGTCTCGCGCGTCCTGTCCGGCAACTACCCGGTGTCGGAGACACTGCGCCGCCGGGTGATGAAGGTGGTCCAGGACCTCGACTACGTCACCAACGCCCACGCCCGGTCGCTCGCCGGCGGCGGTACGCCGACGGTGGCCATCCTCATCAACAACATCATCGGCGCCGCCTTCGCGCATGTGGCCAAGGGAGTCGAGAGCGCCGCCTCGATGCGCGGCTGGCTCTCGCTGGTCGGCACCACGGGGGACGACCCGGAGCGGGAACTCGCGCTGGTCAACCTCATGCGCCAGCAGGGCGTCGCCGCGGTGGTCCTGCTCGGCGGCGCGTACGACTACGACGAGTACCAGCTGCGAATGGCCCGGTTCGCCCGCTCCCTGGACGCGGCCGGGTCGCACCTCGTCCTGGTGGGCAGACCTCCGCTGGAGGGCAACGTACCGGCCACGACGGTCGACTACGACAACGAGGGCGGCGCCTACGCCATGGCCAGCCATCTACTGTCCGCCGGTCACCGCCGCGTCCTGGTGCTGCCGGGCCATGCCGAGCTCACCACGGCCCAGGGCCGGCTGAGTGCGGCCCGGCGGGCCTTCGAGGCGTACGGCCTGCCCTTCGACCCGGGCCTGGTGCTGCACGGCCCCTATGACTACGAGCACGGGTACGACGCGGTCAACGAGGCCCGGCGCCGCGGGCTGGACTTCACGGCGGTGCTCGCGGGCACCGACGTGGTCGCGGCCGGCGCCATGCAGGCCCTGCGCGCGGCCGGGCTCGGGGTGCCCGAGGACGTCTCGATCGTCGGCTACGACGACATCCCCCTGGCCTCGCAGCTCGCCCCGCAGCTGACTACCGTGCACGTCCCCTACGAGGAGATGGGCCGCGCCGCACTGCGCGCGGTCGCCGACCGGCGTGAGGGCAGCAGCGGCCGCCGCAAGGGCCCCGACGGCGAGCACCTCGTGCTGGGCACGCACGTCGTCGTACGGCAGTCCGTCCGGCCGCCCGCCCAGCGCTGAGCGCTCCGCGGGAAGAACGGTGACGAACCCGCGGGCCGGTGGGAGCTGGTCACTCAGCTCCCCGCGCCCCTTACGAGGCGCGGTAAGCACGGAACCCGACCAAGGCCGCTCAGGGGCTTCTGATGTGCGACTGGCGTGAGTCCTGGGAAACATCGTTACGTAAGCGGTTTCTCAGCCGATCCGAAATCTGCCGTCAACGTGCGCGACGCTCACCACAACCGGCGCGAGCATCGCGAATGACGTTCTGACCTGCGCAGATAACCTCGCACCTCGGCACGCTCCGAGGCGTCCCGCGCGCACCTCGGGGACAACTCGGCGCAACAATTTCGACTCGCCCTCTTGATACACGCCGGACAGTCCGCCTACTGTCCCCGGCAACCGGTTTCTACAACTTCTGCTTGGCCATCCCCCGCAACCGCGAGCCGACGTTCCGGCCGCCGTTCCTGGCCATCACCAAACCGCCGCCCCCCGATCCGAGAACGTCCTCCCTCCCGAAGGATCACGGTCAGATGAACACCACCAGCACCCGCAGAAGAGTCGCCCGCACCGCCATAGCGGGTATCGCGCTGACAGGTCTGCTCTCCGCTTGCGGCGGATCCGGCTCCGGGGACTCCGACTCCGAGCCCAAGTCCTCCGGTCCGGTCACCCTCGACTTCTGGGGCTGGTCCAACGGCCACGAGGCCGTCGTCAAGGCGTTCAACGCCAGCCACAAGGACGTCCAGCTCAAGTACACCAAGGTCACCGACCAGCTGACCATGCAGAAGCAGCTGACCAACGCCGTCAAGGCCGACAACGCGCCCTGCCTGCTGCAGAACACCGGCGAGTACGTCACGAGCTGGGTCTCGCAGGGCGCCCTCGCCGACATCACCAAGTACGTCGAGTCCAGCAAGGACAAGTTCAACACCGGGGCGTGGGCCGTCGGCCAGGTCCAGGGCAAGGTCTACGGCATCCCCACCAGCTCGGCGCCGGCCTTCACCATCTACCGCACCGACGTCTTCAAGAAGTACGGCCTGAAGCCGCCCGCGACCTGGGACGACTTCATCGCCGCGGGCAAGGTGCTGAAGAAGCAGGACATCAAGATCACCAACTACGCCGGTGAGGACCCGAGCACCCTGGAGGTGCTCGCCATGCAGGCCGGGGCGCACTGGTACAGCATCGACGGCAACTCCTGGAAGGTGGACTTCCAGGACGAGGGCACCCTGAAGGCAGCCGAGGTGATCCAGGAGATCATCGACAACGACCTGAACTCCAAGCTCTCGTTCGCGGACTACGCGGCCGTGCAGCGCAACTACGACAAGGCCGGCACCGTGACCCGGCAGATCTCCACCTGGCAGATGTCCGGCATGGTGCAGAACTTCACCGACTCCTTCGGCAAGTGGGCGCTGACCCCCTGGCCGACGTTCAAGGGCGAGGCCGCCAAGACGCCGGCCGGGACCAACCAGAGCGGCGGGCTGACCCTGGTGTCCGAGCAGTGCGCGAACAAGGAGCAGGCCGCTGAGGCGGCGCTGTGGATGTCCACGGACGCAGGTGCGGTCAAGACCATGGCGAGCCCGGAGACCGGCAGCGGTCTGATGCCGGCGGTGGCCGACAACAGCTCGTTCGTCGGCGAGGCGATCCCCGAGAAGCTGCTCGGCAAGAACTACGAGCCGGCCCAGAAGGTCGTCACGGACAGCATGAGCACCATCACCGACGACTGGACCTTCGGCCCGAACTGGACCGCGATGTTCACGGAGATGCAGGACGAGTGGGCCCAGGTCGTCAGCAAGAAGCAGAAGGTCACCGACCTCCTGGCGCACATGCAGGAGTGGACGGTCAACGACCTGAAGCAGCGCGGCATCAGCGTCAAGGGCTGAGGCAGACTCGATGATTCGCTCCCAACGCTGGAAGGGTGCCGCCTTCACGGTGCCCTTCCAGCTCGGCTTCGTATTCCTCTACCTGCTTCCGATCGGCTACGCGATCCACCAGTCGCTGTTCCTGAAGAAGCAGTCCGGGCTGGGCCTGGGCGGCGGGACCACTGAGTTCGTCGGCCTGGAGAACTACCAGCAGGGCCTGACCGAC
Organism: Streptomyces sp. 2A115; assembly: GCF_052245575.1. NCBI lineage: Bacteria > Bacillati > Actinomycetota > Actinomycetes > Kitasatosporales > Streptomycetaceae > Streptomyces > Streptomyces sp. 2A115. The sequence continues at coordinate 40,227 of NZ_JBQQCG010000071.1, read as the reverse complement.
TCGACGTTCATGACCTCCATCCTGCGCGTGGTCCTGTTCGCCTGTGTCCAGATCCCGTTCATGCTGCTCGTCAGCCTGGCGCTGGCGCTCCTGCTGGACGCGGTCACCTCGAAGGTGGCCGGCCGGTTCCGGATCCTGCTGCTGGTCCCGTACATGATCCCCGGGGTGGTCGCGGCCATCGTGTGGATCAACCTGTACAGCCCCGAGGTGGGCCCCCTGACGCCGCTCGGCGAGTTGTTCGGGTTCGACTGGAACTTCTTCTCCCCCTCGATGGTGTGGCCGTCCATCGGCAACCTGCTGACCTGGCACGGCATCGGCTACAACATGGTGATCATCTACTCGGCGCTCCAGTCCGTGCCCCGCGAGCTGTTCGAAGCCGCCCGGCTGGACGGCGCGTCCGAGCTGCGGATCGCACGGAGCATCAAGGTCCCGTTCGTGCGCGGCGCGCTCGTCCTGACCGCGCTGCTGTCGATCATCCAGATGCTGCAGATCTTCAACGAGCCCGCACTGTTCCGGAACGTGACCCCGCAGACGGTCAGCGACGACTTCGCCCCAATCATGATCATCTACAACCAGGCGTTCAACGCCGGCAACTACAACTACGCCGCGGCCCTGTCGGTGCTGCTCGCCCTGTTCCTCGGCGTCGCGTCCTTCCTCTTCTACCGGCTGACCTCGAGGGAGGCGGACTGATGGCACTGACGGAAAACCGCACGGAGACGGGCACCGAGCCACCCCGCGGGCGCACCGTGCGACGGCTCACCCGCCCGGACCCGGCCGCACGCTCCCGGGGCGGCCAGCGCTTCCTCCTCGTCGGTCTGACCCTGGCCAGCGCCTACAGCCTGTTCCCGGTGTACTGGCTGATCATCGCCGCGACCAAGGACCGGGTGGGGCTGTACCAGAGCAACGGGCTGTGGTTCTCCGACATGCACCTGTGGGACAACCTGCACCAGGTGTTCACGTACGACGACGGCATCTTCCTGCGCTGGACCGCCAACTCGTTCCTGTACGCGGGAGTCGGCTCGCTCGGCGGCACCCTCATCGCCCTCGCCACGGGGTATGGCCTGGCCCGCTTCGACTTTCCGGGCCGCAGTGCCGTGTTCGCGTGCGTCGTGGGCTCGTTCCTGATCCCGATCGCCCTGCTGACCCTGCCGCTGTACCTGCTGTTCTCGAAAATCGGGATGGTCGACACCCCGTGGGCGATGCTCATCCCGTGTCTGATCAACCCGTTCAGCGTGTACCTGGCCAAGGTCTACACCGAGGCCACGATCCCCTTCGAGCTCCTGGAGGCGGCCCGCATCGACGGCGCCGGCGAGCTGCGGATCTTCTTCAGCATCGTGCTGCGGATGATGACGACGGGCGGCGCCACGGTGTTCCTGCTCGCGTTCGTCAACACCTGGAACGCGTTCTTCCTCCCGCTGACCGTGCTGCGCGGCGAGGAGAACTGGACCCTCAACCTGGGCCTGTACAACTGGTCCGGCAAGCGGCTGGAGTCCGGCGTCGACCTGACCAGCCTCGTGCTGACCGGAGCGCTGCTGTCCATCGTGCCGATGGCGATCATGATGGTCGCGATGCGCCGCTACTGGCGGTCGGGCGTCACCCTGGGCGCCCTCAAGTGACCGTCAGGACGACGGGTAGTACGTAGCCACCAGCTCATTCCAATGGCGCGACCGGCGCCCTGTCAGTGCCGGCCGCGCTTCGGCTCTCCCTCGGGACGGGCCTGAGAGGTATCGCCGCGATGGTGCGTGACGCAAGCACGACGACAGGTCCCACGCTGGCGACCGTGGCCCGCGAGGCCGGGGTGTCCGTGCCGACCGCGTCGAAGGTGGTCAACGGCCGGCAGGACGTGTCGCCGGAGACGCGCCGCCGGGTCAACGAGGCACTGGACCGGCTCGGCTATGTGCGCAGACACCGGGCCGACGCGACGATGGCGGCGCCCCGCCTGGTCGACCTCGTCGTGCACTCGCTGCGGAGTTCCTGGTCGGGCGCCATCCTGCACGGAGTGGAGGAGGCGGCACACGACGCGGGCCTGGAGGTGGTGGTCTCGGCGGGCCTGACCCGGACCCGGAGCGGGCGCCCGGAGCACGGCTGGCTGGACAAGCTCACCGCCCGCGGCTCGTCCGGAGTGCTCTTCAACCTGGCCCAGTTGACCCCGGCCCAGTACGTCGCTCTCGACCAGCACCGCATTCCGTTCGTGATGATCGACCCGGTCCTCGAGCCGCCACCGGGCGTGGTGTCGGTGGGCGCGGCGAACTGGCAGGGCGGCGTCACCGCCACGGAACACCTCCTGTCCCTCGGTCATGAACGCATCGCCGTCATCGGCGGCCACCGGCGCACGATCTGCAGCGGTGCCCGCGTCGCCGGCTACCGCTCCGCGCTCACCGCGGCGGGCGTGCTCCACCGCCCGGAGTACCTTCGCCTCGGCGACTTCGACGAGGCCGTCGCGCACCGCCGGATGCTCGAACTCCTCGACCTGCCCGAACCGCCGACCGCCGTCTTCGTCTGCTCGGACAAGATGGCTCTCGGCGTCTACGAGGCCTTGGCCCTGCGCGGCCTGCGGGTGCCGGACGACATCAGCGTGGTCGGTTTCGACGACCTTCCTGAAGCGCGCTGGGCCACCCCCGCCGTGACGACGGTGCGCCAGCCCCTCTCCGAGATGGCCGCCACGGCGGTGCGCCTCCTGGTGCGGCTGATGGCGGGAGAGCAGCCGGACAGCACCCGCACGGAGCTGTCGACGCGGCTGGTGCGGCGTGCGAGTACGGCGCCGCCGCGCGGGGAACGCGGGTGACCGCGAGCTGTTGACCCGCATAGCAACCGGTTTCTAGATTGATGTCGTGACACGGCGGACCCTCCCATCGGCTGAAGCCTGTGGTCTCCTCGAAAGGAATCCAATGGCAATGACTTCCGGTCCGATCCGCCTCTCCGACGGCTCGCACACCGCGCTGCGCCCGGCCTCGGACGCGCGGATCACGGGCGGCTTCTGGGCGGCGCGGCGGCGTACGAACGCCGCAGTGAGCGTCCCCCAGGGCCCGTCGAAGCTCGAGGAGGCCGGGAACCTCGCCAATCTACGGGCCGCGGCCGACGGCAAGGACGGCTTCACCGGGGACTTCCAGTTCCAGGACTCGGATGTGCACAAGTGGCTGGAGGCCGCGTCCTGGCAACTGGCCGACGAGCCCGGCGACACCGAACTTGCCGCGCGCATCGACGAGTTGGCGTCCCTGCTGGCGGCCGCCCAGACGGAGGACGGCTACCTCCAGACCTTCTACCAGGTCGCCCACCCCGAACTGCGCTGGCAGGAACTGGGCTGGGGCCACGAGCTGTACTGCGCCGGCCACCTGATCCAGGCGGCCGTGGCCCACCACCGGGCCACGGGGCGACGCCAACTCCTCGATGTCGCCGAGCGGTTCGCGGTCCACCTCGACGCGACCTTCGGCCCTGGCAAGTCCATCGACGGCGTGTGCGGACACCCCGAGATCGAGACGGCCCTCGTCGAGCTGTACCGCGAGACCGGCGAGCGCCGCTGGCTGAAGCTTGCCTCGTACTTCGTCGACCGGCGCGGCCACGGCGTGCTGAGCGCGGGCGTCGACCGCGGCCACGACCGTGACATGGGCCAGGCCTACTGGCAGGACCACCTCCCGGTCCGGGAGGCCGGTACGGTCGTGGGCCACGCCGTCCGTCAGCTGTATCTCCTCGCGGGCGCCACCGACCTGGCGGTGGAGACCGGCGAGCCCGAGCTGCGGGCCGCGATGGAACGCCTCTGGGAAGCCATGGTGTCCACCAAGACCTACCTGACCGGCGGAGTCGGCTCGCGCCACGACGGCGAGGCGTTCGGCGATCCGTACGAGCTGCCGCCGGACCGCGCCTACGCCGAGACCTGCGCGGCGATCGCGTCCGTCCAGTGGTCGTGGCGGATGGCGCTGCTCACGGGCGAGGCGAAGTACTCGGACCTCGTGGAGCGGACGCTGTTCAACGGCTTCCTCTCCGGTATCGGCCTCGACGGCGACAGCTGGCTGTACGTCAATCCGCTCCAGGTCCGCGAGGAGTACGCCGACCGGGGCGGCGACCAGACAGCGCGCCGCACGCCGTGGTTCCGCTGCGCCTGCTGCCCGCCCAACGTGATGCGGCTGCTCGCCTCGCTCCCCCACTATGTGGCGAGCGGTGACGGGGCGGGGCTCCAACTGCACCAGTACGCGACGGGGTTGTATCGCGCGGGCGGAGGTGCGGTCCGGGTCGAGACGGCGTACCCGTACGACGGCCGGATCACGGTCACCGTGGCGGAGGCGCCGGCCGACGAGCAGTGGTGGCTGGCGCTGCGGATTCCGGGCTGGGCGGGGACGTACGCCCTCGACGGCAGGCCCTTGACGCGCCCCGACGACGGCTGGCTGCGGCTGTCCCGGCGCTGGAGCGCGGGTGACACGGTCGTCCTCGACCTGCCGGTCGAGCCCCGGATCACCCACCCCGATTCCCGGGTGGACGCGGTGCGCGGGTGCGCGGCGATCGAGTACGGCCCGCTGGTGTACTGCCTGGAGGAGCCGGACCACCCCGAACTGCCCGGTCGCTTCGACGACTTGGAGCTGGACGCGGCCGATCCCTCACTCACGGCCGAGCCGCGTCCGGAACTGCTCGGTGGCACGACCGTGGTGACCGCACGCGGCCGTCACCGGCCCGACGGTTCGCCGGTGACGCTGACGGCTGTGCCGTACCACTTGTGGGCCAACCGGGCGGACGGGGCGATGCGGGTGTGGATTCCGGTGCGTCAGCCGTGACGCCGGTTGCACCGGCTGTGAAGTGACGAATGGGGCCGGTCCCCCTCCAGGGAGACCGGCCCCGACTCGGCGCCTCGGCGCCTACTTGGCGTACATCAGCGTCCCGAACCCGAGCTGGTCGAAACCGCCGCTGTCGGGACCGTAGTCACCTCCGCCGCCCTCGGGCCGCACGCTCTCGGCCATGGCGGTGATGTACGGGACGGACAGCCCGCGTCGGCGGGCGTAGTGGTAGTGCAGGATGTCCCACACCGGCCTGGCCTGCCCGCGGCCCGCCGAGGAGATGACGGTCTGCGACTGCTGGGCGCAGTTCTGGCCGGTGCCCCAGGTGTAGGTGGTGAAGGGGACGTTCTGGCCGAGGTTGTACTTGGCGACGTACTGGGCGGCCTTCATGAACCGGTTGTTGTCGTAGCCGTACAGGTCCTCGCCCTGGGACCAGGCCATCTCGCAGAAGGCGCCCATCTGGCCCATGCCCATCATGGTGTGCCCCTGGTCGCGGCCCGACTCCTGCCACTGGCCGAGGTTGTCCGGGTGCAGGAACGGCACGGCGTTCCGGATGGAGCCATTGCCGGCGCCGTTCTTGAAGTAGTTCACGGCCTGGTCGTACTTGACCCCGTCGTCGCACAGGATCCCGATCGCGAGGATCGAGTTCATGTTGCACAGGTCCCAGTTCGCCCAGTAGTTGGTGATGCAGGCGTCGTTGTGGTTGTTCAGGAACTGGTTGTTGAGCGGGTAGAAGACGTTGAGCATCATCGTCTTGAACCGCTCGAGGTCGAACCCGCTGTAGCCGCGCATGAGTTCGGCGGCGTTCGCGAACTGGTAACCGTAGATCCCGGCGGCCAGGAAGCGGTCCGCGTTGCCCGTGACGGTGGTGAGGGTGGACGACCAGGCGTTGAGGATCCTGACGGCCGCGTCGGCGTTCGCCCTGGTCCCGCCGATGTGCCAGCGCAGGGCGTTCTGGTAGGCGGCGTGGATGTCGTTGTACAGGATCCCGTAGTTCTGGCCGTCGCCGCCGCGGATGATCGTGGCCTGCGGATTGGGCTGCCAGGTGCTCGCGGAGTGGCCGTTGGCGGTCAGGCGCTGCCAGCCGGACAGCCACGGCTGGGCGCCGTCGTTCACCCGTACTTTGGCGCGGTTGAGTTCACCGTAGGCGTGCAGCATGCCCGGGTGGGTGAAGGTCGCCGGGGCGGCCTCGGCCGTGCCCGTGAGGGCGGTGGCCGAGGCGCCGACGGCGAGGGCGGCGGTGAGACCGCCGGCGGTCTTCAGAAGACCGCGGCGGCTCAACTCCGGCTGGTGGGGGGAAGTGCGGCTCATGTGGTGCATCTCCAATCCCGTGGGGATCTACATGGGGGTGATGCTCACCTCGCTGAATCGCGCGGTGCTGTGGGCCAGGGGGTTGCGGGAGCAGACCACGAGGCCCACGTAGTAGGGGGCGTCACCGAAGCCGGGGATCTCGCCTGTGGCGAGAGTCGTCCAGGTGGCGCCGTCATCGGTGGAGACGGCCGCGGTGAAGGCGGTCCCAGTGCGCTTCAGCCGCAGCAGACAGGGGGCGGTGACCGTGCCGTTGCCCGTGAACGCCGACCGTCCGGCCACGGTCGTACGGAGCATCAGCTGGGCGGCGGTCCCGCCCGTGACGATCGCTCCGGCCGCCTGGTCGAACGGTGACAGCGACTTGGCCATCAGCAGCCCGGCCCGGTCGCCGCTCGCGCCTTCGCGGGAGACGAGCCGGGCGGTGATCTCGCTGTCGCCGGTGATCGAGCGACGTACGAACTGCCCTGTCATTCCTTGGTTGTTGACGGTCAGGTCGGTCCCGGCACCGCGGACGACGAGGGTCCCGTCCTCGTACGCCGTGCTGCCGGGGGTTCGCACAGCCACCACGCCGAACGTCCCGAACTCCCGGTCGTCGAGGACCACGTCACCGAGGTCGCCGTACCTCCAGGGGTCGGGCGGCGGTGTGCCGACCGTGAGCTTGAGCGTGCCGGTTCCGTCACCTGCGGCGTTGCCCGCGGTGGTGGTGACGGTGAACTCGCCGGTCTCGGTGGGTGTTCCGGAGACCCAGCCTGTGCGCTTGTCGAGGCGCAGTCCGTCGGGCAGGCCGGCCGCGGTGAACCGTACGGGCTCGTGCGAGGCCCGCAGCAGGTGCCGGAAGGTGACGCCCTTGTTCGCGAACACGGTGGTCGCGGAGGTGAGTTGTGGCGCCGAAGGGCTCGGCATCTTGGCGGTGGCGGGTTCGGACAGCGGGCCGCGTCCGCCGCGGTTGGTCTTGGCGACGGCGTAGTGGTACGTCGTGCCGGGCCGCCCGGTGGCGTCCACGTACCGGATGCGGGTGCCGAACCCGACCGGGCCGACGTCGGTCCCGACGGTCACATAGGGGCCGTCTGCGTCGGTCGCCCGCAGCACCTTGTACCGGGCGGAGAGGTCGGGGTCGGTCCAGGCCAGTTCCACCGCGTCGGCGCCCGCGGTCGCCCGCAGGTCGCCGGCGGTGCGGGTGGGACGCGGCACGGTCCAGACCTCACCGGACGTGGAGGTCACGCTGACGTTGTCGAAGGCGCCGGTGCCGGTCTCGGCGTACGACTCGTCGACGCCGAGGCAGGAGGTGAGGGCGAGGCCCGCGTACGCTGTCTGCCCCAACTCGACCTCGGTGGAGCCGACTTCGGTCCAGCTCTTGCCGTCCGGGGAGATGGCCCCGGTGCAGCGGCGGCCCTTGCGGGTGACACGCACCCAGTACGGCATGCGCATTCGGTAGCCGTCGCCCGCGCCCTCCACGTAGGGGGCTTCGATGGGTGTCGCCGACTCCGGAAGCTTCCCGAGGTCGGAGATCGGGAACGACGCCTTGCTGGTGATCGCCTGCTGCTGGGTGGGCGGCACGGGAGTGCTGCCGGTCGCGGAGACGGACGCTCCCGACTTCGGGCGTACGGTCCACACGCCGCTCCAGGTGTGCAGCGGAAGCCCCTGGATGAGCATCGAGGCGTGCGGGGCGTCACCCTCCGAGGGAGAGCTGCGCAGGGTGACGCCGATCTTGGAGTACTGCGAGCTGAGCGGCCACACGATCCGCGCGGTGATGGTGCCGTCGCCGCGCAGCGGCAGATGGGCCAGGCGGTACGTGTCCGCTGTGCCGCTCGCCTCCAGCAGGAAGCGCTCGCCGTCGAAGTAGGCGGAGCCCGGGATGCGTACGTCACCCACATCCCGCGTGGACCAGGGCTCCGGGAGTCCCGCGGTTGCCGCCGTCCGGCTCGAACTGCCGCTCTTTCCTTGCGAGTTGGCGGCGATGACCGAGTAGTAGTAGGTGCGACCCGCGCGCACGTCGCGGTCCTTGTGGGTCGCCTTGTCGATACCGGACGCGAGGGGCTCGTACGGCCCTTCCGGCTTGGTCGACCGCTCGACGGTGTAGCTGCTCGCCCACGCGGAGGGCACCCAGGACACCGTGACGCCGTCGTCCTGCCCCACCGCGGTGACTCCCGCCGGGGCCTTGGGCGCGGCGGGCGAGGCCTTCGCGCCCGCGTAGGTGAGGGTGCCCCAGCTCGGCAGGTCGTCGTTGCTGCCCTCCACCACGCGGGTGCCGCCCGCGCCACGGAAGAGGACGTTCTTCGTGTACGGGGCGTCGAGGCCGCGTACACCGGCGTAGTGCGCGTACGCCATCTCGTAGATCGGCGGGATGTTGCCGCGCACCTTCTCCGAGACGGACGTCTTGATGTACTTGCCCGTGCGGTCCAGGTCGGGGGTGAAGGGGACGTCGCCGCCGAGGTTGTAGCGGGCGGCGTACTCGGCGTTCGCGAGGAGGCGGTTGTCGTCGAAGCCCCACAGGTCGACGCCCTGGTTCCAGGCGACCTGTGCAGCGTCGGCGTGCAGGCCGACCGCGAGCTGTTCGTGGCCCTGGTCGCGGCCGCTCTCCTGGCCCTGGCCTGCGTCGGTGACGATGCGGCCCTGGACGCTGCCGTTGCCCGCGCCGGCGGCGGCGAAGCGCAACGCGTCCTCGAAGAGGGTGGGCTCCTCGCAGAACACGCCGATGGCCAGGATCGACTGGACGGACGTCAGGTCCCAGTTGCCGTTGGCGTAGAGCATGTAGCCGGAGATCGCCGGATACCAGACGCGCAGGAAGGACTCCTCGCAGCGCGCGATGTCCTCCTTCGCCCAGCCGTCGTAGCCGCTGTGCCGCAGCAGTTCGGCGGCGTTGACGAACTTGAAGACCTGGAGGCCCGCGCCGAGCGGCCCGTCGGCACCGGTGACGGTCGTCAGGGATGCCGACCAGGCGTTGAGGATGTCGCGGGACTTGTCGGCGTAGGCACGCTCACCGGTGATGCACCACATGAGCGCGGTCTGGTAGGCGGCGGCCGAGTCGGCGACCGCCTGGTTCTGGAAGTTGGTGGGGCCGCGGCCCCAGGAGGTGATCTGGCCGGTGTTCTGGATGGCGTAGGTGGCCTTCGAGCGCGCGTGGGCGGCGAGCGCGAGGTAGCCGTCGTGGACCGGGGATTCCTTGGCGGCGACGGCGGCCTTCATACGCGCTATGTCGTCGGCTGTATGCAGTAGGCCGGGGTGTGTGAACTGAGTGCGACTGGTCTGGTGGCCGGCCGCCCGGGCGGTGCCGGGCGCGAGCAGTCCGCTCGCGCCCGCCACCAGCAGCAGGGCCGCCGTGCCGCCGAGGAAGTTCCGGCGACTCGGAGCAGAAGTGATCATGACGCGGCGGCCGCCTCGGCCTCGGCGGTGGTGAGGAACTTGAGGTTCGTCACGTGCTCGTTGACGAACATGGGCACGCCGTCCGAGGCCAGGTACCACCTCGGCTTGCCCGTGCTGTCGGCGATCACCCTGCCGTTGACGCGGAGGTTCTCGAAGGTGACGTCCTTGATCGCGTGGTCCGCGTCGAGGCCGGCGATGATCGAGAGGTCGGCGTTCTTGCCGTTGTAGCTGAGGTCCTTGATGTAGACGTTCTCGATGGCGCGGCCGGCCGAGGTGTTGTACTTCGGGTTGTACTCGACTCGCATGTGGACGAGCTGGCCCCAGCGGAAGTCCTCCACGCGGATGTTGTCGAACTTGACGTCCCGGACGATGTTGCTGTCGCCGACCATGAAGGCGATGGCGCCCTGGTAGGTCACCTGCGGCTCGCGGTGGTCGAGGATGTCGATGTTCTCGTAGGTCAGGTTCTCCAGCATCTCGGGGTTGTCGGAGTTGCCGTGTACGCCGATGTTGATCGGGTGCGCGACGTCGGCCCAGAGGGAGCAGTTCTTGACCGTGATGTTGCGGGTGTCGCCGAAGAAGTCCCAGCGGTGGGTGTAGAGGGCGACGCAGTCGTCCGAGGTGCGCAGGAAGCAGCCGTCGACCGTGATGTTCTCGGAGCAGTAGAGCTGGATGCCGTCGCCCCAGCCCTGGTGGCTGAAGGCGCGCAGGTTCTCGATGGTGATGTTCTGGGACTCGGCGACCCTGACGTTCTCGTACCGGGGGTTGAGGATCGTGATGCCGTCGATCGTGATGTTCTCGCACTTGCGGATGAACATCGCGCCGACGGGGGAGTCGTAGAGCACGCCGCGGCCGATCACCCGGGAGTTCTCCACCCCCTCGATGTTCACGTGTGCGTTGAGGACCGCACCGGGGGCCAGGTAGACAGTGGTGTTGCTGGGCACCTTCAAAAACTTGTCGGTGGGAGTGTGGAAACCGGGCCCGAAGTACATGACCTTCTTGTCGCCCTCGGCGGGCACGTCCTTCTCGAGCGGGTTCGCGAACAGGTGCAGGCAGTCAAAGGTCTTGTCGTCGATCTGGACGACCAGGTTGCGGGGCTGGTCCAGGGTGAAGCGCGCGGTGCTGCCGAGCACCTCGGGCTTGATGCCGTACGAGTCCGGGCGGATGCGGACCTTCTCGCCGCCGCCCGGGTTGTACGTGACCTCGACCTCGACGGTGCCGGAGAAGTCGAAGGCGGCCCAGGAGGAGTTCTGGGCCTTGTTGCTGCCGGTGTTCGGGTCGATCAGTGCGAGCTTGGCGAGGTAGACGCCGAGCTTCTGCCAGGTGCCGCCGAGCGGCCGGACCTTGACGGTGAAGGAGTTGTTGACAGGCACCTTCGGAAGCGTCGGGTGGATGACCACACTGTCGCCGGTGGTGCCGGTCTCATCCGCCGTGGCGGCCTGTGCGGTGCCGGCGATGCTGCCGGCCAAGCCGGCGGCAGCGATGACACCGGCGGCCTGGAGGGTGGTTCGGCGTGACAGGGGCGCGTTCATGCGTAACTCCTTGCAAAAGGTTCGGTAAGAGGGACTACTTCAGTCCGGTCGTGGACATCCCGGCGACGAAACCGCGCTGGGCGACGAGGAAGATCAGCAGGATGGGGACGACGTACATGACGGAGCCGGCGGCCAGGAGGTTGTTGACGGGCATCCCGCCCTCCGTCACATAGGAGGTCATGATGGCCACCGAGAGCGTGGTGCGGTCGCTGGACAGGAGCAGCATGGGGGCGATGAAGTCGCCCCAGGTCCAGGTGAAGGCGATCACGAAGCTCGCGGCCAGGACCGGCCAGGACTGCGGCAGGAAGATCCGCCAGAAGATCGTGGGGTAGCTACAGCCGTCGATGATCGCGGCCTCCTCCAGCTCCCGGGGCATCCCGGCGAAGAACTGCCGGAACAGGAAGACCAGATACGGAGCGGCCGCCAGCCCCCACAGCACCCACGGCCAGTAGGTGTCGACCATGCCGAGCTTCGCGAAGATGAGGTATGTCGGGAAGAGCGTGATCATCTGCGGCAGCATCATCGAGCCGAGCAGCACGCCGAACAGGACCTTCTTGCCAGGAGCGTTCAGGCGGGCGAACCCGAAGCCGACCCAGGCGGAACTCAGGGTGACCAGCGTGGCGTAGATGAAGGCGATGATGAGGGAGTTGCGGGCGTAGCCGAGGAATTCGATGTTGGTGAAGGCATCGGCGAAGTTGTGCCACTGCACCTGGTCGGGCAGCCAGTGCACCGGGGAGGCCGCCAGTTCCGGCGTGGTCTTCAGACCCGTGATGATCAGCCAGCCGAAGGGCCCGAGCATCAGTCCGGTGATCACGACGAGGACGGTGTAGAGGACGAGGCGGGACGCGCGCACCCGGACACGGGTGTCGGACTTGGGCACCTTGGGGGTCACGGTGGTGGCGGTCACTTCTTCGCCTCCGGGTCGACGTTGTAGAACACCACACCGGACGTGAACTTGAAGATCAGGCCGGTCGCGATGAGGATCAGGACGAAGAGCACCCACAAGAGCGCGGAGGCGTAGCCGTAGCGGCCGAGCGCGAAGTACTCCGCGAACACGTGCATCATGTACATGTAGTTGGACTGCGGGATCGAGGTGATGCCCTTGGGGCTGGCGTCCGCGGCGAGCAGCATCGGCATGATGGTCTGCACCGAGGCGATCATCCCGGTCACGGTCTGGAAGAGCAGTACCGGCGACAGCAGCGGCACGGTGATGCTGCGGAAGGTCCGCCAGGCGCTCGCGCCGTCGATCCGGGCCGCCTCATGGAGCTCGCGGGGCACGTCCTGGAGCCCGGCCAGCGAGATGATCATGACGTTGCCGGCGCCCCACAGCACCGCCATCAGGATCACGTAGCGGGCGTAGGGGTCGTCGAGCCAGGCGATGGCGTCGATGCCGACGAAGCTCAGGATGCCGTTGGTGGCGCCGGAGTCCCGGTTGAAGAGCTGCTTGAAGATGAGACCCGCGCCCACCGGCGGTACGACGGCCGGCAGATAGAGCAGGGTGCGCCACAGTCCGCGCGCCTTGAGCGGGCGGTTGACCAGGACCGCGAGGCCGAGACCCGCGATGATCGACAGCGGTACCGAGGTGATGGCGAACAGGCCGGTGCGCCCCAGGGAGTCCCAGGTCACCGAGTCGGAAAGCAGCTCACGGTAGTTGCCGAACCCGACGTAGCTCCAGTTGGGGGAGATGCCGTCGAAGGTGGTGAAGCTCAGCCACAGCGCGTACAGCATCGGGCCGACGGTCAGCAGCAGGAAACCGATGATCCAGGGCGAGGTGAACAGGTAGAACGCCCGGTGCCGGCGTGCGGTCATGGAGGTCCGGGGCAGGTCGCCGGAGCGCGGGGCGCCGGTGCGCGCGGCGGCCCGGGGCTGCTCCGTGACGGAGGGGATCTGGTCGACTGTCATCCCACCTGCTCCTTACCGCGCTTCATCTGGTCGTTGACGGACGAGTTGAGGCGTCCCGCGAGGGTGTCGACGGAGATCTGGCCGTTCATCGCGGCCGGAATGATCTGGTTGATGAGGGCGTCGATGGCTTCGGTCTTGACGTAGGGGGTGAAAGGCGTCACCGAGAAGTGCTCCAGCTCGGCCTCCTGCACCTCGAGGACACGCTTCTGGTAGTCCTCCTTCCGCGGCATCAGCGGGCGCAGCGACTTGAGCGTCGGTATCCCCCAGCCGCCCTCCGCGCGCGCCTTGGCCGGCCCTTCGCCGAAGAACCACTCGAAGACCCGCCAGGCGGCGTCCTTGTTCCGCGCCTTCTTGGGCATCCACATGCCGGTGCCGGCCTGGCAGGAGCTGAGCCGCGGGCCACCCTCGAAGACGGGAGCGGGGGCGAGGCGAGACACCTCCGCCACCTTCGGGTCTCCGTTGATCATGCCCCCGAGCCAGTAGCCGTTGCCGGACATGGCCATGCGGTTCGCGACGTAGGTGGGACCGTCCCAGGTGTCGGGGTTGGGCTGGATGAGGCTCGGCCCGACCCTGGTCTTGGCGTAGTCCACGTACCAGGTCAGGGCCTTGCGGGCCTCGGGGGTGGTGAAGTCGACCCGGGTGAAGTCCTCGGAGAAGAGGCTGCCTCCGGCGGCGGCGGTCAGGTTCGTCAGGAGGACGGTGAGGTTGACGCCGTTGTAGCTGCCGCCGTACACGGTGGTCTGGCCGTTCTTGCGCTGGACCAGGCGCTTGGCGTTCTCCAGCCACTCCTCGTACGTGATCGGCTCGGTCTCGGAGGGGTAGTCGACGCCCGCCTTGTCGAAGAGCGCGGTGTTGTACCAGAACATCGCGTCCTGGGAGAAGTCCTTCGCCATGCCGTAGCGGGGGCCCTTGCCCTGGGTCGTGCCGTCGAACCGCCACACGTCGTTGGCCGGGTCCAGGTCGTCGGTCTTGAGGATGGTCGACTTGGCGAAGTACGGGTCCAGGTCCTCGGCCACGCCCCGGGCGGCGAAGTACGGAGCGTCCAGGGCACCCAGGCCGCGGACCAGGTCCGGCGGCTTGCCGTTGGTGAGCATCGCGATCAGCCGGGTGATGTCGTCCTGCACCACGGTGATCCTGATGCCGAGTTCCTTCTGAGCCTGCTGGATCAGCTCCGCGGAGATGTCGTCGAGCTTGACCATCATCGTGATGCTCTCGCCGCCGCCGGTCGCGGCGCCGGCCACCTTCAGAGCGCAGCCGCTCAGCGTTGCCGCTCCGGCCGCGGCGCCACCCGCCGACAGAGCGAGGAACCGGCGTCGGCCCAGGGGAGGACCGGGGTGGGAGCCCATCAACGGCTCACCTCCTGCTTCGGATCGTGTGGGAACGGAGAGTTCGGCAAGTGCGGCTGGTGGAGCCTGCACGGCAACCGGTTGTCATAAGCGGGTGGGCAGAGCTTCTTCCTGTCCGGAAACTGCGTCAAGAGTCTTGACGAACTTTCGAAAAGAATGGGTAACCTCGACGTCATGAACCAGAGGTCCGGAGGGTCACTGCGGAGCCTGCGACGGACGAACCAAGAGCAGCTCCTGGCGCTGCTTCTGGCCCAGGGCCCATTACACCGGGCCGCACTGGCACGGCAGGCAGGCGTCTCCCGCACCACGGTGTCGACGATCGCCGACGAGCTGATGACGCGCGGGCTGGTCGTCAAGACCGGGGAGAAACCGGTTGTCGATCTGGACGGCCGGGCCGGTGACCTGCTGTCCGTCAATCCGCGCGCCGCCGTCGTGGCCGGAATGAACCACACCTTCGACGGCGTCTGGGTCCATCTCTGCGATCTGGCCGCCGGGGAGTTCGCGAGCGCCGGTACGGCCGTGGATCCCGGTACCGGGCCGGCCGAGCGGATCGCGGCCGGTGCGGCGATCCTTCAACGGCTGCTGGATGAGCAGGAGTTGGGCAGGGAGCGGGTCATCGGTGTCGGTGTGGGCGTCCCCGGGCCCGTCCACCGCGAGACCGGAGTCGTCGGGGTGTCGCTGCCGGGACAGCCCTGGTCGCATGTGCCCGCCGTCGAGGAGTTCGAGCGGGCGCTCGGCCTGCCGGTCACCGTGGCGAACAACACCCGGCTCGAAGGTGTTGCCGAGGCCCGCTGGGGCGCCGGACGCGGAGTGGCGAACCTGCTCTACTTCGGCCTGTCCAGCGGCATCGGCTCGGCCCTGATCCTGGACGGCCGGCTCCACCGCGGGGCGGTCGGCGCCGCGGGCGAACTGGGCCACGTCTCCGTGCGCGTCGACGGGCCGGCCTGCCGCTGCGGCAACCGCGGCTGCCTGGTGCTGCACGCCGGGCTCCCCGCCGTACTCGCCGCGCTGCGGCCGGTGTTCGGCGCCGACACCGGGCTCGACGAGATACTGGCCCGCACCGCGGCCGGGGACCGCGCGGGCGAGACCGTGTTCGCCGAGATCGGCAGCGTCGTCGGCCAGGTCCTCGCCAACCTGTGCAATCTGCTCGACCCCGAGCGCATCGTGGTGGGCGGCGAACTCTCCCGGGCCGGGGAGGTACTCCTCACCCCGATGCGCACCGCGGTACGCCGCCACGCCCTGCCCCTCGTGCGCGAAGTGGACCTCGTTCCTGCCGAGTTGGGGCTCGGGGCGCGAATCGGCGCGCTGGGCGGCGCCGCGCTCGTCCTCAGCGAAACGCCGGACCTGGCCGCCGCGCTCAACCGCGTCGACATGAACGGAGTCACCGCATGACGTGTCACACGGCCGCCGGCACGGGGCCTCACCCGGGGGCCTTGGCACCGGCCCCGACACCCACTCCGGTATCCACTCCGACACCCACCGCGGCGCCCGCGTGACGCGCTTCGACGGCAAAGGTCGCCGGACGCGATGCCCGCCCGTCCAAAGGCGCCTCGGAAGGCCAGGAAGGCCCTCTCGGAAGGGTCCGCGGACCCTCGGGCACGTGGAAACGCAACGCGGCGGTCAGCGACGTACCACTGCCGCCGACCGCCGAACTGCCCGCTCCTACCGTTCGCGCCCCTACTCCCGACCGTTACTCCTGGCCGCCCTCCAGATCCCGCACCTCGAACCAGTCGAAGTCGGCCGGGGCACGGGTCCCGCCCAGGTCCTGAGCGCAGACCCCGACGAACGTGCCCGTGAACCGCAACAGGTCCCCGTAGTCGTCGGAGAGCTTGCTCGCGTCCAGGGGCGGGCCCACGGGATGCCAGTCCGTGCCGTCCGGCGACGCGGAGAAACGGAGTTCCGCACCGTCGAAGCGGGCTCGGAGGTGCACCAACGGCCAGTCGTCCGTGGTGAGTTCGCTGTCGGACAGCTCCCCGTAGACACCGTTGTCGGTGAGGACCACACCCAGGACGCGGCCCCTGCCCTCGACGTGCGTGAGGCGCAGGTAGTAGTGCGTCGAGGTGTCGTACCAGCAGATGAGTCCCGCGAGTTGGCTGAAATGGGAGGGTCTGAAGTCGACGACCGTCGTCACCTCGGACCGCAGCGAGGTGAGCCGGCGCGCGACCAGGCTCTGGTCGAACCGCGAGTGCGTGCTCTGCCGGCCGCGCAGCCGCAGATGCCCGGGACGTTCGCCGAGGGTCAGCCAGTCGGCGGTCGCGGGCACCCGGAGCGTACTCCAATGTCCGCCCAGGACAGGCGAGTTGAAGTCGTCGTGCGCCACAGGCACGACGGCCGGTCCCGGCTCCACCCCCGTGGGTGCCGGGACCTCCACGCTCGGCCGCCGCCCTCCGTCGGCCAGCCGCAGCCAGCCGTCGTCCGTCCACGTCACGCGTTGCAGGCAGGTCTCCCGGCCCAGGACGCAGCGCGGTCCGTCGGGCGTCTGTACGGGCCGGGAGGCCAGGTGGGCGAGGTACCACTCCCCCTCCGGCGTCTCGACCAGTTCTCCGTGGCCCGCCTTCTGCAAGGGCCAGTCCGGAACATCACGGGTCGTCAACAGCGAGCCGTGCGGGTCGAGTTCGTACGGCCCGGTCAGTTCGCGCGAGCGGGCCATCAGGATGCCGTGGTTCCAGCCGGTGCCGCCCTCGGCGAGCATCAGGTAGTACCAGCCGCCCCGCCGGTAGACGTTGGGCCCCTCGATCAGCTCCTCGTTCGTGAGGATCGTGCGCGGCTGCCCGATCAGGGCCCGCTTGTCGGCGTCGTACTCCTGGAGCACGATCCCGGCGAAGGAGGGCTTACCCTCGCGCGGGTCCCACTGGATGTTGAGCAGCCAGCTGCGGCCGTCCTCGTCGTGGAAGAAGGACGGGTCGAAGCCCGAGGAGTTCAGGAACACCGGCTCCGACCACGGGCCGTCGATCGACGGGGACGTGATCAGGTAGTTGTCGAGATCCTTGTACGGCTGCCCGATGGTCCGCACGATGCTGTAGACCAGCCAGAACTGCCCCTCGTGGTACGAGAGTGAGGGCGCCCACACGCCTGCCGAGTCGGCGACTCCGCGCAGGTCGAGGAGGTCGGGGCGGTCCAGGATGTGGCCGGCCGGCTCCCAGTTGGCGAGATCCGTCGAGCGGTGCACGGGCACGCCCGGAAACCATTCGAAGGTGGAGGTGGCGAGGAAGTACTCCGCGCCGACGCGCACGATGCTGGGATCCGGGTGGAATCCGGGCAGCACGGGGTTGCGGATGTGGCCCGCGGTCATGCAGGTCCTTTCACACAGGGTAGGTGGGGGTAGCGGGGACGGACCTCGACGGCCCTGGGGTGTCGTGGGGTCAGCCCTTGACGGCGCCCTGCATCACACCGGCGACGATCTGCCGGGAGAGCAGGAGGAAGACGACGAGCAGCGGCAGCACGCCGATGGCGGCGCCGGAGAGGATCAGCGTGTAGTCGAGGGCGTAGCCGCTGGCCAGTGAGGACAGCGCGGTCTGCACGGTCGGCGTCACCGACGGGTCGAGCACGATCAGCGGCCACATGAAGTCGTTCCAGCTGGCCATGAAGGTGAACATGGCCAGCACTGCGGCCTGCGGGCGGATCGCGGGCAGCGCCACGTGCCAGAAGATGCCGAGCGTGGAGCAGCCGTCGACGCGTGCGGCCTCGACGAGTTCGTACGGCACGGACTCGTCGCAGGCCTGCCGCATCCAGAAGACGGCGAAGGCGTTGACGAGTGCCGGGACGATGACGGCCTGGAGCGTGGCGATCCAGCCCAGGTCACCCATCAGCATGTACAGCGGGATCATGCCGAGCTGGGTCGGCAGCATCGCGGTGATCACGACCGCCACGAACAGCGCGTTGCGGCCGCGGAACGGCAGCTTGGCGAAGGCGAATCCGGCGAGCGAGGCGAGCAGTACGCAGCACACCGTGACCGTCGTCGAGATGATCATCGAGTTGCGCAGCGCCAGCCAGAAGTCGACGGTGTCGTAGACCCGCTGGATGTTGTGGAACAGGTTGCCGCCCGGCGTGAGGGTGAGCAGCGAGTCGCCGATCGCCGAGTTGTCGCGGGTGGGCAGGATGAAGGAGTAGTAGAGGGGGAAGAGCGAGGCGGCCAGGGCGCCGACCAGGGCGGCGTAGATGAGGTAGCCGGGCCGGCGGCCCGTCTGGTCGGGGCCCGGGCGGAACTTGGGTGCGCCGGATTTGGATGCGCCGGATTTGGGTGCGGTGCGCAGGGCGAGGGCCATGACGGCATCAGTCCTTCGATGCGATGCGCCGCGACAGCGCGTAGTTGATGCCGGAGACGATGGCGATGAGCAGGAACATCACCCACGCGAGCGTGGCGGCGTAGCCCGCGTTGAACTCGCGGAAGCCCTTCTCGTAGAGGTACATCATCAGCGTCTGGAACTGCCGGTCGCTGCCGCCCGTCCCCTCCGTGCCCTGGACGTCGAAGAGTTGGGGTTCGGCGAAGGTCTGCATGCCGATGATGGTCGACATGACGACGCTGAAGATGATCGTGGGGCGGATCGAGGGCACGGTGATCGACCAGAAGACGCGCCGCTGCGAGGCTCCGTCGATCATCGCGGCCTCGTGGAGCTCGCGCGGGACACCCTGCATCGCGGCGAGGAAGATCAGCCCGAAGTAGCCGGCCCAGCGCCAGATGATGATCGTCGAGACGGCGATGATGGCGGACCAGCGGTTCGCCTGCCAGTTGATCCGGTCGATGCCCACCAGACCCAGCACATCGTTGAAGATGCCGGTCTGGAAGCCGAAGAGCTGGGCGAAGACGAGGCTGACGGCGACCACGGAGACGATGTGCGGGAGCACGACGCCCGCCCGCCAGATCGCGCTGCCGCTGAGCTTCCGGTTGAGGAGGGCCGCCAGCCACAGTGCCACCGCCAGTTCGCCGCCGGTGCCGAGCACCAGCAGGAGCCCGGTGTTGAGCAGGGCGTTCCAGAAGTACTCGTCGGCGAACAGGTCCTGGTAGTTGCCGAGGCCCGCCCAGCCCTGGTCGCCTTCGATGATCGCCCAGTCGTGGAACGACATCCAGCCCGTGTAGAGCAGCGGCCAGAGCGCGAAGACACCGAAGATCACGAAGAACGGCAGGATGAACAGGTACGGCGTGCAGCGCAGGTCGAAGCGGGTGAGGCGGGAGCGCCAGGCCCGGCGGCGGTGGTGCCGCCCCGGGCCGGAGGCGATGGGAGCCTCCGTCCCGGGGCGGGTCTCGGTGACCGTCATCGGGTCATTCCCCCGCGACCTTCTCGGCATCGTCGATCGCCTGGTCCCAGGCGGCCTCCGGCTTCTGCTTGCCCTGTTCGACGCGGAGCAGCGCGTTCATGAAGGAGGACGCGACATCGCTGTCCTTGGTGCCGCGGTAGATGGGTTCCATCTTGTCGACGGCCTCGGCGAAGATCTTGCCGGTGGGGGCGTCGGAGAAGTACGGGTCCTTCTTCGCCTGTACCTCGGGGTCGTTGTAGACCGCGGGGTGGCTGGAGAGGTAGCCCTTGGAGAGGAACAGCTTCTTCTGGACCTCGGAGGAGGTCAGCCAGCGGGCCAGCTCGACGGCTTCCTTCGGGTGCTTGGACTGCTTGGGCACCAGGAGGTAGGAGCCGCCCCAGTTGCCGCCCTGCGGGGCCGCGGCCACGGACCACTTGCCGGTGTTGTCCGGTCCTGAGGCCTCCTTGGTGCGGTCGAGCTTCCAGGCGGGGCAGACAGCGGTTGCCGCCTTGCCGGTCTTCAGGGCGTTCGCCATTTCCGGCGTGAAGGGCGGGTATCCGCCGCTGACTTTCTCCACGGACATGTTCGCGGCGGTCAGGAAGTCCTGCTTGAGCGTGGTGTTCTCGTCCGCGATGAAGGAGTCGTCGGACTCGGCGAAGAAGGTCTCCTTGTGCTGGTTGCCCATGCCCACCCAGACATCACCGGTATTGGCCGTGAAGGAGGCGTTCTTCACCTTGGACCGGAACTTCTCACCGGTCTCGGTGAACTCGTCCCAGGTGGGCCAGAGCTTGCCGACCTGCTCGGGGTCGGTGGGCAGTCCGGCCTCCTTGAACAGGTCGGTGCGGTAGCAGATGCCGAGACCGCCGATGTCGGTGCGCATCCCCATGACGTACTTGCCGTTCTCGACCGTGCCGTAGTCGTACGCCCACTTCACCCACGGGTCGTCGGTGTTGTTGACGCCGTGGTCGGCGAGGTTGAGAAAGCGCTGGTGGCTGGGCTTGAACTTGCCGATGGTGTCGTCACCGAGGCCCACCACGTCGCTCGCTCCGCGGTTCGCGGCGAGCTGGGTGACGAGCTTCTTCGGCAGGTCCTCGATGAGGACTTCCTTGATCTTTACGCCGGGGTGGCTCTTCTCGTACTCCTTGTAGAGGTCCCGGTAGCCGTAGTCGACCTGGGTCGTGACGGTCAGCGTGACCGTGCCGTCGGCACTGTCGGAGGAACCTCCGCCGCAGGCCGACGCCGTGAGGGCGATGACCGCGGCGCCGGCGGCCACCCGAATCCCTTGGCTGGCGTGGTATTTCATGCCGTCACCCCTCTGTTTACGCGTCCGGCGCGTCGTCCTGCATGTTCGGTATTTCGATAATTTTCGACGCGGAGAAACTGGAGAAATCCCTGCTCCTTCGCGCCTTGTTGAAGCGCGCTCAATGTAGGAACCGGTTGCTACGGGGTCAATGTTTCCGTCACGTGAGCAGCGCTATTCGAAACTTTCGCTGGGTCTCGGGTGAGGGGTGGGTGGGCTGCTGTCGCGTCGGAACGGCTGTTCGGGGGGCGTGTCCATGGAGTTCGTCGACGCGTCAAGCCGCTGCGGTGCCAACGGAGTTGCGGCCATGTGTACAGCCGACGGCCCGCTGTCGGTCCGGGCCGAGCGTCTCGGTGGGTACTGGGTCAGTAAGTCGCCCCCGCCGCCCCTACCCGTCCCATCCCTGGGGCTCCGCCCCAGACCCCGCCAGGGGGCCGGCCCCCCAGACCCCGCCAGGGGGCCAGCCCCCCAGACCCCCGCTCCTCAAACTCCCCCAGCTACCGCTGGGAGGTGCCCCCAGAGGGGCTGAAATTTTCGCCGCCCGGGCCGGCGTCTTCAGCCCGTCCGGCGATTGAGGACAAGGCCGTCCAGGCCGAAAGCGGAGGCTGGTGGCACGGTAGGGCGTGGAGTGCCTGGCCGAGCATCGCCGCGGCGATGTCCGCCGGCCGCCGCAGGCCTTCCGGCGCGGGCGTACCGTCCACGCGGGTCACCGGCGGACCGAGTGAGGCCACACCGTGCCCCGTCGGCCCGTCCGGCCGAAGGGCCCAGCGATCCAGGAAACTCGCGGCCAGTTCGGGCAGTCCGGCGATCCAGGAGCGGCCGGACGCGTTGTCGGCACGGTACGACGCGCTGAACTCGTCGGGGACGTCGACGGGAATCGACCTTGCTGCTGTCACTTATGCCGTCGCCCACAAAACGCCATTGAAGATGGGTTCATAATCCGCCGAGAAAATCAACAGCGCATGGCGCGTGATTCATCTCACCTGAAATTTACGGCAATACGTTGCGGCCGATCAAGGGCCCGTCGGGTGTACGGTAATTGAGCAATCCTTGGGGGGACTACGAGAATTCGGCATTCCTGAGCAGAGGCACGGGAAGAGAAGTTGAGCACGATGGACACGGACATCCAAGTGCCGGGGCAGGAGTTGCTTCTGCTGTCTCCGGAGGACGAGACCGACGCCCCCGAACCCCGGCTCACCTCCGACGGCGCCACGGCCGATCCGGTGCGGGACTACCTGAAGGTGATCGGCCGCGTCCGGCTCCTCAGCGCCGAGCAGGAGGTGGACCTCGCGAAGCGGATCGAGGCCGGTCTGTTCGCCGAGCAGAAGCTCAAGGAGGAACCGGCGCTGGATTCGCTGTTCCGGCGTGAGCTGGAAATCCTCGCCGAGGACGGGCACCGGGCGAAATCCCATCTCATAGAGGCGAACCTCCGCCTGGTCGTCTCCATCGCCAAGCGCTATACGCGACGGGGACTCACCTTTCTGGATCTGATCCAGGAGGGCAACACGGGCCTGATGCGGGCCGTCGAGAAGTTCGACTACGTCAAGGGATTCAAGTTCTCGACCTACGCCACCTGGTGGATCCGGCAGGCGGTGACCCGGGCCCTGGCCGACCAGGGCCGGACGATCCGTATTCCGGTCCACGCGGTCGAGATCATCAACAGAGTGGCCAGGCTGCGTCGGGAACTGCTCCACGAACTGGGCGTCGAGCCCACGCTGGAGGAGGTGGCGGAGAAGATGGAACTGCCCGTCGCCAAGATCATCGAGCTCGACGGGTACATCAAGGAGCCCGTCTCGCTGCACATGCCCCTGGGCGAGGACGGCGGCACCGAGCTCGGCGACGTGATCGAGGACAGCGAGACCGTCTCCCCCTTCGACATGGTGACGTTCCGCCTGCTCAAGGAGACCATCCAGTCGGTCCTCTCCACCATGACCGCGCGCGAGGCCGGCATCATCGCCCTGCGGTACGGGCTCCACGACGGCCAGGCGAAGACGCTTGAGGAGATCGGCCAGGTGTACGGAGTCACGCGCGAGCGCATCCGCCAGATCGAGTCCAAGACGATGTCGAAGCTGCGCCACCCGTCCCGCTCAGAGGCACTGCGCGACTACGTCGGCCTCGACTGAACGGGGCTCGCCCCAGTCCCCCGTCCCCAGCCCCGTCACTGGACCAGCGGCAGTGTCTGCTCGGCCCAGATGGTCTTTCCGGTGCCGCTCGGCCGGGTGCCCCAGCGGTCCGTGAGCTGGGCGACGAGCAGGAGGCCGCGGCCGCCCTCGTCGAAGGTGCGGGCCCGCCGCATATGGGGCGAGGTGCTGCTGGCGTCGGAGACCTCGCAGATGAGCGCGCGGTCGCGGATGAGCCTGAGCTGGATCGGGGAGCCGCCGTAGCGAATGGCGTTGGTGACCAGTTCGCTCACCACGAGTTCGGTGACGAAGGCGGCCTCGTCGAGCCCCCAGCGGGTCAGCTGCTCGGTGGCGTGCTGCCGGGCGGAGGCGACCATCGCGGGATCGGCGGGCAGGTCCCAGACGGCCACCTGCTCGGTGTCCAGGGCGCGGGTACGGGCCAGCAGCAGGGCCACGTCGTCGGCGGGGCGCTCCGGGAGCAGGGCCTTGAGCAGGTTGTCGCAGGAGTCTTCCAGGGTCCCGGCCGGGGCCGCCAGGGCGGTGCACAGCGCCGCGGTGCCCGCGTCCACGTCGAGATCGCGGGCCTCCACGAGGCCGTCCGTGTAGAGGGCCAGCACGGCGCCTTCGGGCACGTCCAGCTCGGTGGCCTCGAACGGAAGCCCGCCGACACCGAGCATCGGTCCCGCGGACACCTCGACGACCTCGACGGTTCCGTCCGGGTACAGGACCACGGGCGGCGGGTGTCCGGCCGAGGCGATGGTGCAGTGCCGGGACACCGGGTCGTACACCGCGTACAGGCAGGTGGCGCCGATCTCCCCGGTCGCGCTCTCGTCGGCCCCCAGGTGTCCGACCAGGTCGTCCAGGTGGGTGAGCAGCTCGTCCGGCGGCAGGTCGACATCGGCCAGGGTCCATACGGCCGTACGGAGCCGTCCCATGGTGACGGAGGCATGGATGCCGTGTCCGACGACGTCCCCGACGACCAGCGCCACCCTCGTCCCGGACAGCGGGATCACGTCGAACCAGTCGCCGCCCACTCCCGCCTGCGACAGCGCGGGAAGGTAGCGGGAGGCGAATTCGACCGCCGCCTGCCCCGCCATCACCTGGGGCAGCAGGCTGCGCTCCAGGGCCAGCGCGGTCGTGCGCTCCCGGGTGTAGCGGTGGGCGTTGTCCACACAGACGGCCGCGCGGCTGGCCAGCTCCTGCGCCAGCGACACGTCGTCGCTGTCGAAGGGGTCGGGGGACTCGGGGGTCAGCAGCCGTACGAAGACCGCCACGCCCAGCGTCGTACCGCGCGCGACCAGTGGCACGGCCATCAGCGAGAGGTTGTGGTCCTCCGCGTCGCGCAGCTTGGCGGACCGGGCGTCGTGGTGCGAGAACCATGCGTCGAGGTCCGGCGAGCCGGTCCGGCTGAGCACCACGCCGCCCGAGGCCAGCGCACGGGCGGGCGGCGAGGACAGCGGATACACGTCCACCGTGCCCAGGCCGATCGCGGCCTCCGGCACTCCGGGGGTGAGGGAGTGGTGCGCGACCCGGCGCAGCTCCAGATCGGCGTCCGCCATGCCCTCGACGGGCTCCTCGCCCGCGAGCACCCGGTCCAGCAGGTCCACGCTGGCGAAATCCGCGAGCCGGGGAACGACCAGCTCGGCCAGTTGCTGGGCGGTGTGCACGACGTCCAGCTTCGTGCCGATGGTCCCGGCGGCCTCGTTCAGCATGGCCAGGCGCTGACGAGCCCAGTGCTGCTCACTGCTGTCGAACGCGGCGAGGGCGGTGCCGAGCAGCTCTCCGGAGTCGTCCCGCACCGGCCACATCTCGATGTTCCAGGCGTGCATACGCCGACCGGACGGCGAGCGGGTCCAGCTCTCGTAACGGACCGGCTTCCCGGTCTCCACCACGATCTCCAGATGGCGGAGGAAACCGCGGCTGTGCTCGGCGTCCTCCACGGTGTCCGGGAAATACCGGTGCCGGAACACCTCCCAGGGCTGCCCCATGACCTGGCACCCCACCTCGTTCATCCGCAGATAGCGCTGCCCGGTGTCGAAGATGGACATCGACATGGATGCCTGCTGGAACGCCAGGTCACCCAGCATCCGCTCCCGCTCGTCCGGCCCCGCGGTGATCACGTACGACGGCTGCTTCCCCTGCATCGGGCACGCCCGGAGGGCCAGCGCCGTGCGGTGCCCGTCGCGATGGCGTACGGCCACGACCACGTCGCGGCCCGCCCGCAGGTCCTGCCAGGGCCCGGCCGGATCGCCGTCCACCAGCTCCGCCGCCGGCCGTCCGGTGACCTCCTCCGCGGCGTACCCGGTCAGCAGTCGCGCTCCCTCGCTCCAGCCCGTGACAATGCCCTGCGCATCGACCACCGCCATGGCGTCACCGGCCGTGGCCGCTCGCCCTTCATCGCGCGGCAATGTCACCATGCGTACAAGAATGGTCCCATTGGACACCCGTAACAAGCCAAGTGATGGCCCGAGCGATCCGCGGGCAGCCGAGAGACACCCACGTGACCGGTGCGCTCTGTTGCTCCTGAATTGTTGCCCTCGCAGCCGCACCACGTCCCGGGGTCCGCGACCCGGGGTCCTTCGTCGCCGCGCTGTCTCAACCGCGCTGTCTCACGGCGAGTGAGGCGCACTCGCCGATCCTTGATCGAGCACTCAGTGATCGGCGTTCACACCCAGGTACAACTCGACGAAGGCCGCCGCGGCGGTGGGTGAGCCGAGGATCCGCCGCAGCCGGGCAGCGGCGGCGCCCGCCTGGAAGGGGTCGCCCGACGACGGCCCGTGCAACAGCTCCGAGAACCACTGCGAGAACTCCTGGTACTGCCACACCCGTCGCAGGCAGGCCGCCGAGTAGCCGCGCAGACCGCTGTCGTCGCCCTTGCCGCTGTACGCGACAAGCGCGTCGGCGAGCAGCAGGGCGTCGTGGATCGCGAGGTTCATGCCCTTCGCGGCGATCGGTGAGGCGAGGTGGGCGGCATCGCCCGCCAGATACAGCCGCCCGTACGCCATCGGCTCCACGATGTAGCTGTGCATGTCCAGCACGCGTTTCTCGATCAGCCGCCCCTCGTTGAGCGGCCGGGCCCCGTCCGCCGCCAGCCGTGCGCGGAGCTCGGCCCACACGCGCTCGTACGGCCAGTTCTCCGGGTCGTCGCCGGGCGGGCATTCGAGGTAGTACCGGGTGACCCGCGGGCCCCGGGCCATGTGGCCGGCGAACCCGCGCGGATGGAGGCCGAAGAAGACGCAGTCGGAGGACGGCGGTGCCTCGGCGAGCAGCGCCAGCCAGCCGATGCCGTAGTCGTGGCGGGCGAGGGTGGCGTGTTCCGGCGGTAGGTAGTCGCGTGTCACGCCGCGCCCGCCGTCGCAGCCCGCGATGATCTCGCAGTCGATACGTACGCGCTCGCCCGTATCCGGATCCGTATAGGACACCGCGGGCCGGTCGGTGTCGATGGCGTGGAGTTCCACGCCGCGTACGCCGAAGCGGACGTCGCCACTCCTGTGGTCCGCGTACGTGCGCAGGAGATCGGTCACCAACAGCTGCTGCGGATAGGCGAAGTGATGGTGCCCCGACACTTCGCCGTACCGGAACCTGCGGCGCTGACCGGCGAATCGGAATTCGCACTCACCGTGCACCTCGGCATTTTCCAGCAGCCGGTCGGCCAGCCCGTGCCGTTCCAGAGCGCGTACCGCCCACTCCTCCAGGAAGCCCGCGCGCGGCCGCTGCTCGATGAACTCTCTGCTCTCCGTCTCCAGGACCACGCAGTCGACGGAAGCGGCGCGCAGGATGTTGGCGAGGGTGAGACCGGCGGGTCCCGCACCCACGATGACGACGCGGGCGTGCCGCACCGGCGCACTGGAGGAAAGGGAGGAGGCGGCAGTCATCCGAATATTATGGCGACGATCCGTCAAAAAGGTTCCTCTTCAGCCCAGTTGGGCTGAAGCGAGTCGAGCGGACGCGGGAGTGATCTCGTCCGCTCGACCCTGGAAAGAGTGACAGAACACCGCTAGCCGAGGGTTACCTCGAGGACGCGGTCCGCACCGTCCGGCTGGCCTCCGTTGGCGTCGGCGTTGGTGGTCGTCAGCCACAGCTGCTCGCGGCCGGGCACTGTGACCACCGTACGGAGCCGTCCGTACGTACCGACGTAGTACGCCGCCGCCGTGCCCACGTTCTCCGTGTCGCCCTCGATGGGGATGCGCCAGAGGCGCTCGCCGCGCAGCGCGGCCATGTAGACGACGTTGTCGGCGATGGCGATGGCGCTGGGCGAGGCCTCGCCGGTGGTCCAGGTCTTCTTCGGGTTGGTCATCCCGGCGACCGAACAGGTGCCCTCGCACGTGGGCCAACCGTAGTTGGCACCGGGCTTGATCAGGTTCAGTTCGTCGAACCGGGTGTTGCCGAACTCGGCCTCCCACAGCCGCCCGTTGCGGTCGAAGGCCAACCCCTGCGGATTGCGGTGGCCGAGGCTGTAGACGTGGTTGCCGAAGGGGTTGCCGGGGGCCGGCTCCCCGGAGGTGGTCAGGCGCAGGATCTTGCCGTTGAGGGAGTCCCGGTCCTGGGCGAGGGCGGTGTTCTGGGCGTCGCCGGTCGTGGCGTACAGATAGCCGTCGGGGCCGAAGGCGAGCCGTCCGCCGTTGTGGTACCGGGCCTTGCTGATGCCCTGGAGGATCACCTTGTAGCCGCTGAGCGAGGTGCCGTCGTACGTCATGCGGGCGATCCGGTTGCCTTCGGCGGCGGTGTGCATGAAGTACACGTAGTGGTTGGTGGCCCACTTGGGGTCGACGGCGACGCCCATGAGTCCGCCCTCGCCGTTGGTGGTCTGGCTGTCGGGGACGGTCCCCACCTGGGTCTTGGCGCCGTCGGGGGCGACCTTCCAGACTCGGAAGTCGTCGCGCTCGGTGACCAGGGTGTGAGAGCCGTCGGGCAGCCAGTCGACGCCCCACGGGATGGTCAGCCCGGTGGTGCGGGTGGTGACGGATGTCGGTACGCCGTCGGCCGCGGCGGGGATCGCGGCAGGGGCCGCGGTGTCGGCCTGGGCGGACCCGGGTCCCGTGAGGCCGGCGAGCAGCAGCCCGGCCGTGGACAGGGCCGTGCCCGCCGTCAGCGTTCTACGGGTCCTGCGCTTGCTGGTCAGTCGCATCGGTCCTCCAAGTGGGGGGTTGGGGGAAATGAACGGGGGGTCGTCGGGAGTCCGGGGCGTGGAGCGGGGGCATCGACGAGCGCCCGTACCAGACCGTGGTCGGGGGCCAGTCGGCACACGGGATCGGTGCGGGCGGCGTCACCGGTGAGCGCGTACGCCTGGCAGCGGCAGCCGCCGAGATCGGTCTCCCGCTGGGGGCAGGAGCGGCAGGGGTCGGCCATCCAGTCGGTGCCCCGGTAACGGTGGAACGCGGGCGAGTGGTGCCAGGCCCACTCCAGGGAGCGGTCCCTGATGTTCGGGGCGTCGAGCCCCGGCAGTGTGGCGGCGGCCGGGCAGGGCAGCACCGTGCCGTCGGGGGCCACGGTCAGCGAGACGGCGCCCCAGCCGCCCATGCAGGGCTTGGCGGTCCCGTCGACGTAGTCGGGCACCACCCACACCACGTCCATGCGCCCGGCCAGCCGCTCCCGCCGGGCCTCTACGACGGCACGCGCGCGGTCGATCTGTTCCCGGCCGGGCAGCAGCCGGTCCCGGTTGACCAGCGCCCAGCCGTAGAACTGGGTGTTCGCCAGCTCGATCCGCTCGGCTCCCCACTCCAGACCCAGGTCGATGAGGGCGGCGAGCGCGTCCAGATTCTCCCGGTGGAGTACGACGTTCAGGCCGAACGGCAGTCCCGCCTCCCGGACCAGGGCCGCCGCCTTCCGTTTGGCGGCGAAGGAGCGGTGCCCGGCGATCCGGTCGGAAGCGGCGGATTCGGCGTGCTGCACGGACAGTTGTACGCTGCGCAGCCCACGGTCGGTGAGGGCGGTCAGCCGCTCCCGGGTCAGGCCCACCCCGCTCGTGACGAGCTGGGTGTGGATGCCCGCCGAGTCGGCGGCGTCGACGATCTCGGGCAGGTCGCGCCTCAGCAGCGGTTCACCGCCGGAGATGTGGGTCTGGACGACGCCCAGCTCCCCCGCCTGGCGCATGACGTCGGCCCACTCGTCGGTGCGGAGCTCGGCGGATCTGCGGACCAGTTCCACGGGATTGGAGCAGTAGGCGCAGTGCAACGGGCAGCCGTGGGTGAGTTCCGCGAGCAGTGCCCAGGGAGGGGCGACGGGCCCGGCGGGCGCGGCGCTCTCGGCGGGACGCGCCGCGGTCATCGAACCCAGCCCTTCTGACGCAACCGCCCCAGGAACTCCGGCACCTCGGTGGCGACGGGCGCGCAGGGAAAGCGCTCGGCCAGCTCCGCGACGATCACCCCGACCGCGTGTTCGCCGTCGCAGAGCCTCAGGACAGCGCCCGCGCTGCCGTGCAGCACGACCACGCGTTCCGGCATGACCAGCAGGTCGGTGTCGCGCACCCGGTCGTGGCGGAGCATGACGGAACGGCTCAACACCGGGTTCCAGTCCCCGGCGTCGGTCACGGTCCCCTCGCCGTCGTTCGCGGTCAAGGCGCGGCCGCCGGGGGGCGCCTCCCTCATGGGTTTCATGGCCGCTCCCCCGCTCCGTCCACGGCATCGAGCAGCGACCACAGCACCTCGCACTTGAAGGTGAGCGCGGCGACGGCCCGTTCCTGCTCCTCGCGGCTGCGCGTCCACCGCTTGACCAGGTCCAGTGCCTCGGCGCTGTCCCGGCCGCCCTGTCCGACGCGGGTACGGAAGTAGACGAGCCCCTCGGCCTCGATCCACGGGTAGTGGTGCTCGAAGGCGGCGATACGAGTGCGCATCAGCCCCGGAGCGGACAACTCGGTGAGGGACGCGGCGACTGCCTCCAGCGGGGACCTGAGCCGGCAGAAGTTGACGTAGCCGTCGACCGCGAGCCGCACCCCGGGCAGCACGTCCTCGGCCGACCACAGCAGCTTCCGGTCGAGTCCGGCCGCCTCGCCGAGCCGCAGCCAGCGCTCGATGCCGCCCTCCCCCTCCTGTACGCCGTCGTGGTCGACGATCCTGCGCAGCCACATGCGGCGCAGTGCGGGGTCCTCGAACTTGGCGAGGATCAGGGCGTCCTTGACGGGGATGTGCCGCTGGTAGTGGAAGCGGTTGGTGATCCAGCGACGCAGTTCGGCCGGGGACAGGTCGCCTTCATGCATCCGTACGTTGAAGGGGTGGCGGTCGTGGTAGCGGGTGGCGGCGACGGCGCGCAGCCGCTCCTCGAATTCGGCTGGGCTCCACGGATCGTCAATGGGGTTGCCCAGCACGGGGGTTGTCGTCGTCACAGCTCGATGACCATTCCGTCGGCGGCGACCTCGAGTCCCAGGTCGGCCAGCTGCTTGTGCCGGTCGTCGTCCGGGTCGGTCAGGGGGTTGGTGTTGTTGAGATGCGTGTACAGGCAGCGGGCGCGCAGCCCGGTCAGGCGGCGCGCGGTGCCGGCGGGCCCGTCGATCGGCAGATGTCCCATGCCGCTGGCCGTCCTGATGGAGATCCCGGTGCGCACGGGCTCGTCCTCGTCCCAGAAGGTGCCGTCGACGATGACGCAGTCGGCGGCCTCGGCGGCGTCGTGCAGGGCGTCCGGCCAGGCGGCGAGGGCGGGGCCGTAGAGGACGGACCTTCCCGTGGCCGGTTCGCGGAGCACCAGGGCGACCACCCAGCGCGGATCGTCGTCGCCCGTTCCCGCCGCGTATCGGGGGCGTTTGGCGGCGATGGGCATGGCGACGGCTTCGAGTTCCGGCCCGAGCGGCAGCGGGGCCGTGTCCAGTTCCCGCCAGCACAGCTCCGTGTACGGCCCCAGTACGGCTCCGAGGCGCGGGCCGGTGAGCAGCGCCTCGCGCACCGGGGCGGTGGCGACCAGCTCCAGGGCGTCCGCCTCGCGCAGCCGGGCCACGCCGAGGGTGTGGTCGAGTTCGGCGTCGGTGAGGACGACACCCGCGAGTGGGGTCTGCCGGGCGCCGGGGCCGGGGTGCAGCGTGGGGGTGTCCTCGATCTGGTCGCCGATGTCGGGGGTGGCGTTGACGATGTACCAGCGGCCGGCGTCCGCCCGTACGGCGAGGGACGCGTGGCGGCGGCGCCGCTCCGGATGGACGCGTGCCCCGGCACAGCCGGGACACGCGCAGTTCCACTGGGGCAGTCCGCCGCCGGCCGCGGTGCCGAGCACCTGCAGCAGCACGGCTGCGGGGTTACCGCGTGGCCAGCGCGTACGCCGTCACTTCGAGCGCGGTCTCGACGACCTCGTACTCGGGTGACTGCCAGCTCGTGTCCCCGGTGACGGTGACCACCGACTGGTCGGGCGTCTCCTGGATCTCCCGAATCTCCATCTCCTGCACGTCTGTTCCTGCCTTCCTGCGTGGGGGTTCAGGATCGAACAGATCATTACTGGTTCGCTTGGACGGACTGGACACGACGTTCGCAAGAGCGCTCCGTGTTCAGTCTTCTGCTTCAGGATCCCCAGCTGACCGAACGCGGGTCAATCACGCGAACCGAAATCAGGCCAGGAGACGACGAGGAGGCTGCGCCCTGGCGGGGCAGCCCCGTTCGTAGTGCCGAGTCCGCCGGCGAGTCGGCGGCAGCGGTCCGGGGCGGGTCGTCATGAGGGCGCCGGCCGGCGCGGTGCAGCAGCACAAGCTCGCGGAATTCCGTCTCGCTTTTGCGCGGGTGGTGAGGGGCCCCGCGGATATCTGATCCGGGTCGGCATGAACGCTTTCGGCAGAATACCCGAATACTCCCGCGCGGCCGGAGAAGGTAACCGAGATCACATGCCCACCCCACCTCGAATGAATACGAGATTTCAAATACGAACCCGAGATGAACACCCGATGTTCACTTTCCATCGAGAACACCAGATGACTTGCCCGAACGGACGGTCGGTCGGGAGTATTCCGGTGCACGTCGAGCCGGTTTCCGAGGAGAACAGAGGATACCCATGTCCAGTCCGCACCGAATGGCGCAGAGCCGTGTCGGAGAGGAATCGGATTCCGTCACAGGTCCCGTCGAGGTCCGCTTTCTGCGGCCGGGCGACGTCGAGGCGCTCATCACCCTGGAGCGGGCGAAGTGGGAGCACGACCAGGCAGCCGGCCGCGCGGAGCTGGCCGCCCGCATCCAGGCGTATCCACGGCTGAGCATCGGGGCGTTCGAGGCGGCGGGCGGAGCGGCTCTGGCCTCGTTGTTCATGAAACCGATCACGGCCGCACAGTTGCGTTCGGCGGCCACCTGGGCCGCCTGCGCCCGGGTGGAGTCGCCTGCTTCGGCAGTCACCCGTTCCCTTTTCGGAATCAGTCTGAGCAGTGTCGACGCGGACGCGGTGACCGCCATATTCGAGTTCTTCTGGCCGCACGCTCTCAAGCACGGTTGGCGTGATATCTATCTCGGGTCCCCGATGCCCGGTCTGCGGACTTGGAAACGCGCCAACCCGGACACGCCGACAGACGTGTACATGCATGAAAAACGCCACGGTCTCCCGCGGGACCCACAGCTGCGCTATTACCACGGCAAGGGATTCAAGGATATCGTCTCCTGCAAGCCAGGATATTTTCCGCACGCCGCGTCACTCGATTACGGGGCCGTACTCCGCGGGCACATACCGTTGTCCGCCGGTGCCCCGCTGTGGCGTTTTGTACCGCTGCCGTGGCTGAAGCAAGTGCGACGACTCCTTTTCCGGCTGGTGTAGCGATGAGCAGCGAGCACACCGTCGTCATCGGAGCGGGCATGGCCGGGCTGCTGACGGCAGCGGTGATCGGGGCGAACGGCCGCCCGGTCACCGTCCTCGAACAGGACCAGGAACAGAGCCGGGGGACGCCCGAGCCACGAGGCGGTGTCCCGCAGGGACGTCAGCCGCATGTGCTGCTGCACCGTGGGCTGTGCGCGATCGAAGAGCTTCTTCCCGGGCTGCGCGGGCAGTTGATCGCCGCCGGCGGGGTGCCGCTGGACACCGGCGACCTGGCGTGGCTGGGCGAACGCGGATGGGCGCCGTTCGGCACACCCGCGTTCGAACTGGTCTCCGCCACCCGTCCGTTGGTCGAGCACGTGGTCCGACGCAGGGTGGCGCAGTTGCCCGGGGTGAAGCTGCGCGGCGGCGCGCGGGTGCGCGGTCTGAGCCGTGCCGGCATCGCGACCGGCGGCGGCTGGCTCGTCGAATGCTTCGACGCCCCGCCCGTCAGTGCCGGTCTGGTGGTCGACGCCTCCGGGCGCAGCTCCCGACTGCCTGGCTGGCTGGCGCAGTTGGGAGTCGAGGAGCCGCCCACCACCACCGTCGACGCCGGATTCGGCTACGCGGGACGGGTCTACGCCGCGCCCCCCGATCACCTCGGCCGGGTGGCGGGCATCGTCATGCTGCCGGTTCCGGGTGCACCGGCCGGCGGAGTAGCACTGCCCGTCGAGGGCGGGCGCTGGCTGGTGGCGGCCGTGGGCGCCGGAGACCATCGGCCGCCGGGCGACCCGGCCGGTTTCGACGCCTTCCTGGCCGGGCTGCGGGACCCGGCGCTGGCCGACTTCACCCGCGGCGCACGCCCACTCGGCGACATCACCGTCCACCGCCGCACCCACAACGTGCGTCGCAGCTACGACCGTCCGGCGCACTGGCCGGACGGACTCCTCGTCGTGGGTGACGCACTGTGTGCCTTCAACCCGGTCTACGGCCAGGGCATCACCGTCGCCGCGACCCAGGCACTGCTCCTGCGGCAGACGCTGGCGGCGGGCGTCCGGCCCGGATGGGAGCGGCGGCTGATGCGCCGCCTGCACCGGGCCGCGGACCTCCCCTGGGCCATCGCGACCGGCGAGGACCTGCGCCACATCGGCGACGACCCGGCACCCGGCGTCGACGCCCTGTTCGGCCGCTGGTCGGGAGAGGTGGACCGGCTCGCCGCACACGGCAACGTGCGGGCCCAGCGCGCCCTGGACCGGGTCTACCACCTCGTCGGCTCGCCGGCAGACCTGTTCCACCCGGCGCTGCTCGCCGCCGCCGCCCGGGGACGCCTCCTCGGCCTGCCCGCCCCGGTACCCCGGCCGCCGCTGGCCACCGGCTCCGCGCGGCCGGACCGAGCGGACGCCGAGAAGGCTCCCGGGTACCACCACCGCCGTAGCCGGCCTGGGTGGCCCCATGTGCGGTGATGTCCCCGCGTCCCCGCGCCCTCACCGGGGCGGACCGGTCACCGGCAGCCCGCCG
Organism: Streptomyces sp. 2A115; assembly: GCF_052245575.1. Classification (NCBI taxonomy): domain Bacteria; kingdom Bacillati; phylum Actinomycetota; class Actinomycetes; order Kitasatosporales; family Streptomycetaceae; genus Streptomyces; species Streptomyces sp. 2A115. The sequence goes on along the minus strand of NZ_JBQQCG010000071.1, from coordinate 6,162 downwards.
CACGGTCCCCGCCCCTGCGCCACCTCCCCGGCCACATCACCGCCGGCCCGGCCCGCCACCCCTCATCGCTGACCGCTCATGGCCCGCGCCCGCCCGGTGACCTGTACCCGGGCATCCGCCGGGTCGATGTCGACCACCAGCTCGCTGGGGCGGCCCATGTCCTCGCCCTGCCGCAGTATGACCTTCGTCGGCTCCCGCACCAGGCCCAGGGCCCGCAGGTAGCCGCCGAAGGCCGCCGCGGCCGCGCCTGTTGCCGGGTCCTCCACCACACCGCCGACCGGGAACGGGTCCCGGACGTGGAACCGGTCGGCGGCCTCGCGCCACACCAATTGAAGCGTCGTCCAGCCATGCCGCCGCATCACCTCGGCGAGAGCGTCGAAGTCGTAGGCGAGATCCGCCAACCGGCCACGTGCGGCGGCGGCCAGGACGAGGTGCTCCACACCGCCGAAGGCGACGTGCGGCGGCAGTTGCGGGTCCAGGTCGCCCCTCCCCCAACCCAGTGCGGCGAGCGCCGCGTCCAGCTCGTCCGGGGTGGCCGGGCGGGTGCGCGTGGGCACGCTGGTGAGCGTGGCCCGCACCGTCCCGTCGGCATCGGCGGACGTCGCCACCGGGATCTCCCCCGCGGGTGTGTCGAAGACGAAGGCACCGGGCCCGATCCGCTCGGCGAGCGCCACCGCGGTGGCCACGGTGGCGTGCCCGCAGAACGGGACCTCGGCGAGCGGGCTGAAGTAGCGCACCCGGAACCGGCCCCGGGCATCGTCGCGGACGGTGACGAACGCCGTCTCGGAGTATCCGACGTCGGCGGCGACGGCGAGCATCCCCGCGTCGTCGAGCGCGGCAGCGTCCAGGACGATGCCGGCCGGGTTGCCGCCTTCCGGGGAGGGGGTTTCCGGGGTGAAAGCGGAGTAACGCAGAACGTCCAGGCTGCTTCCAAGGCTCATGCGCCTACGCTCTCACGTGGCACCCATGCGGAGAATTGATGATTTCGGAAGAACGCCATCGGGATTCCCGATTGCTCAGCCTGCGGCCGGATAGGGTCGGGCCATGGACACCCGGCTGCTGCGTACCTTCACCACGCTCGCCCGCACCGGGAACTTCACCGCCACCGCCGCCGAACTGCATCTCGCGCAGTCCACCGTCACCGTGCACATCCGGACGCTGGAGAAGGACCTGGGAGCACGGCTCTTCGACCGGCTCCCTCGCGGCGCGAAGCTCACCGACGCCGGGCGGCATCTGATCACCGACGCGGAAGCCGTACTGGACGCGGAGGCGCGGCTGCGCGCCACCGCCGCCGGAAGCGGGGGCGGGCCGGTCTCCGGACGGGTGGTGGTCGGTGCCGGCGAGACGCTCTGCTCGGCCCGGCTGCCCGGAGTTGTCGCCGCGCTGCTCCGCTCCCACCCCGGGATCGACATCCACCTCCATCCCACGGGCACCGCCGAGGCCGTCGACGGGCTGCGCTCCGGGCGACTGGATCTCGTGCTGCTGCTGGAGGAGCATGCCGACTACACCGACCTCACCGCCGAACGCATCGCCGCCGAACCCCTGGTCCTCGTCGCCGCCCACGACCACCCGCTGACCGGACAGGACAGTGCTCCGGCCGGCTGGAAGGAACTGGCCCAGGAGCACTTCTTCCTGCACGAACAGGGCTGCTCCTACAGCGACCACCTCGCCCGGGAGCTGCTCGCAGTGCCCGGTGTACGGCCACGGCTGACCAGGTTCGGCAGCATCGAGGCCGCCCGCTCCTGTGTGGCGGCCGGACTGGGCCTGACCGTGATGCCGCGTGTCACCGTCAAGAGCGCTCTACGCGAAGGGCGCCTGGCAGAGGTGGCTGGGCCCCGCATCCCGGATGTGCCGGTTCATCTGGTGCGTCTGAGCAGGCGCTGGCTTTCGCCGGCCGTACGCGCCGTCACCGAGGAACTCAAGCAGCACTTCGCCGCTGCCTGAGGTGCGGATGCTTCCGCGTGCAGGAAGATCCGGTGACCACTGGCGCCGGACGGTGCGCCAGTGACACGCCGCCATCGGGCGAAGTCCCGGTGATCCGGTCCGTGGTCCAGGGCGGGTCCAGCACCGTGACGACCCGGACGGCTGGAAAGCCGGCGGCGCGCAGCCGGGTGGCGACCTCGGCCCGCATCTCCGCCATGGCGGGGCAGCCCGAGCAGGTCGGGGTGAGCCGCGCGATCAGGGTTCCGTCCGGTTCCACCTCGATGCCGCTGAGCACTCCGACGTCGGAGAGCGTCAGCATCGGCGGTCCGGGGCCGGGGACCCGGGAGGCGATGTGCCGGGCACGTTCTGCCTGTTCCCTGTGCCGCTCGGCGGGGTTCGCCCCGGTCACCATGCCGCGTCCGGGTGTGCGCGGGCAACGCTCTGCAGTTCGGCGAGGAGGGGCGCCAAGTGCTCGGTGTGGTCTCCGCCCCGGCCGGAGCCCGGGACGGAGGACATGGACGCGGGACCGAGCGGCAGGACCTCGGCCGGGACGAGTCCCGCCGTCACGAACACGTCGGTGAGCCACAGCAGGGTCCGGTCGGCGACAGCGGCGGGGGCCGCGCCGAGGTGTTCCGCGGCCCGGTCGGCCAGCAGCTCGTTCAGCCACGGGGCGATGCCGCGCAGGGCGGATTCCAGGCGGGCGCGGGACTCCTCGGTCCCGTCGCCGAGGCGTACGGTCCACCCGGCGGCGTAATGGCGGTGATAGGCCAGCTCCTTGACGCTCTTCGCGGCGATGCCGGCCAGCACGGGGTCGGGCGCGGCGGTCAGTTCCTCGAACAGGGCGAGCCGCCAGGTGGACAGCACCAGCAGCCGGGCGATGGTGAACGCGAAGTCGCCGCCCGGCAGTTCGGCGAGCCGTACGTTGCGGAAGTCCACCGGGCCGCGGAAGTAGGCGTACGCGTCCTCGCCGCGCCCCGTGCCGTCGGCCCGGCCGGTCCTGGCGTACAGCAGACGCGCCTGTCCGAGCAGGTCCAGGCCGATGTTGGCCAGCGCCAGCTCCTCCTCCAGCTCGGGCGCGCGGGTGCACCATTCGGCCAGCCGCTGGGCGGACACCATGGCGTCGTCGCCCAGCGCCAGACAGCAGGCGGCCAGACCGCCGACGTCGATGCCGTCCGGTACCTCCTGGTCCACGCCGTGCAGCGGGTCGGTGAACCCGGTGCCGAACGCCCACCGCGCGTTGTCGTGGTCGACGTACAGGTCCTCGTCGCTCATGCGCTGCTCCTAGATGTGGGGGACGTCGTCGGGGATGTCGTAGAAGGTGGGGTGGCGGTAGACCTTGTCGGCGCTGGGCGCGAAGAAGGGGTCCTTCTCGTCGGGAGTGGAGGCGGCGATGCTGTCGGAGCGCACGGCCCAGATGCTGACGCCCTCGTTGCGCCGGGTGTACAGGTCCCGGGCGTGGGTGAGTGCCATGTGGTCGTCGGCCGCGCGCAGGGAGCCGACGTGGACGTGGTTGAGGCCGCGCTTGCTGCGGACGAACACCTCGTACAGGGGCCACGTCGCCTGCGTACGGCCCTCGATTTCCGCGGGAACTCCGCCGGTGCCGCTCATGCCGCCGCCCCTTCCCGCACGCGGGCCGCCTGCTTGGCGGCGTGCGCGGTGGCCGCCTCGCGTACCCAGGCGCCCTCCTCGTGCGCGGCCCGGCGTCGCGCGATGCGTTCGGCGTTGCACGGCCCGTTGCCGGAGATCACCCGTTTCAGCTCCTCCCAGTCGGGGGTGCCGAAATCGTGGTGCCCACGCTCCTCGTTCCAGCGCAGCTCCGTGTCGGGCAGGGTGACACCCAGCTTCTCGGCCTGCGGAACGGTCATGTCCACGAACCGCTGCCGCAGCTCGTCGTTGGTGTGCCGCTTGATCTTCCAGGCCATGGACCGGGCCGAGTTGGGCGAGTCGTCGTCGGGCGGGCCGAACATCATCAGCGACGGCCACCACCAGCGGTTCACGGCGTCCTGCACCATGGCCCGCTGTTCGTCGGTGCCACGCATCATGGTCAGCAGCAGTTCGTATCCCTGCCGCTGGTGGAAGGACTCCTCCTTGCAGACGCGCACCATGGCGCGTCCGTACGGCCCGTACGAACTCCTGCACAGCGGCACCTGGTTGCAGATCGCGGCCCCGTCGACGAACCAGCCGATCACCCCGACGTCGGCGAAGGTACGGGTCGGGTAGTTGAAGATCGACGAGTACTTCTGCCGGCCGTCGATCAACCGCTCGGTCATGTCCGAGCGGTCCGCGCCCAGCGTCTCGGCCGCCGAGTACAGATACAGCCCGTGCCCGGCCTCGTCCTGCACCTTCGCGAAGAGGATCGCCTTCCGGCGCAGCGACGGCGCACGTGTGATCCACTCGCCTTCCGGCTGCATGCCGATGATCTCCGAGTGCGCGTGCTGGGCGATCTGCCGGATGAGCGTCCTGCGGTAGCCGTCCGGCATCCAGTCCCGGGGCTCGACCCGCTGGTCGCGGGCAATGGTGTCCTCGAAGGCGGACTCGGGGCTCGCGGGCTCCGGGGGTGCGCCGGTTCCGGCCGTGGCGGCGGGTGTGTTCATGGTGTCCGTGTCCCGTCGTATTCGGTGGATGAGTGGGTGGGTGGATGAGTGGGTGGGTGGATGAGTGCGTGGGTGGATGAGTGCGTCGGTGGATGAGTGCGTCGGTGGATGAGTGCGTCAGTGGCCGCGGAAGGTGGGGCTACGGCGTTCGAGGAAGGCCGCGACGGCCTCGTGGTGGTCGCCGGTGGCGCCGAGCCGCCGCTGGATCACGGCCTCGCGCTCCAGCGCCGCCGGCAGGGGCGTGATGGCCGCGGACCGCAGCAGTGCCTTGGTCTCCCGGTAGGCGGCGGTGGGTCCGTCGGCCAGAGAGCGGGCGAGGGTGAGTCCTTCGGCCGTGGCCGAGCCGTCCGGTACGACGCGGTGGACCAGGCCCCAGTGCTCGGCGTCCCGCGCGGAGAACTGGTCGCCCAGGAGCATGAGTCCCGCGGTCCGTGAGGGGCCGAGCTGGCGGGCGAGGGCGCGGGCGACGCCGGAATCGGAGGTCAGGCCGATGCCGGTGAAGGCGGTCGCGAAGCGAGCGCCCGCGGCGGCGACCCGTACGTCGGCGCAGAGGGCGATGCCGAGTCCGGCCCCGACGCAGGCCCCCTCTACGGCCACGACGAGCGGGACCGGCAGCGCGTGCAGCTCCTTGACCAGCGGGTTGTAGTCGTTGGGGATGTTCACGAAGGCCGTGTCGGGCGCGGTCTTCAGCAACCGGGCGTGCTCCCTGAGGTCCTGGCCGACGCAGAAGTGCTTGCCGCGGGCGGTGATCAGGGCCGCTCGCACCCCGCGTGCGGTGTCGGTGGTCAGGCGCCGTGCCGCCATGAGGAGTGCGCTGCGCATGTGCGTGTCGAGGGTGTTGCCGCTCGCGGGTCCGCGCAGTTCGATGACGGCCACGGCGTCGGTGACGTCGTACGCCACTCCGTACGGGGCGGCGTACCGGCCTGCCTCGGTCTCGGTGGTCACCCCGTCGGTCACTGCCACGGAAAGAACCCCTGACCGGTCTTGCGGCCCAGCTCGCCGCGGGCGACCTTCTCCCTCAGCAGGTCGGGCGGCGCGAACCGCTCCCCGAGCGTCGCGTGCAGGTGTTCGGCGATGGCCAGCCGCACGTCGAGACCCACCACGTCGGTGAGGCGCAGCGGTCCCATCGGGTGCCGGTAGCCCAGACGCATGGCGGTGTCGATGGCCTCCGGGTCGGCGACGCCCTCCTCGACCATGCGGATCGCCTCCAGGCCGAGGGCGAGGCCGAGGCGGCTGCTGGCGAACCCTGGCGAGTCCTGGACCACGACCTCCTGTTTGCCGAGGGCGTGCGTCCAGCCGACCGCCGCTGTGAGGGTCTGCCCGGTGGTGTCGGGAGCGAGGACCAGTTCGACAAGCGCGGAGACCGGCACGGGGTTGAAGAAGTGCATGCCCAGGAAGCGTCCGGGGTGTTTCAGGGCCGCCGCGAGTTCGGTGACCGGCAGGGAGCTGGTGTTGGTGGCGAGCACGCACCGCTCCCCCACGGCCTGTTCGGCGGCGGCGAGCAGCCGGGCCTTGAGCGCGACGTTCTCCGGTACCGCCTCGACGACCAGATCGGCGTCGTGGGGCAGTTCGGCGATCGAGGTCACGGTGGTGACCCGATCCGGTACGCCACCGGGCTGCGGCGTGCCGCCGGGCCCCCCGCGCT
>NZ_JBQQCG010000070.1:0-63083 GCF_052245575.1 Streptomyces sp. 2A115 | reverse complement strand
CACCGGCGAGGTCGGCGAAGCGGTGGCGACGCAGCAGCGCGTGGTGGACCTCTTCACCCGTCTCGCCCGGGACGATCTGCGCCGGTACGAACCGTACCGGGCGACCGCGCTGGCCAATGTCAGTGTGCATCTGGAGTCGGCCGGTCGGTGGGAGGAGGCCTACCGGGCCAACCAGGAGGCGGCGATCGCGTACCGCAGGGCCGCCGTCCACGATCCTGGGCAGCGCAGGGGGTTGGCGATCGCGTTGTCCAACGGGGCGGCCCTCACGTTCCGTCCGCCTGCGGAGGACGTCGCCCTGCGCGAAGCGGTCAAGTTGGGCCGGGAGTTGGTGCGCGAGGGGGCGCTGGTCGAGGACACGCCGCTCGTCGCGTCGCTGGAGCGGCTGCGCGAGCACCTGTCCGCGCGTGGCCGGCACGCCGAGGCCGTCGCGCCGGCGCGGGAGGTGGCCGAGCTCAACCGGCGCCTCGCCGAGGCCGATCCGCACCGGTACACCTCCGCGTGGACGACGGCGCTGATGAGCCTGCACGGGATCCTGCTCGACGCGGACCGTTCCCAGGAGGCCGTGGAGGTCGGCGAGGAGGCGGTGACGTGGCTGCGCAGGCTGGCCGACCGCGCGCCCGCCACCTACATGTCGTCCCTGGGCGACGCGGTGTTGCGGCAGAACAGCGCGCTGCGGGCGGCGGGCCTGCCGCCGGAACCGGAGGTCGACGTTCCGCGGCGGGTGCTCGATCCCGACTCCCTGGGCCGGCGGGTGCCGGAGGCCCGGATCGCGGTGGACGGGTGGCTCCCGGAGCTGCTGCCCGTGCCGCACGTGTCGGCGGCGGTACTGGAGGACACGGCGAGCGGGCTCGCGCGCCGGCGGGACTGGCCGGCGTACTGGGAGCTCGTCCGCTCCGCTCCCGTCGCCGACGCGGTGCACCTCGTGCACCGGATCCCACGGCGCGCCGGGGCGCCGGGCCATCCGCTGGATGCGGAACTGTTCGACTGGCTGCGGTCCCTCTCCCCGCGCCGCGCGCGGGCCCTCGTAGAGGGGGCGGCCGGCGCGGCCACCCGGACGCTGCCCGAGGACTTCGGCCTGTTCTCCGCGGCGCACAGCGCGTTCGGGCACGGCGGCGAGGTGCTGGCCATCGCGCACGTGGGGGACGACTCGGACGAGCAGTCGCGCGAGGTGATCGAGACCCTCGAGCCGGAGTCCGGCACGCGGACGGTGCTCCACCGCGGTCCCGTGTGCCACAACTCGCTCGCCGTCCTGGGCCCCGGGGACGTGGTCGTGCTGCGCCGCAGCGAGGGGTACGAGGCCCGGGCGGAGCTGGTCCGGCACACGCCGAGCGAGACGCAGGTGCTGGCGCGCGGCCGCACGCTCACCGGGGCGCATCTGGCGGCCACGGCATACGGATGCGTGGTCTCGCTGCCCCTCGCGCCGCAGGTCCTGGTCGTGGAGACGACCGGGGAGTTGCGCCAGGTCGACCTCGGGCAGTGGGCGCTGAGCACCGGCGGTCCGATGGCGGTGACCCCGGAGGGCGACCGCATGGTGCTGTGCGACGGCTACCGCCTGATCGCCGTCCACGCCGCACTCGGCCACGCGCTGGACGCGGCCCCTGTACCGGCGGAGCACGCGCCGGTACGGGAGCTGGTCTTCGCCGGGCAGGACACGCTCGTGACGGCGGGGCGGCACGGCGGGCTGGTGCTGTGGCGGCTGGACGCCGACGGGATGCGGCCGGTGGCGTCCCGCGACACCCCGATGCTGTCGCAGCTGTGCGCGGTCCCGGCCTGGGACGTGGTCGGCGGTCACGCCGGTTCCGAGGGCCGGGTCCGCTTCTTCGACCCGTGGCGAGGTCTCGCCCCGGTCGACGCCCCGCCCGCGATCGTCGGCTCCGCCCGTCGCCTGCGCGCGGTGCTGGCGGCGCCGGGCGGACGTCACGTCATCTACTCCGGGCAGCTCGACGTGGACGCGCCGCCGCGGCGCCGCTCCTTCGCGTTCGTGACCCGGGTGCACGATCTGCACCATCCCGGTTCGCTGTTGCGGCGGTCGCCGACCGGTTTGGGCGACGCCGAGCGCGCGGCTTTGGCCCGGGCTGACGGGGATAATCCGGGCGTGCGCGACCTGTTGCGCCTCGCGCACGTGATGGCCACCCGCCTCTGAGGACCCAGGGAGCGTGAGTTTGATCCTTAACCTCGGGCCCGGTCGAGTGGTCACTCTTTGGAGTGATCGCAGGGTATGAGGGCGGCCTTCCTCGTGGTCCGCGGGGGGCCGGGCCGCTCGCGCCGGGGACCACCGGGGTCTGTGACGGCCCCGTGCCTCCCTTCCGACAGGTCAGCCGGACGACCGACCGGGCCGGCCTGGCACACCGCGCGAGGGATGATGGGGATGGAATGATGGAACGTGAGGTCAGGAGCGTCCATGGCGAAGCGGGTTCACCGACCCCGTGAGGACGCGGAGTTCAATTTCATCCTAGGGATGAGCGGAGTTCCGGTCCTCGCATACTTCACCGGGGCATGGCCCAAGGCAATCGAGCCCTGCCGGGTGATGGACCTCGTCATGGGTGGCATCGCCGACGACTACACGGGCCGCCTGACGGCCGTCCGCACCGACATCACGCGTTGTCCGGCCGCAACCGAGCGATACGGGATCATCGGAGCCCCGTCCTACGTCCTGCTGAAGGAGGGAGAGGCGGTGGCGCACGGCACGGGGCCTATGACCATCGCCGAGGTACGGAAGTTCCTGGACGGCCACCTCTGAGCGGCCGCTGCGGCACGTGGCCGCGACGCCCGTCACGTCTCGTCTATGGAAGCTGCGCCGGGGTGACATTTTCAGCGGTGACTCCACAGTGGAGGGATTCCTGAGGCCGCAACCGGATTCGAACCGGTGTGCACCGCTTTGCAGGCGGTTTCCTGACCACCCGTACGTCACGCGTGGATGAGGCCACGCTTCCGCGGGACTACCAGCGCATCCTCGCCGCCGTGCGGCAGGCTGCCGGACCGGTCATGGCCCGGCAGGTCGGCGAAGTACTGGGGGTGGACGTCAGTGCGCCGGCCAAGCTGGAACCGCTGCGCGGGAAACTGGTCAGACTGGCCGATCGCGGCTGGCTGCGGAAACTGCCCGGCGGCCGGTTCCCCACCTGCCTGTGACCAGGACCGCTACTCGCATCGGCTCGGCCCGGGCGTAACCGGGGTGTCCCTGAGGGTCGTTGGAAGCCGGGCCGTCCATGGACCGGCCCGTCCCGCCGGTGCTGTTCGTCTTCGCCTCCGGCCCCGGCAACGAGGGAGGCCGCCTTCCACGAGCGCGCCCGCCGCGTCCGGAGCGTGAACTACCGGCTCACCGTGGCGACCACGACCCTGGCGCAGCGGACCCGGCAGGGGCCCGATCAGCCCGTGTGGCGGGTCGTCGGCCACGGCGAGGACCTCGTCCTGGACGCGCTGCCCAAGGCCCGCTGAGCCCAGGGACGGGACAGCGGCGGCTATTCAGGGCTGCCGAACAGTTCGACGTCGCCGGGGGAGAGGTGGGGCCGGGCGGAGGAAGCCTGCTTCCGGTGACCGGCTTGCCCTGGGCATCACCGACTCCGTGAGGGGCGATCCGGCACCAGACCAGTCCGGAGGGCCACGGCCACGGCGGTCGTGCGGTTGCGGCAGTTCAGCTTGGCGAAAATGTGCGCAACGTGGCGTTTGACGCCGTGCTCCGAGATGCCCATGGCGCGGGCGATCTGACGGTTGCTCATGCCTGCCGCCATGCCGTCGAGCGTTTCCACCTCCCGCGCGGTGAGAGAGGGGGTGGCGATTTCCGCGGGGGCCGAGTTGCCGGCCAGGTGGAACAGTTGGCGTACGGCATGCCGGGAGACCGCGACCGTCTCGTCGGCTCGGTAAGCCAGGGCTTCGGCCACCGCTGGACCGCGTAGGTCTTCGACATGTACGACGGCGTCCAAGGGGAAGCCCAGTAGGTCCTCGAACCGTTCGCGCGTCTGCATGCGCAGGACCATGACCACGTGCGTGTCCTGCCGGGTCAGCAAGCCCACGAGGGGAGCCACATCATGGTGGTTGACTTCGGAGGAGATGACCAGGGTCAGCGGGGCGCCAAGGCCGCCGACGGGAATGCTGGCAGAGGTGGCGACCGATGTTACGGGCGCGGATGGGCTGGATTCCTCCAGGGCCCGCCGGATCAGAGTCCGGGAGGTGGGGTCCGGGTCGATCAGAAGGATGTGGCCGGACGTCGTGCTGCGGCCCCCCGTGGCCGCAGTCATAAGCACTGTGCCTGAGGACAACGCGAACGGTCTTCCCCCATGACGATGTCCCTCCCGGCAGACGACGAACAATGCTTGTCATCGGGAAGTACTATCGATCGCCGTATTTGCGTAGTCAAGCAGTTTGAAGCGACCCGCCACCCGGACGGGTCGGGGGGTGTCCGCGTGCGCCCTGACGAACGGCGCCTGACGTGGAGCGGCGGGTGACGGACAGTGCCGGTCAGTGTGCGAAAACCGGTCCCTGTGACGGATCGGGGCGCCCACGCGGGAGCAGCAACGCGCCGGCCACGGCCGCTCCCAGGGAGATCACCGCACAGGCCAGGAAGGCGCTGTCGAAACCGCTCACTGACGGGGCCGATTCTCCTCCCGCTTCCAGACCCGCGCCCGCGACCGCGGCCACGACGGCCACGCCCAGGGCGGCGCCCATCTCGTGGCAGGTGTTCACCAGGCCCGAGGCGAGCCCCATGTCCTCGTGCGGAAGATCGCTCATCGCGCTGGTCGTGGCGGACACGAACCCGGCGCCCAGGCCGAACGCGACGAGCAGGAAGCCGGGGAGTACCTGGGTCCACGCGTTCCCGCTCTCTTCCACCTGCGCCAGCAACAAGCTCCCTGCGGCACCGAGCACGAAGCCGGTGGTCGCCACCGGACGCCAGCCGAACCTGCCGATCGCCTGCGAACTCAGGTGCGCCGAGAGGGTGATGGCGACCGCCACCGGAAGGAAGACCAGCCCGGTCCTGAGGGCGCTCAGCCCCAGGACGTGCTGCAGGTAGAGCGAGCAGAGGAAGAACATGGAGATCAGGACGCCCGATGCGGCGAGCATGACCACGCTGCCTCCGACCAGGCTGCGGCGCGTCAGCACGGAGAGCCGTACGAGCGGCGCGCGTACCGACCTCTCCACCGCCACGAACACTGCCGCGCAGGCGACCGCGCCCGCCAAAGGCAGCAGGCTCGAACCCGAGCCGAAACCATGCTCGCGGGCCTGGACGAGGCCGTAGATCAGCAAGCCGGGTGCGGCCGTCATGGTGAGGGCACCGGCGAGGTCGATGCTTCCGGGGGAGTCCTGGTGGTGGCCACCGGAGCGCTCCTTGTTCCCCTCGTTCTCCTTGAGCAGGACGGCCACGCTGAGGAGGACCGCCGCCCCGATCGGGACGTTGATGAAGAAGACCCACTCCCAGCCCAGGCTGGTGGTCAGCAGACCGCCGAGCAGTACGCCGAACGCGGCTCCGCTGCCGCCGATGGCCGCCCATACACCGAGTGCGCGATTGCGTTCGGCGCCATGGAACATCGAAGTGATGATCGCCATCGCGGCAGGGGAGAGCATGGCGGCTCCCACACCCTGAGCGGCGCGGGCGGCGATCAAGGTTCCGCCGTCCTCGGCCAGACCGGACAGCAGGGACGCGGCGGTGAAGACGAGTAGTCCGGCGAGGAACATCCGCTTGCGGCCCACCGCGTCACCGGCGCGACCGCCGAGCAGCAGCAGACTGCCGAAGCAGAGGGTGTACGCCGTCACCGTCCAGGTCAACTGGCCTGCGCTGAGGGAGAGTTCGTCGCCCACGGTGGGTAGTGCGACGTTGATGACGGTGACGTCCACGATGAGCAGGAACTGGGCCATGCACAGCAGGGCCAGGGTCGCCCAGCGATGCGGTGCGGGCGGGCCGTGCTCGTCTTCGTGGTGGTGTGCTCCGGGATGGGCAGGCCCGTGGGGTGAGCTCTCCTGGGTCACCGGTGCGCTCCTGATCTCTGACGGTGCTGTAAGGGTTACCGTAGCGCCGCGGAATCCTAAAGTGAACGGCCATGTAAAGGTTTCTTGATGCGCCTCGGGGGAACCGGGCCTTGCCCGTTTCAAGCGATCGTTTTAGATTGAGGTCATGGCTGAGAAGGACGTGACCACGCCTCCGGGCACCAAGGACCGGATTCTCGACGTCGCCGAACGGCTGTTCGGCGAGCGTGGTTACGCGGCGACCTCGACGCGCGCGGTGACCGAGGCCGCCGGAGCCAACGTGGCCGCGGTCAACTACCACTTCGGGTCGAAGGAAGGCCTGCTGCGTGCGGTGGTCGGCCGGGCCATGCGACCGGTCAACGAGGAGCGGCGGCGTCTGCTGGACGACTTCCTCTCCGGCCAGGGCAAGCCCGAGGTGGCGGACCTGGTCGGAGCCTTCGTCCGTACAGGCGCGAACCTGACGCGGAAGCTGGAGGACCGGACGCCCGCCGTCGTACGCCTCCTCGGCCGGGTGATGGTGGAACCGGACCCGGAGATCCGCCGCTTGTTCGCCCAGGAGGTCGAAGCGGTGGAAGGCCGCTATCTGGAGGAGCTGGTCCGAGCCCTGCCCGCGCTGTCCCCGGACGAGGTCGCCTTCCGCTACCGGGCCATGGTCGGTCTCCTCGCTCTCCACCAGGCGGGTGCCCTCGCTGATCTGGCCCCCCACGGCACCCCCGCGGGATCCCCTTCCGCGCCGACGGAGCGGGACAGGGAAAGGGAAACGGAACGGCTCGTGGACGCCGTACTGGCGGTCTTCGAGAGCGCGTGAACGGGTGCGGGCCCGGCGAGCTGCCACCGCGGCCCGTACCGAACCCCGCCCGATGTCTGCCCGATGCATGCCAGAGCTCCGTCAGGGGCCGTCAGAGGTCGAGTGAATGACCGGCCTCCACTGCACCGGCCATGATCTTCGCCGCGTAGTCGGTGTCCGTGTACTCCCTGATGGACGTGATGCGGTCGCCCTGGACCTCGTACACGTGTGAGTACTGGTTTTCGTAGACCGCGCCGTGGAGCAACCGGCCGTGGCTGACCGCCTCCGCGCAGACGACATCGCCTTCCGCGATCATGCGGGTGATCTCAGTCTGTGGCTCGCCCGTCTCGAAGATCGCGAGCATGGTCGGGATGATCCGGTCCAGGACCACCTTCTTCTCGTGGGTGCCGGCGCCCGGAATATCGCGTGCGCACACCGTCCATGTCGCGTCATCCGCGAGGAGTGCGTCCAGGCCGGTGCGGTCCTGGCGGTTGAGCGCGTCGATGAAGGCGCGAACCGTTTGCTTGTTCTTCTCGGTGCTGTGCTGCGAAGTCAACGCGATTACCTCCCGTGGGCGCCGGTGCGGCGCACCTGGTTGCGGCGCTCGGGGCGCCTCCCTTACGGTAGTTCAAGCGATCGTTTCAATCAATCGTTTGTATCGTTGGGCCTCCGCCTCACGCGGGCAGGGCCGCGCAAGGAGCGAAACATGGAGAAAACGCAGGGGACGGCCACGTCTCCCGTGCTGAGCGCGCCGCCTGGACCGGCACGACGGCGGTTTGTTCTGGCCGTCATGTGTGTGGCTCTGATGATGATCGTCAGCATGGTCGTCGGTCTCACCGTGGCGCTGCCGGGCATCGCCGGAGACACCGGGGCCAGTCAGGCCGAGCTGCTGTGGATCATGAATTCCTACGGTCTTGTCTTCGCCGGGTTCCTGCTGCCCGCCGGAGCCCTGGGTGACCGTTACGGGCGCAAGGGCATGCTGCTGGCCGGTGTGCTCGTCTTCGGAGTGGCGTCCGCGGCGGCGATGTGGGTGGACGATCCGAGCGTGCTCATCCTCCTGCGGGCGGTGGCCGGCGTGGGATCCGCCATGATCATGCCAATGACGCTCTCGATCGTCACCACCATCTTTCCGTCGGAGGAGCGGGCAGGGGCCGTGGCGATCTGGTCGGCGGTGGCCGCGGGCGGCGCGCTGCTGGGTCTGTTGATCTCCGGCGCGCTGCTGGAGGCGTTTTCGTGGAGGTCGACCTTCGGGGTGAGCGCCGGACTCGCGGTCGTGTCCGGGATCCTCATCCTCGCGGTCGTGCCGACCTCGAAGGATCCGGACGAGACTCCCGTCGACGTGGTCGGCGCACTGCTGTCGGTCGTCGGCCTCGTGGCCATCGTGTACGCGATCATCGAAGGTCCCGAGCGTGGCTGGACCGACCTCGCCGTCGTGGTGGCGGCGGTCGGCGGTGCCGGGGCTCTGCTGGCGTTCGTGGTGTGGGAACTGCGTGTCGCCCATCCGTTGCTCGACCCCCGGTTCTTCCGTATCGGAGCCTTCGCCGCCGGCTCGGTCGTGATCGTCATGGCGAGCGTGGCGATCTTCGGCCTCTTCTACGTGATGCTGCAGTACCTGCAGTGGATCAAGGACTACTCGCCGCTGGTCGCGGGTCTCGCCCTGATGCCCATGACCGTCGCCGTCGCCGTGGTCTCGCCCGCGGCTCCCGCTCTCGTACGGCGGCTGGGGCTGCGGGTCGTGATGACGGTGGCCATGACGATCATGGCAGGGGGCATGGGTGTGCTGGCCACCCTGGACAAGGACTCCACCTACCTTCCCGTGCTGTTGGGTACGTCGGTCGTCGGAGCGGGCATCGCCATGTGTCTGGCGCCGGCCACCGACTCGATCGTCGCCTCCCTCCCGGCCTCGAAGCAGGGCGTGGCGTCCGCGGTGAACGACGTCACCCGCGAGGTCGGCGGGGCGTTGGGCATCGCGATCCTCGGCAGCGCGTTCAACAGCGGCTACCGCTCCGGTGTCGGTGAACGCGGCGACACCATCCCTTCGGAGTCGCTGGCGGTGGTGCGCAACTCCATCGACGGCGCGCTCACCGTCGCGGAACGGATCGGCGGTGCCGCCGGAGCCCGCGTGGCCGAGGTGGCCCGTGATGCCTTCGCGGACGGGCTGGACCGGGCGATGATCGTCGCCGCGGCGTTCGTGGCCCTCGGTGCGGTGGCCGTGCTGCTCCTCGCTCCGGGCAGGGAGGAGAGCATTCGCCTCCAGGAGAAGCAGCCCGGCTGATCGGCGGCCGGGGGTCGCCCGTACCCGTCGACGGCCAGGGTCCGCAGTCAGATCGACATCCCGCCGTCGACGGGGAGCACAGTGCCGGTCACATAGCGGGCCTGATCCGACGCGAGATAGGCCAAGGCCCAGGATATTTCGGCTGCGGGAGCGAAGTATCCCGCCGGGATGATGCTCTGGAGCCGTTCGCGCTGCTCATCGGGCAGGGCCGTGATCATTCGGGTTTCGGCCACGGGGGATATCGCGTTGACGGTGACGCCGAACCGCACGAGCTCCTTCGCGGCGGTCTTGGTGAGACCGATGATCCCCGATTTCGCGGCGGAGTAAGCCGTCTGACCGACATTGCCGTGCATTCCGGCGTACGACGTCACGTTCACCACGCGTCCCCGGCCTTGCCGGCGGAAGTGCGGAACGCTGGCACGAATGAAGCGGAAGGGGCCCCCGAGGTGCACCGCGAGCACGGAGTCCCAGTCTTCGTCGGTCAGGTTCCAGATCATCCTGTCCCGTAGGATTCCCGCGTTGTTGATCAGGACGTCGATCCGGCCGGTGTCCGAGATGACATCCGAAACGACGTCGGTGACCTCCTGTGTGCGACTGACGTCGACTTCCGCGAAACGCGCGCCGTCCAGGCTGTCGGCCGCTTCCTTGAGCCGGGCCCCGTCACGGCCGACGAGCCATACGACGGCTCCCGCGGCGTGGAAGAACCTGGCCGCCGCCAGGCCGATGCCCCGGCCGGCGCCGGTGATGACCACCGTCCGTCCGGTGAAGTCATAGGTGACGTGCAAGGGTTGTCTCCTTGTCGGGTGAGGATCACGTCTTGTCGGGTGGGGATCACGTCTCTTGGATGACGAAGTCCTCGGGTCCGCACCAACGGACCAGGGCGGCCCCGTAGTTCAACCCGCCGCCGAACGCGGTCAGCAGCGCGAGCCCGCCCGGGCGCAGACGGCCCGAGTCGACTGCCTCCCGCAGGACGAGGGGGACGGAGGCGCCGGAGGTGTTGCCGAGCAACTCGATGTTCGTCAGCGTCCTGTCGCGCGGCAGCCCGAGGGCGTCGAGGATTCCGTGCACCAGGTTCCGGTTGGCCTGGTGCAGGGCGAGGAAGTCGATGTCGTCCAGCTCCAGCCCGGCCTTCAGTACGAACTCCCGGATGAATTCGGGTATGACGCCGAGGACGAACTCCTTGATGTCGTTTCCGCGCATGGTCGTGAAGTTGTCCCCGAACGCGGATTTCTTCGGCAGGCCGTTCTTGTCCGTGCGTGACTCACGTGCGGCGTACACCGACGCGTAGTGATCGGGGTCGCTGCGCAGGAGGACGTCTCCCATGCCCTTTCCGGGGAGCGTCGGCTCCAGGATGTAGCAGGCCGCCGCGTCGCCGAAGATGACGCCGACCGTGCGGTCCTCCGGGTCGAAGAGTTTCGTTCCCACATCCGTGAGCACGACGGCCACCCGCGGATATTCTCCGGAGGTGACGTACTTCGCGCCGACGTCGAGTGCGAATACGGCTCCCGGACACCCTCCGCTGTTCACGTCGAAACCCGGAGTGAGAGGCATACCGGCCTTGTGCGTGATCGCGGCCGCGGTATTGGGCAGCATATGGTCGGGCGTATAGGTGCTGCAGATGACCAGGTCCACGTCGCGGACGTCGATGTTCATCTGGTGACAGGCGTCCGCAAGGGCCTTCGCCCCCAGATCGGACGACCACTCGTCGGGCGCCGAGAAGCGGCGTTCCTCGATACCTATCCGCTCGCGTATCCAGTCGTCGTTCGTCGGAAGGGTCCGCGCCAGCTCGGCGTTGGTGACCACCCGTTCCGGAAGATAGCGGCCGATCGCTCTGATTCCCGCCCCGGGCCGGCTCTCCGTGTCGTACAGCGAATGCCTCGCCATGGAGTGATTTCCTTTCTTCGGTCCAGTCCAGCGGGTCTCGGGTGGGGATCCTCAGGCGTGGTTCACGCGATAGAGCGGGAAATAGGATTCGATTTTCCCTTGTGAGTAGTCCTCGGCGAGCTGCTCAACCTCGTCGAACTCGTAGATTCCGGCCGGATCGATCGAGGGCATCCATGCCGTGCGCTCCTGCTGGTCGCGTATGGTCGCGCAGTCTTCGTATCGCCAGACATGCGTATTGACGTGGAGGTGCCGGTTGATGCACTCACTCGCGCGCAGACTGTAGGTTCGCATCCCCTCTTTCCAGCCGACGGTGGTCACGACTCCTTGCCGGGCCATGGCCTTGACGGTCGCCTTGTACAGCGGTGCCCCGATGTTGTCGACGAATATGGCGACGCCGGCCCCGTCGCTGAGGGCGTTGACCGTCCTCAGGAATTCCTTCTCGGACGTGCGGTGACGTGCCACCGCGGCGGGATCATTCGGCGGGTTGTCGGGATCGTGGGTCAGATGCGGGAAGAGCCGCCGGTCCACTCCGGTGATGCCGAGCCGGTCGAGTTCGGCCAGCCTGGCATCGCTGCCGGCGGTCATCGCGACCCGGAACCCGGCCCGCCTGGCCAGTTGCAGCTCGGCGAGCACCACACCGCCGCCCCAGCCGAAGACCAGGTGGTCGCCGGGGTCCTGGTCCTCCATCTGCGTCGACCAGCAGCGGTGGGCGACGCGCCAGTTGTCCCAGGCGGTGAAGTAGCGGGCGTAGGCCGCCCATTGCGGGAGCGAGTACCTACTCTGCTTCGGAATGGGGAGGAGAAGGTCGGAATCCACTTTCGTGCGCTTCGCCAGAAGTCCGATGGTGTGCGGTGCTTCATATGCGTAGACAAGCTCCGCGTAACCATATCGGTCGCGTTTCGAGAAAGGCATCACCATGCAGATGTCGCCCTCTTCGAGGGAATCGGTTCTGCCGGGATCCAGGACCCGCACAATGCCCAGATTTCCCAGGACCACCTTTTTCTCGTCCCGTATACGGCACACATCGATCGGTCGACGCGACCGGGCGTGCTCGATATTCGCTTCCCAGGATCCGTACAGCGGCTCGACCAGTGATTCGTGGCCGCTCGGTTCGGTGAAGGCGAATGATTCGCGGTGTAGAGTTCCGGTCGGTCGAGTCTCCGGGCCGGCGGTCTCCGGTCCGGCGTGGAGCACCCAAGCATCAGTGTTGATCACGTTCGCCTCCTCGTCTCCTGAAATGACCGTAGCGATGAATGCGCGGCAGAAGCAACAGGCCCTCGAATTTTCTACGATGCTGTAGTTCTACGATTTCGTAGAAAATTCACTCTCTATTGCGGCCGTTCGGGACCCGGGGCTAGGGTTGCCCGGCATGGGAAACGGTCGCATATCACAGATGCTCGCCCGGCAGTACGACAGCCTCTCGCAAAGACTGGAAAGGCGTATAGACGGACCGCGGTTGCGCACCGCCGTGGTCGGCGATCTCACCGGTCGTGTGCTGGAAATAGGGGCGGGCACCGGACGTAATCTTCCGTACTACGCCAAGGCCGACCATGTGGTGGCCGTGGAACCCTCACTCGGCATGCGTACGCAATTGCTCGGGAAACTGGACGGCCTGGTGCCGACGGTCGAAGTGATCGATGCCTCGGGCGAGCGCCTTCCCTTTTCCGACGGAGAGTTCGACGCCGCCGTCTCCTCTCTGCTGCTCTGCATGGTGGACGACCTCGACGTCGTACTGCACGAGATTCACCGAGTGCTGAAACCGGGCGGAAAGCTGTCCTTCTTCGAGCATGTCCGTGACGTCGGCCGACGCGGCCGGACCCAGGATCTGACCAGCCCGCTGCTGCGGCGCGTTCAGTTCGGCTGCCGTCCCAACCGCCGGTCCATAGAGCGCATGGAGGCCCTGGGGTTCGATGTGACGGTCTCCGATCCGCCGGCGCCGATCAGTCCCAAACCCCCGTTCAGCGGGCCCTACTTCACCGGAAGGGCGATCCGGAGGTGACGCGGGCGTCGGTGTTCTCGCAAGCGCTGGCGGAGGTGCAGTTCCGGGTCCCGTACAGCAGTGCCGCCTCCTACCACGAGTACTACGGGGCCGGGGCGCCGCCGTGGCGTCTGGGCCGCGGCTGCGGCTGGCAGACCTTCGAGGTCGCGCGACTCGTGGCGGAACACTCCGGCCTTCGCCCGACGCATCTCTACGCGGGCGGCCACTCGCCGGCGACGTACTTCGCAGAGGGGGAGATCACGGTTCTCGACCCCTACCTGCCGCATCTCGAACCCCTGTGGCTGCGCCGCGCGGACGCGGTGTCCGGAGTCGTACGGGGAGGCACGGACGCCTATCCGATCAGGGTCCGCGCCGACGGGACGCCCGCGCCCGCACGCCTGAGCGCGACCTGGTGGGTGGCCGACGGAGTCCTCCTCCTGGAGTACTCCCGGTTCAGCCCCCGACGATCCGCCATGGTGACGCATCGGGCGTTCACCTTTCATCTGGGCACCGAACTTCCGGCGTTCCCGGTGCCGTCGGGGTTCGCCCGGCGCCTGCTGCTGGAACCCATGCAGAACAACCTCTCCGTCCGCGCCCTGCACCGGCGGGAACGCCGGATGGGCGAACTCGTCCTGCCCTTCGGCGGACGACCGCGGGACCGACTGGTGGACCCCGCCTTCCTGATCACCAAGGACAACCAGGGCCGGGTGAGCCGATCCGGGACCCCCGACTTCTACCGCGTACTGGACCTGATCGCCGACGCGGTGCACGGCACACCCGCCGAGGTCACGGACTTCGTGATGGATGCCGCGGCGATCTACCACCGGGTCGTACCACTCGACCAGAAGTGGCCCGAATACTCAGCGGAGGACGAGTGACAACGAGCTTCTTCCTGGCCGGCGTCATGCAGGGAAGCCGCCGCGACATCGACGCCGCCGACCAGTCCTACCGTCTCCTGCTGCGCAGGATGATCGAAAGAGTCCATCCCGCCGCCGTCGTGCACGATCCCCATGAACTGGTGCTGCGGCGCTACGGCGACCGCGTGGCGGAGATGCGGGGAGCACTCGCGGCCGTCGCCGACGCGCCGGTCATCGTCCGCGAGCGCCTCGGTCCCGAGGTGCTCGAACTCCTCGACGTGTTCCACGAGATGGCCCGACTCGCCTCGGCCAGCGACATCTGTGTCGTGTGGCTGCCCGGACACGAACCGAGCATGGGCACCGCCGCCGAAATGTACGGCGCCTACCAGGCGGGACGGACCGTCGTCACGATCACCGAGATGCGCTACAACGTGGCCGTCCTGTCGTGCTCGACAGTGATCCTCCCCGACCTGGCGGCGTTCTCCGACTGGCTTGTGAAGGACGGTGACTCGTTGTGCACGACATCGTGACGTCGGCCCTGCGGGAGGAGGTCTCGGCACTGCACGGCGGATTCGCCGCGGCCGTGCGGGACCTCGCCAGGAAACGCCCCGACGCGGTCGCCATGACGTTCCTCGACCACGACACCGACCGGGCGGGCCGGACGATCCGGCTGACCCGCGGCGACCTCGACGGCAGGGCGACGGCGATGGCCGGACTGCTGCAGAAGCTGGCGAGTCCAGGGGACCGGGTGGCCATCCTCTGCCCCAACGGCCCCGAATACGTGGCGGCCTTCATGGGCTGCCTGTACGCCGGGCTGCTCCCCGTACCCCTGCTGCCGCCCGAACTGCAGCGCCGCACCGAGCGGTTGGCCCCCACCCTCGCGGACTGCACCCCCGCGGTGGTCGTCACGGTCGACCGGCACCAGGGCTCGGTCGCGGCGGCCCTCGCCACCGTCGGCGGCCCGACATCCGGCGCGTACATCGTCCTCGCCGACCAGGTGGACGACGGGCACGCCAACTCGTGGACCCCCGCAGACACGGCCCCTTCCGGGACCGCCTACCTCCAGTACACCTCCGGCTCGACCCGGAAACCCGGCGGAGTCGAGGTCACGCACCACAACATCGCCGTGTCGGTCGCTCAGCATGTCGACCGCCAACAGGTCGACGAGCACTCGACGATCGTGAGCTGGCTCCCTTTCTTCCATGACATGGGGCTCGTGTTCGCGTTGATCCTCCCGCTGGGCACGGGGGTCCCCGCGCTGCAGATGACCCCGCACGCCTTCATCCAGCACCCGCTGCGCTGGCTGCGGCTCTTCGGCGAGTACCGCGGGACGCACACGATGATCCCCAACTTCGGGCTGGACGTGTGCGTGGACGCGATCGCGGAGGAGGACAGGGCGGGCCTCGACCTGTCGTCCGTACGGTACTTCGGCAACGCCTCCGAACCCGTCCGGGCGCAGTCGCTGGCGCGCTTCACCGAGGCGTACGCCCCGTACGGCTTCCGGCACACCGCACACTCGCCCTGCTGGGGGCTGGCCGAGGCCACCCTGCTCGTGACCGGGATCAGTGCGGCGGCCGAGCCGGTGGTGAGCAGCTTCGACCGGGCGGCCCTGGCCGCCGGCCGTGTCGAGCCGTGTGCCGACGCCGACCCGGCGGCTCGCCCCCTGGTGGGGTGCGGCGAGGCCTTCCAGGGACAGGACGTCCGTGTGGTGGATCCCGCCACCGGACGGGAGGTGCCCGCCGGCGAGGTGGGTGAACTGCTGGTCCGAGGCGACAACGTGTGCCAGGGGTACTGGCAGCGCCCGGACAGCGACGAGACGTTCCGCGCCGTCCTCGACGGCGAGGCCCGCTGGCTGCGCACCGGAGATCTCGGCTTTTTCCACGACTCCGAGCTGTTCATCGCCGGGCGGGCGAAGGACATCGTCATCGTCGACGGGCGCAACCACCACGCCATTGACATCGAGGTGACGGTCGAGCAGGTCAGCTCCGCGGTCCGGCGGGGGCATGTCGCCGCCTTCCCGGTGGAGACCGGGGAGCGTGAACTGGCCGTTGTGGTGGTCGAGTTGCGTCCGGAGGCCACCGTCGATCCGGAGGAGCTGCGCACCGCGATCCGCGCCGCCGTGGCGGACGCGCACGACATCGATCTGCACGACGTCGCCCTCGTCACCCGCGGCTCCATCCCCAAGACGTCCAGCGGCAAACTGCGTCGCCGCATCTGCCGGGACCTGTACACCGGCGGGGAGCTCGCGGCCCAGACCGTCGCCGCCGATCGGACTCCGTCATGACGGAGTTGCGGCAGTGGCTGGTGGAGCGGCTCGCCCGGCTGTGTGCCGTCGAGGCCGACCGGATCGACGTCGACCGGCCGTTCCGGGAGTACGGACTGACGTCGCGGAACGGAGTCGCCCTGTCCGGTCAGCTGGCCCGGTTCCTCGGCAGGGCCGTCGCCCCGACGGTCATCTGGGAACACCCGACGGTGCGTCGGCTCTCCGACCATCTGGACGGCACCCCGCGGCCCGCCCCGAAGCTCCGGGACGGGGAGGCGGCCGCCGTCGCCCGCCCCGGTGAGAGCGCCGACCGTGCGCTCGCCGTGATCGGTGTCGGCTGTCGGCTGCCGGGCGGCATCTCCACCCCCGACGCGTTCTGGGAGCTCCTCCGAGCCGGCCGTGACGCCGTCCGCCGCGTACCGGAGGACAGGTGGGAGGCATACCGTCTGGCGTCCCCCGCCCACGCCACGGTGCTCGACCGCACCACCCAGGTCGGCGGCTTCATCGACGACATCGAGGGTTTCGACGCGGAGTTCTTCGGCGTCTCCCCAGCGGAATCCGCCGAGATGGACCCGCAGCAGCGGATGTTCCTCGAGGTCGCCTGGGAGTCTCTGGAACACGCGGGGATCCCGCCGGACAGCCTGGCGCGCAGTCGCACGGGGGTCTTCGTCGGTGCCAGCGGGGACGACTTCGCGCGACGGCGCATGGAGGACCTCCAGGGGATCAACGGCTGGTCGCTGCCGGGCACGACCCTCAGCGTGATCGCCAACAGGCTGTCGTACGTCCTCGACCTGTGCGGCCCGAGCCTCACCGTGGACACCGCCTGCTCGTCTTCGCTCGTGGCGCTGCACCTGGCGGCCCAGAGCCTGCTGACGGACGAGAGCGATCTCGCGGTCGTCGGCGGTGTCAACGTGCTGCTCTCGCCCGGCGGAACGGTGTACGCCGACCAGGCGTCGGCGTCCTCGCCCAGCGGGCGCTGTCGGCCGTTCGACGCGGCCGCGGACGGGATCGTACGCGGTGAGGGCTGTGTGAGCGTCGTGCTCAAACGGTATGGCGACGCGGTCCGGGACGGCGACCGGGTGCTGTCCCTGGTACGGGGCACCGCCGTGAACCAGGACGGCCGCTCGAACGGACTGACCGCCCCCAGCCCGGCGGCGCAGGAGGCCCTGCTCACCCAGGTGTACGCCGCAGCCGGCATCCCGTGGACCGCGGTGACCTACGTGGAAGCGCACGGCACCGGCACGCCCCTAGGCGACCCCATCGAAGCCGGTGCGCTGGGAAACGTCCTGGGGCGTGACCGGCCGGCGGCCGCCCCCCTGCTCATCGGATCGGTCAAGTCCAACCTCGGCCACCTCGAGGCCGCCGCCGGTCTGGTGGGCCTGGTGAAGAACGCCCTGGCGCTGCACCGCGGACGGATACCCCCCACCCTCCACCACACACGGCCCAACCCCGCCATCGCCCTGTCCGACCTGGGGATGGAAGTCGCCTCCCGGCTGACCGAATGGCCCGCGGGCGACGGCGAACGGGTGGCCGGTGTCAGCTCCTTCGGCATCGGCGGGACCAACGCGCACGCCGTTCTCTCCGACCTGCCCCGACCCGTTCGCCCGTGACTGCGAGGTCTTCATGAAGTTCGGACTGCTTTCCGTCATCACCGACTTCTCCATCGACCCGAGAGAACTCGGACGCCAGGCGGAGGAGCGCGGCTTCGACTCCCTCTTCGTACCGGAGCACACGCACATGCCCGTACACATCGACAGCGAACGGCCGGACGGCGGACCGGTCGTCCCCGAGGCGATGCAGGGCCTCGACCCCTTCACGGCGCTGTCCGCGATCGCCGCCTCGACCTCCCGGCTGCTGATCGGCACCGGAATCTGCGAGGTTCCGACGCGTGATCCGATCATCCTGGCCAAGCAGGTGGCCAGCGTCGACGTGCTCTCCCAGGGCCGGTTCCTGTTCGGCGTCGGCACCGGCTGGGTGCGCGAGGAACTGCTCAACCACGGGGTGGACCCGGCCACCAGGACCGCCCGTCTCATGGAGTACCTGGAGGTCATGCGGACCATCTGGGCCGACCACGAGGCCTCGTTCGCCGGAGAGTTCGTCAAGTTCGACCCCATCGTCTCGCTGCCGAAGCCGGTGCAGCGACCGCATCCACCGATCCTGATGGGGCTGACCGGAACCAGGGCACTGGACCGCGTGACAGCGGCCCGGGCGGAGTGGATGCCCATGTACGGGCTGGAGGGTGAAGGCCTCGCCGAGCGCGTCGCCCTGCTCAACGAGCAGGCCGCCGAGTCGGGGCTCGGACCGGTTCCGGTCACGGTCGTGGAGGTTCCGCCGGAGGAAGAGGCGGTCGCCCGGTGCATGGAGTCGGGCGTCAGCCGGTGCGTCTTCACGCTGCCCCCGGGCGAGCGGGAGGACGTGCTGCCGCTCCTCGACTGGTACACGGAACTGAGCGAACAGGCCGAGTACCTGTGAGGGGCGAAGAGATGTCAGCCGCCCGCCCGCTGCTCTTTCCCGTGTCGTGCCGATCCCCGAAAGGGGTGCGGGCCAGGGCCGCGGGCCTGGCCGAATGGCTCACGGGCCCCGGCGCCGACGCGGCCCTCGCCGACGTGGCCCACACACTGGCCCGGCGCCGCCCCCACCTCCCCGTGCGGGGGGCGGTGCTGGCCCATGACCGACAGGAACTCACCGACCGGCTCCGCACGCTCGCGGCCGGCGAGAACGGCGAAGGCATCGTCGCCGCGGAGGCACCGCGACAGGCGTCACCGGACGTGGTCTTCGTCTTCTCCGGATACGGCTCCCAATGGGACGGCATGGGCGAGGGCCTGGCGGCGGAACCGGCCTTCGCCGCCGTGCTGGACGAACTGGAGCCCGTCTTCCGTGCCGAAGGGCGCGGTTCGCTGCGCGAGTTGCTGACGAGGACCGGCCTCTCCCGGGCCGACGCCTCGTTCGTGCAGCCCGCGCTGTTCGCCATGCAGGTGGGGCTCGCCGCGGTGTGGCAGGAGTACGGCATCAGGCCGGCCGCGGTCATGGGGCAGTCGATGGGGGAACTCGCCGCCGCCGTGGTGAGCGGTGGGCTGCCCCTCGCGGACGCGGCGCACGTCATTCTGCGGCGCTCCGAGGTCATGCAGCGCCGCATGTTCGGGCTCGGTGCCACCGCCGTCGTGGAACTGCCCGCCGAGGAGGTGGAGCGGCGGCTGAGCGCCGGTGCCGATCTCGAGATCGCCGTCTACAGCTCGACCCGAGCCACGGTGGTGGCGGGCGACGGGAACGCCATGGAGGAGTTCCTGTCCTCCTGCGAGTCGGACGGCATCGCCACCTATCCCGTACGGGGAGGCCACGCCGCCGGACACAGCAGGTTCGCCGACCGTGTCGTACCGGAGCTGACCGGTCTCCTCTCGGACGTGAACGGCACGACGCCCTCCGTCCGCTTCTATTCCACGACCCTGCCCGACCCCCGCTCGGCACCGGCTTTCGACGGCGCCTACTGGGCGGCCAACGTCCGCCGTCCGGTGCGGTTCCTCGCCGCGGTCGACGCCGCCACCGAGGACGGGCTGCGCACCTTCCTGGAGGTGTCCCCGCACCCCGTCGCCGTGCGGTCCCTCGCCGACACGCTGGCCGACACAGGGGTCGGGGACGCCGCCGTCTGGGAGTCCCTGCGCCGAGGGCGATCGGCCGGCTCCGCCGTACTGTCCGGACTCGCCCGGGCACACTGCCGCGGCATCGAGGTGGACTGGGCGCGGCTGTATCCGTCGGGCCGCCTCGTGGACCTTCCGACGACCCCTTGGGACCACGACCGACGCCAGCCGGTGACCGGCCGCGTCGCCGTCGCGGCCGAGCGCACCCACCCGCTGCTCGGGGTGCACGTCCGGCTGCCCGGTACGCCCGCTCGGCACGTCTGGCAGACGACCCTCGACCCCGCGCACCTCACCTGGCCGGCCGACCATCGGTTCGAAGACCTGCCGATCCTGCCCGGGACCGGCTACTGCGAGATGGCCCTGTCCACGGCGTGCGTCGCGTTCGAGGCGAAGCCGGAGGACGTCGTTCTGACCGAGGTCGCCTTCCGGAGGCTGTTGCCCCTCGTCTCACCGGTGACCGTGACCACGTCCCTGACCGTCACCGGGGCGGCCGAGGGAGAAGTGGAGATCACCAGTAGGCAAGGAGACGCGGACATCGTCCACGCGACGGCGAAGGCCGCCGTCCGGACCCGGGAACCGGCCGACACGGACACCCTGGACCCGAATGCCCTGTCCGGCCCCTTCGACAGCCCCGCCGAGGTCTATGCCCGGCTGCGCGGCGCCGGCCTCAACCACGGTCCGGCGTTCGCAGGACTCACCGGTCTCTCGGTCACCGGGGATCTGACGCTCACCAGGGTGAGCCGTCCGACCGCCGCGCAGCACGATCCCCGGATGCGTTTCCATCCCGCCCTGCTCGACGCCTGCCTGCACGGAGTGGCCGCGGCACTGGTACGGGACTCGGGGCGGGCCTGCCTCCCCGACGCCATCGGCGGGCTGAGGCTGACCGGCGAGCTGGGCGACAACGTCGTATGCCGGGCCCGGGTCCGGACCGACGACCGCGGCTGCACGGCCGACCTGGAGGTGTACGACGAGGACGGGCTGCTCGTGGCGGAACTCCAGGGCGTCGCGTTCCGGAACATCGACGAGGACGCTCTGCCCGCCTCTACGGACGGCCTGCTCTACACGGTGGCGTACGAGCCGGCACCCCTGCCGGCGGAAGCCGGGCCCTCGCCTTCGGGCCCGGACCCGGCTACCTGGCTGGTGTACGGCGGCAGCGGCGAGGAGGAGTTCCGCGAGCGGTTGCTCACGCGGATGGAGGGTGCGGGGATCCGGCCGACGCTGCTCGAAACCGCGGACCTCTCGGAGTGGACTCTCGAGGCGGAAAGCGAGACCGGGACCGAATCCGGGACCGTGACCGCCGCTCCGGCCGTACAGGGAGTGGTGCTCCTCGGCTGGGAGAGCGGCCCGGCCATCTCGGACCCCGCCGATGCGACGGTCGGCGCCGATCGACGCCTGCTGTCCATGGTGCGTCTCGCCGCCGGGTCGGCCCGCGGTTCAGGAGCGGCCGGATCGCCGCGGTTGTACGCGGTCACGCGCGGCGCCTGCCCGCCCACCGGCGAGATCCCCTTCGATCCGGCCCAGAGCGGGCTGGTCGGACTGATCCGGTCGCTGCGCGCCGAACGGCCCGAACTGAGGCCCGTCCTGGTCGACCTGGACCCGGATCCCGACCCCGTCCACCTCGTACGGGAACTGTCGTCCGCGGCGCCGGACGACGAGGTGGTGTGGCGGGAAGGTGTACGGCATGTCGCCCGCCTGAATCCGCTGCCGGCCGGCCTTCCTGCCGCCCCGGAGCGCACGGTGGTGCGGCCGGGCGGGGGTTATGTGGTGACGGGAGGCACCGGGGGACTCGGCCTCGCCACCGCCCGCTGGCTGGCGGAACGAGGCGCCGGATGCGTCGTGGTGAACGGCCGCTCCGTTCCCGGCCCCGACGCCGCCCGCGCCATCGAGGACATCCGAGCCACCGGCACCCGCGTCGTGGTCGTCCTCGGCGACATCGCGGAACCGGGTGTCGCGGACGTGGTGATGAGGGCGGTGGCGAAAGCTGGTGCCCAGGTCCGCGGAGTGGTGCATGCCGCCGGTGTACTCGACGACGCCCTGGTGACGGACCTCGACGCGGAACGTGTCCGGCGCGTGTGGTCGGCGAAGGCCGTCGGTGCCTGGCGGCTGCACCTCGCCACACCGGAGGACGGCGTGGACTGGTGGATCGGCTACTCGTCCTCCGCCGCCCTGCTGGACGCCCCCGGTCAGGCCAACTACGCCGCCGCCAACGCATGCCTGGACGCGATCGCCTGGTGGCGGCACGCGCACGGGCTCCCCGCGCTCTCCGTCAACTGGGGACCCTGGGCCGAGATCGGGGGAGCCCGGGACGCGAAGGTCAGCGGGCTCGCGAAGATACGCCCACGGGAGGCGTTCGCCGCGCTGGAGGAACTTCTGGCCCATGGTCGCACCCAGGTAGGCGTCGTCCGGCTCGGGCCCGACTTCTCGACGGTGTTCCCCGAGACACGCGGCTCGTCCTACTTCGCGCGGGTCGTCGCGGGACTCGCCCAGGACGTGGCGGACACGGCCCGGTTCGACCGGCATCGACTCCGCGGAATGAGCCACGAGGCGGCGCGCCGTGCGGTGACCGGGCGGCTCACCGAGCGGATCCGCCCGCTGCTCCGGCACCAGACCAACGGGCTGCCGCTCGGCACCCCCCTCGTCCACCTGGGGCTGGACTCCCTGGCCGCCGTGCGGATCAAGAACGCCGTACGGGACGACTTCGCCCTGGACGTCCCCGTCTCCCGTCTGCTGCAGGGAGTGAGCGTGACCGCACTGGCCACCGAGATCGTCGCCGGTCTCACCGACAAGGCGGAAGAGCCGACGGAACCCGCCGCCGGTCGGGGCGACCGACGCATCCGGAGCCGTCGAACGCGCACGGCACAGCAGGCTCGAAGGAGGAGGCCGCAGTGAACGTCGGACCCGTGCAGGACCCGGACATGGCGGAAGAACCGCTTGAGGGCATCGCGGTCGTCGGAATGGCGGGGCGCTTCCCGATGGCGCGCACGGTCGCGGAGTTCTGGCGCAACCTGCGGGAGGGCAGGGAGTGCCTGGAGACCCTGGACGATGACGAGCTCCGTCGCCAGGGCGTACCCGACTCCGTGCTGAGCGATCCCACCTACATGCGGCGGGCAGGAACGCTCGAGGGGATCGAGGAGTTCGACGCGGAGTTCTTCGGATTCGCGCCCGGGCTCGCGGCCACGATGGACCCGCAGCAGAAGCTGCTGCTCGAATGCTCCTGGCACGCGCTGGAGGACGCCGGGTGCGATCCGGCACGCCACGGGGGTGCCATCGGGGTGTTCGTCTCAGGGTCCGCCTGCGGCTATTACCCGTATCACGTACTGTCCCGGCACGATCTGCGCAGGCTGCTGGGCGCGGGTTCGTCCTCGGCCCAGATGTCCATGTGGTCGGCGAACGACGTCAACTTCTACGCGACACGCATCGCGCACGCCTTCGACCTGCACGGCCCGGCCCTGAGCGTGCAGACCGCGTGCTCCAGCGCACTCACCGCCGTACACCTCGCCTGCCAGAGTCTGCTGTGCGGCGAGTCCGACATGGCGCTGGCGGGTGGCATGTCCGTCAAGGTGCCGCACCGTGTCGGCTACCTCCGGGATCTCGACTCGGTGATGTCACCGGAC
Source organism: Streptomyces sp. 2A115 (assembly GCF_052245575.1). Taxonomy (NCBI): domain Bacteria; kingdom Bacillati; phylum Actinomycetota; class Actinomycetes; order Kitasatosporales; family Streptomycetaceae; genus Streptomyces; species Streptomyces sp. 2A115. The sequence goes on along the minus strand of NZ_JBQQCG010000070.1, from coordinate 39,835 downwards.
GGCCACTGCCGGCCGTTCGACGCGAAGTCCGGCGGGACGGTCTTCACCAGCGGCGGGGGAGTGGTCGCACTCAAGCGGCTGAGTGACGCGCTCGCCGACGGTGACGACATCCGGGCCGTCATCCGGGGCTCCGCCGTCAACAACGACGGTTCGCTCAAGATGGGTTACACCGCCCCAAGCGTCGAGATGCAGGCGGCCGTGGTCCGCGAAGCCCTCGCCGTGGCGGGGGTGGACCCGCGCCACGTGGGATACGTGGAGGCGCACGGCACCGGCACCGCGCTCGGCGACCCCGTGGAAGTGGCCGCACTGCGCAGGGCGTTCGGCGAGCGGCCTGACGGGCCCTGGTGTGCGCTCGGCTCGGTGAAGGGCAACGTCGGGCACTGCGAAACGGCGGCCGGAGTCGTCGGCCTCATCAAGACCGTGCTGTGTCTGCGGAACCGGACCCTGGTGCCCACCCTCCACTTCACCGAGGCCAATCCTGAACTCGAGCTGGCAGGAGGCCCCTTCCGGATACAGGCCGAGCCGGCCGACTGGCCCGGCGACCAGCCGCGGCTCGCCGGGGTGACGTCGCTGGGCGCGGGCGGCACCAATGTGCACGTGGTGCTGGAGGAAGCGCCGAACCACGAGGTGTCGCCGGCTCGCTCCGAACCACAGGTACTGGTGCTGAGCGCGCGCACCGAGCGCGCCCTCACCGAGTCGGGTGAGCGTCTCGCGGCACACCTGGGTGAGCGGCCCGACGCCGACCTGGCCGACACGGCGCTGACGCTCGCGGACGGCCGCCGGGCGTTCCGTCATCGTCGAACCGTCGTGGCGCGTGACGCGACGGAGGCCGTGACGGCGCTCCGGACCACGGGCCCGGTCACCGACAGCGAGGCGATTGGCGAAGTGCCCGCCGTGCTGCTGCTGTTCCCCGGAGCGGAGGAGGGCTACGCGCCGACAGCCCCGGCGTTGTACGAGACCGACCCCCTGTTCGCGGAACCCTTCGACCGCTGCGCCGAGTTGTTCGTCAAGGAACTCGGCACCGAGTTCGGCGCCGCCCTTCGCCCGGACTCCGGGGGACCGGCACGGCACGCGGAGGCTGCCGATGCGCGGATGTTCTGCGTGGAGTACGCGATGGCCCGTGCCCTGGAGGGGTGGGGGGTGCGTCCCACGGCGGTCGCCGGCGAAGGGGTCGGTGAGTACGTCGCCGCCGAACTGGCAGGAGTGATGAGCCTCGCGGATGCCGTGCGGCTCGTCGCCGGGCGGGACTCCGCGGACCTGACGCTGAACGCGCCGACGCTGCCTCTTCTCTCGGTGGAAGCCTGCGGGTGGCTGACACCGGCCGAGGCGACCGACGCCGGTCGATGGGCCGGACGCGGCAGCGCGCGGGCGCGCTGGGACACGGCACTGGACATCGCCCAGGCCGACGGCGACCACCTGCTCGTCAACTGCGGACCGGGACACCGCCGGCGTGCGGATCTGCACGTCGTACCTGGTCCCGATGAGGATGCCGACGACCTGGCGGTCTTCCGGGGAGCACTGGGGAAGCTGTGGGCGCACGGCGTGCCGGTGGACTGGGCGCCGATGCGTCCCGGACACCGCCGGACCGCTCTGCCCGGCTATCCGTTCCAGCGGTCGCGGCACTGGCTGGACTCGACGTACGCGCAGACTCCGGCGGCTGCCCCGGGGGAGACGACGGATGTCACCGCCTTGGCCGCCGCGGAGTCCGACCTCGCGGCGGGCACGACGGAGCAGGTCCTGTCCGACCTCTGGTCCGACGTCCTCGGCATCGACGCGATCAAGCCCGACGACGACTTCTTCCTGCTGGGAGGCGACTCCGTGATGGCCGCGCAGATCGCCGGCCGCGCGCGCTCGGCAGGGCTGCGGTTCAGCCCGCGTGCGATGTTCCAGCACCCCACGCTGCGGTCGCTGACCGAGGCGGTGGACCCTGACGCGACCGGCTCAACGACTCAGGCGACAGTCGCACCGCCCCGCCCACCGGTGTCCGCCGCCGACGAACTCCCCCTGACACCGGCCCAGTTGGAGCTGGTCGGCGACCCCGCCGATCTGCTGGACCTGAATGTTCCCCTGGTGTTCCGGGTCGGCGACGAGATCACGGCGGACGTGCTCGACGAAGCGCTGCTCCGGACGGTGCGCCATCACGACGCGCTCTGCGTGGAACTGGTCGAGCGGTCCGGGATGTGGGAGCACCGCAGGGCGAACCCGGACGGCCCCCTGCTGACCGTCGTGCCATGGGAGGAGAACGGCCAGGTGGACCCGGCCGCGCTGGTCGACGCCGCCGCTGCCGAGGTTCGGGGCCGCCGCGACCCCGCCGGGCGCGCCGCCGTGGAGGCGGTACTCGTCGACGCAGGGCCGGAGAACGGTCGTCACCTCGTGCTCCTGGTGCATGCCACGGCGATCGACCTCACCGCACAGCGCCTGCTCGCCGAGGACGTGGCCACCGCCTGCCGCCAGCTTCTCGCCGGACGGCCGGTGAACCTGCCCGCCGTCAGCACGACATGGCGGACCTGGTCCGACTGCCTGACGACCTGGGCGCTCGACGACGCCGTGCTGCTCGAACGCCCCTTCTGGCTGGACCTCCTGCGCCGGGCCGGTGCACGGCCGGCGCTCGCGTCCGGAGCCGGCGACGTCCCGGGCACACCGGGAGCCCGAGGGGCCGTACGCCTCCTGCGCGGCACCGTCGACGCGTCACTGACGGGCTCGCTCCGGGCGATCCAGAGGCGGGAGCGCATGGGGCCGGGCACGCTGGTGCTCGCGGCCGTGTCCGGGGCGCTCGCCGAGGAGGCGGACGGCGAGGAGGTACTGATCGACATCATGGACAGCGCGCGCAACGGCGAGTTCCCCGGTATCGACCTCAGCCGGACCGTGGGCCGCTGCACCTCCGCGCATCCGCTCCTCGTCGGGGCGAACCGCAACGGACCGGCGGACCTGCTGAGCCGTACGCGCGAGGCGCTGGACAGCGTGCCGTTCCACGGCGTGCACTACGGCGTACTGCGTCATCTCCACTCGCAGACGGCCGAGGCCCTGCGACGGCTGTCCGCGGCGGACGTGACCTTCACCGACGGCGGAGTGCGAAAAGAGGGGACCGCCACCACCCGCCGGGCTCCGCTCCAGGCCGTACCACTGGGTGACCTCCCACTCGGCGAGCCCGCCGTGGCTCGTGGTCACGCGCTCGATGTGCGCACCTACCGGCAGTCCGGCAGGATCCACGTCGACTGGTGGTACGACGGGGCGCGTTGCGCGGAGGAGACCGTGCGGCGCCTGCGCGACCGCGTTCTCGCGACGCTAGGAGGATTCGCGCAGTAGCGCCGACTCGTCGACGGCCAGGCGCAGTTCCGCCCGCAGCGCGGGATCGGCGTACGCCTGGTCGACGAAGTGGGCGACTGCGTCGGTCCCGAAACTGGTGAGTACCTTTCGCACGGCCAGGCCCACCTCGTCACGGCAGGTGGCGTGGTAGACGTAGTGCCGCCCCTTGCGGTGGCGGGCGGCGGCCCCGTTGTCCACCAGCCTGGTCAGCACGGTCAGGACCGTGGTGTAGGCGAGCCGGTCCTCCCGTTCCTTGTTGAGCTGCTCCTGCACTTGGCGTCCCTGCATCGGGCAGCCGGCCGCTGAGAGGAGATTGAGGACTTGGATCTGCAGTGAGGTACCCATCGGTTCCCTCCGGTTGACCGGTGCGGCACGAGTCGTGTCAGCGCTGCTGCTGTAGGAAGGCCCCGTCCCGGAGGTCCACCGCGGTGGGGAACCGGCCGTCGAGGCAGGCGGTGCAGTAGGTGTCCGGGTCTCCGCCGACCGTGTCCAGCAGGGTTTCGAGCGGCAGGAACTCGGCGCTGTCGCAGCCGAGATGCCCGGCCAGCCGGTCGGGCGGAACCTGCGCGCCGAGCAGCGCGTCCCCCCGCCCGGTGTCGATGCCGTAGAAGCACGGCCAGCGGTGCGGTGGGGATGCGATCCGCAGGTGGACGGCGCGCGCCCCGGCCGCCCGGAGCATGGCCACCACCGCGGTCATGGTGGTGCCCCGGACCAGCGAGTCGTCGATGAGGACGACCTCGCGTCCGGCGACCGCGGCAGGCACGGCGGACAGCTTCTGCCGGACGGCGGCCTCGCGGCCCGCCCGGTCACCGGCGATGAAGGAACGGCCCACGCCTTCGTGCCGCAACAGCCCCTGCACGGTGGGAAGTCCGGCCTGCCAGGCGTAGCCGTCGGCTGCCACCCGGGCCGTGTCGGGCACGGCCACCACCACGTCCGAGGACGGCGGCGGAGGTGCGCACGCGGCCAGCGCCAGTCCGGCCGCGTACCGCGCCTCGTACACGCTCCGGCCGCCGATACGCGAGTCGGCCCGGGCGAAGTACACATGCTCGAACACACATGAGGCGCGCCGGGCCCCCAGCACGTCGAGACGGCTGCTGTGGATACCGTCGGCATCGGCCTCCAGGACCTCGCCGGGCTCCAGTTCACGGACGAAGGTTCCGCCGGTGGCGGCGATCGCGGCGGACTCCGATGCCAGCAGCCAGGTGTCGTCGAGCTGACCCAGGCACAGGGGCCGGAACGCCTGGGGATCGCGGGCCCCGTACATCCGGCGGCCGTCGGTGAGCACCAGGGAGTACGCGCCGGTGACCTGCGGCAGTACTTCGTGGAGCGCCTGGAACAAGGTCACACCGCTGTCGGCCATGGCCGAGGTGAGCAGCCGGCCGAGGACGGCGCTGTCCGTGGCACCGGCGGATATGCCCAGCGTGGCACGGGCCTCGTCGGTGTTGACGAGTGTGCCGTTGTGGGCCAGGGCGACAGTGCCGCTCGCGTCACCGTCCATCACGAGGGGCTGAGCCGACTCGTCGTCGGGTCCCGCGCCGCCCGACGTCGCGTACCGCACATGTCCGATGGCCCCCGCCCCGCCCCGCAGCGCACGTGGGTCGGGGTCAGGGAAGACGTCCGTCACTCGCCCGGATCCGGTTCGGCACTCGATGCCGGAGCTTCGGCAGACGGCGATGCCGGCGCTCTGCTGCCCGCGGTGCTGGAGGGCGATGAGCATGCTGCGCACGGCCGGTGCGGCCGGGCCCCAGGCGCCGACCACGCCGCACGACTCGCGGGGTTTGGCGAGCGGATCGTTCACCGGGAACCGTCCTCGGACGTGGGCCCGCACTTGTGTCCGTCGTGGTCGAGCCCGCTCACGCGTCCTCCATGAAGTAGTCCGGTTCCTGGGCATGAGCCGCATGCGGCGGGCGTGGCCCGGGTCAGGGTGTCGAGGCGTGGCCGTCTCGGTGGCTGCCTCGCATGCCGAGCGCGGTGAGCAGGTAGGCGATCAGTTCGGACCTGCGGTCGGTCAGGTAGAAGTGGCCGCCCTGCATGACGCGCAGGGTGAAGGTGCCGGTGGTGGCCGCCTGCCAGCCTTCCGCGAGCCGGTTGGGGACTTCCGGGTCGTGGCTTCCCACCACGGCTGTCGTGGCGCAGGTGAGCGGCGGGCCTGCCCGGTAGCGGTAGGCCTCGATCAGCCGGTAGTCCCCGCGAATGGCGGGCAGGAGCGTGGCGCGGATCTCCGGATCGTCGAACAGCGTCGAATCCGTCCCGCCGAGCCGGGCCAGTTCTCGGACCAGGGTGTCGTCGTCCCGTGGCCGTCCGTTCCCGGCGTCGGTGTTGAAGGGGGCCGGCCGCGCCGAGATGAACAAGTGGCGTACGAGACCGGGGGACCGGCCCTCGAGGCGGCGTGCCACTTCGAAGGCGACGGATGCCCCCATGCTGTGTCCGAACAGCACCAGCGGTACGTCGGCGACCTCGGCCACGGCCTCGGCGAGGGGGTCGGCCAGCAGGTCCATCCGGGCCGGCACGGGCTCGTCGAGACGATCGTCGCGTCCCGGGTACTGAACTGCCAGCAGCTCGACTCCCACGGGGAGTTCACGCAGCCACGGGTAGAAGAAGCGGGCCGATCCGCCCGCGTGCGGGAAGCAGACGAGGCGCAGCCGCGTGCGACGTCGCGGCCGAGGGCTGCGCAGCCACTCCTGAGCGAGGCCGGTGGCCCCGGGTTTCGTCGGGTTCACCGGTCTGCCACCTCTCCGCCCGTCACCTCTCCGTCCGCCGTGTCTCCGTCCGTCACCCCTTGGTCCGTCTGCCGAAGCCGCTCCGCGACTGCGGCGAGAGTGGGTCGGCGCACCATGGTCCGCAGCAGTTCGTCGAAGGACAGCGTCCCGGCCCCCGGCAGCTCACGGCGGAGTCGTCCGATGAACTGGGCGACGAGCAGGGAGTCCCCGCCGAGCTCGTGGAAGTTGTCGTCACGGGCGACCGCGGGTACGGAGAGCAGGTCCGCCCACATGGCGGCCAGTCGCCGTTCCAGACCGTCCAGCGGGGGCGCCGAGCGCACCGCGTCCTCGTGCCGGCCCTCGGCGACCCAGGAGAGCACGGTCTTGCGGTCGACCTTGCCGTTCGAGCTGAGGGGCAGTTCCTCGACCGTCTCGATGTGGGACGGGATCATGTACTCGGGGAGTTGTTCGCAAAGATGCTCGCGCAGGTCCTCCAGATCGATGTCGGCCCGGTCCCGCTTGAAGGTGGCCGCGATCAGGTGCTGGCCGAACGGGGCGAGGTCGCCGCCGTCCTCGGGGAGTACCAGCATCGCCTGCGCCCCGGCCTCGGCGAGCAGGGTGCGCCACTCGTCCACGTTGAAGAAGGTCTGGTCGCGCCCGCGCCGCCGGTCATCGAAGTCTCCCTCTGTGTCCGGTGTGGTGCCGTCGAGTTGGATGAGGAACTCCATCCAGGTCATCAGGTCGGGGCGGTCCACGGCGAGTTCGGTGAAGACCAGCCAGCCGCCGGGAGCGAGCAGTTCCCGCAGTCTGCCGAGCACGGCGTCGATGTCGCGGGCGTTGTGGAGTGCGTTGGCGACCACGATCATGTCGAAGCTCTGCGGCCGGAACCCCTGGGCGCGGTAGTCGGCATTGAAGTCGAACAGGCCGTAGCGCAGCCACTGATGGGTGGCGAACCGGTTCCGTGCCTCGTTGAGGAAGAAGTGCGACACGTCGGTGAACAGGTAGTCGGGCTCCATCCCGGGAGTCCCCGTGGCCGTGGGCAGCACGGAGATCATCTGGTCCGTCGTCGCCCCGACCCCGGCCCCGGCTTCGAGAATGCGCAAGGGGCGTCCGGGGCCCGCGCCGGCGGCGAGGTGCGCGGCGACGCCCGCGGTGGCCCGGTTGAGATACCGCATGATCGTGTTGTCCGCGTACAGCGACCGGGCGGACTCCGACTCGCCGTCGGGGAACAGCAGCCGGACCTGATCCAGCTCGCCGCGCAGCAGTTCGGGCAGCCGCCGCATGCTCGTCGTGAGCAGCGGAAGGACGGGCGTGGTCCACAGCGGTTCGCAGCCCTCGGTCTCCAGTCGGTGCAGTTCCCCGGTGAGCAGTCCGGCATCGGCCGGCATCAGGTCCCGGTAGCGTCCGGTGTCCGGGTCGCGGTGCACCAGGCCCGCGCCTTCCAGTGCCGCGAGCCAACGGCGTACGACACGGTGGAAGCGGGGTGGCACACCCGCGCGTCGCAGCACCTGCTCCGCCGTCGGCGGTTCGGCGTCCGGTGGGAAGGCACCCAGAGTGCGCAGGGCCGCCGCCATCGCCGTGAACGCCGTCCGGTTCAGCCGCTGTTGCTCCGCCTCGACGTGAACGAGCTCTGTCCGTCCGGCCGTTCGCGCGCCCATGGCGTGAGCGACCTCGGCCAGCACACGGGTCTCCTCGGCCGCTGAGGCGGATTCTTCGCGGCGACTGCCGGTCACCACGGCCGCTATGCGCCGGTTCGCGGAGCTCGTGCCGTCGACGACGACAGCGGTGGTTCCGACGTCCGGATGTGCGAGCAAGGCGGCCTCGATCTCGGCCAGTTCGATCCGGTGCCCGCGCACCTTCACCTGGGTGTCCTCACGGCCGAGGAACTCGATGCTGCCGTCCGGGAGGTACCGGCCGAGATCGCCGGTGCGGTAGAGGCGCTCCCCGGTGGCGGGGTGGGTGACGAACCGCTCGGCGGTGCGCTGCTCGTCGCCCAGATAGCCCATGGCGACGCCGACACCGCCGATCCACAACTCTCCCGGGACGAGTTCGGGGCGGGGACGCAGGGCCGCGTCCAGTACGTGGAAGGTCTGGTTGGCCAGCGGTGTGCCGTACGGGATGCTGCGCCAGGTGGCGGGTACGTCACCGATGGGGTGGTAGATCGACCAGATAGCCGCTTCCGTGGCACCCCCGAGGCTGATGAGTTCGAGGCCGGGACAGCGACGGCGGACGGCGTCCGGGAGAGTCACCGGTATCCAGTCCCCGGACATCAGGGCGAGCCGGAGTGTGCCCAGACCGACCGCGGGTTCACTCTCCGCGTAGTGCTGGAGCATCTGCAGCTGTGCCGGTACGGAGTTCCACACGGTGACGCCGTGCCGGTCGATGAGTTCCGCCCAGTGCGAGGGATCGCCGCGGCGTTCGGGGTCCGGCAGGACGAGACAGGCTCCGACGCCGAGCAGGCCGAAGATGTCGTACACGGAGAGGTCGAATCCCAGGGCGGCGAGGGCGAGTCCGCGGTCCTCGGAAGTGATCTTGAACCGGTGGTTGATGTCCGTGACGGTGTTGACCGCGCTCCGGTGGCTGATCATCACGCCCTTCGGGCGGCCGGTCGAGCCCGACGTGTAGATGACGTACGCGAGGTCGTCGCCGCTCACCGTCGGTTCGGGCAGCGCCGTCCCGGGGGGAGCGGGGGCCAGCACGTCCACCTCGACGGTGTGCAGTGCGGCGGGGAGTTCCCCGAAGGCCTCTGACCGGGAGTGGGTGAGTACCTCACGTACTCCGGCGTCCGCGAGCATGACGTCCCGGCGGGCCGGCGGCTGATTGGTGTCCACGGGCAGGTAGGCGCCGCCGGCGAGCAGGATGCCGAGTACGGCGACGATCTGCTCCCAGCCCTTGTCCAGGACGACGGCGACCGGTTCACCGGCCCGTACCCGGCGCGCGCGGAGTTCGCGGGCCACGGCGAGGGCGCGGTGCAGGAGTTCGTCGTAGCTCATCCGTCCGTCGGTGCCCCAGCGCAGCGCGATGTGATGGCCCTGACACCGCGCCGCCCGGACCACGGCGTCGTGCAACAGTTGTCCGGTCTCCGGGGCACCGGTGTCGTTGACGCGCTCGCGGGTGGCGCGCTGCCGATCGGGCAGGAGCGCGGGGACGGGGGAGGACCAGGCACCGTCCGTGGTGGCGAGGGCCCCGACGAGTCGCTCGTACGCGCTGAACATGGCGTCCAGCAAGCCGTCCGGGAACAGCTCCTCGGCCGCGTCCCAGGCGAGCAGCAGCCCCCCGGAGTCCTCGTACAACTGGTGGTCCAGCCATACCTGCGGGGTCTGGGAGATCATCCAGCCGAACTCGCCCAGCGTGTTCCGGAACCGCTCGTCGACGAACGCGGAGCCGAGGTTGCTGGCGAACACGACGGGAGCGGACGCCCGGTCTCCGGGCCGGGCACGCGCCAGGTCGCGCAACACCTCGACCGCGGAGTACTCGGCGTGTGCCACATCGCTCTGGAACTGTGCCTGCAGCCGTCGGGCGTGCTCGACGAACGGCCCGTCGTCCGAGGTGTCGGCCGTCACCAGAACGAGATTGGTGAAGTCGGCGACCAGGCCGCCCACCTCGGGGTGCAGGGGCTGCCGGTCGAAGAGCGGGAGATTCAGTACGAATCGTTGCTGGGCGCTCCAGGCACCGAGCACCTCGCTGTAGGCGGCGGCCAGGGCCATGGCGGGCGTGACTCCGTGTGCCCGGGCCCGTTCGGTGAACCCGCGCCAGGCGTCGGGCGCCAGCCGCGCCAGGCGGCGGGTGAACCTGGGACGCTCCACCTGCTCCGGGTCCACGGCCAGCGGCAGCGCGGGACCGCCGGGCAGCTCGGGGAGCCGGTCGCGCCAGTACGCCCGGGCCTCCTCCCTGGACGAACGCCGCCGCGCGGCCAGCTCGCTGAGGTAGCGGGGGAAGGAGTACGCGGGCTCGGCCGGCGAAGGTCCCGAAGGGCCGGGCGCATCGTGTACATCGTGTGGTTCGGTGTAGTACTGCGCCATCTCGGCGAGCAGGTGCTGGATGCTGAGCACGTCGGCGACGAGCAGATCGATCCCGAAGTGGATCCGGGTGGCACCGCCGGGACGCAGGGACAACTGGACGTCGAAGACGTGACCGGCGGCCACGTCGAACCGCCGGTGCGAGAGCTGGTCCCGGATGCGGTCGAGGGCCTCGTCCGCCGCTGCCCCGGGCGACGTCCGCAGGTCGTGCACGGTGAGCCCCGGCCACGGCGAGGTGTCCGCGACCCGTTGGGTCCCGTCCTCCAGGAAGCGGGCCCTGAGCATGCCGTGCCGGGCGATGAGGGCCCGCACGGCAGACTCGAGGCGGTCGGCCCGTACACCCCGGCCGTCGAACTCCATGTACGCGTGGCAGCCGTTGCCGCCCAGCGACTGGCCGTCCGTCCGCCCGATCCAGTAGGCCTGCTGCACCGGGGTCAGGGGAAAGGCGGCCGCATCGTCCGTCACGGTCTCGGCCGGTCCGTGCGGGCCGTCGGTACATCGGTCCGCCTCCGCGGCCCCCGCACCGGAGAGCCGTTGCGCCAGCAGCCGTGTCCAGGCGCCGATGGTCGGCTCCTTCGCCAGTTCCGCGTAGTCGACCTCGGCTCCGGCCGAGCGCCAGCGCCCGACGAGGGCCATGGTGCGGATCGAGTCGAGCCCGTGCGAGATCAGGTTGTCCGTCTCCGCGGCGGCGTCGGGCGGCAGGCCGAGCACTTCGGACACGGCCTCGCGGATCCGGCGCTGCACAGCGGGTGCGGGGTGCGTCATCACTGTCCTCTCTCCGGGGCCTCGCCGGCTGATTTACCGGCGCTTTCTGGATGGCCAGCGCGGTTAATTCACGGGATTCAGATCATCGTCCAACGTAAAGCACCGTGCACGTCCGGTGGAAGGTAGGTACTCAAAGGAGTAGTACCCGGCGTGGGTATGTCGTAAGTGACCGTTTAATCCCCCCAAATCTCCCCAAAACCACAGCGAACTTGACTCTTGCTTTGCCTTTTCATGGGTGATTGTTTATTGACTTGGATCTTTATGGAAGACAGATTCTTTACGGTTCAGTAAGAGTTTCCGGATCCCTGGAAATCTCGATTTGAGGGGTGTGAATCCCGTGGAAGTGGTTATGTGGCCCGCCGAATTCGCCGAACGGTATCGCCGTGCCGGCCACTGGCGGGGACGGCCGCTGGGCGACTTGTTGCGCGACAGAGCGCGCAAGCACCCCGATGCCGCCGCGCTGCGCTACGGCGACCTGTTGTGGAGCTACGCCGAGCTCGACGATCGAAGCGACCGGCTCGCCGCCGGACTGGCCGAACTGGGCATCCGCGCCGGAGACCGGGTGGTCGTCCAACTTCCCAATGTCCCCGAGATGTTGCCGCTCCTGTTCGCACTGTTCCGCCTCGGCGCCCTGCCGGTGCTCGGGCTGCCCGCGTACCGCAGCAGCGAAGCCGTTCACCTCTGCCGGAGCACCGACGCCGTCGCCTACGTCATCCCCGACACGGATCCGGACACCGGCTTCGACTACCGAGGGCTCGCCGACGAGGTGCGCGCGAAGGCTCCTTCACTGCGCCATGTACTGGTCGCCGGAGAGCCGGGGTCGAACAGTTCCCTGCGCGAGATCGACGCCTTCCCGCGGTCGTTGCCCGCGCCGCGGGCGAGCGACCCGGCACTGCTCCTGGTCTCCGGCGGTACGACCGGGCTGCCCAAGCTGATCCCGCGCACCCACGACGACTACTACTACAACCTCCGTGCCAGTGCCGAAGTCTGTGCGCTGCACGAGCACAGCGTCTACCTCGCGGTACTGCCCATCGGCCACAACTTCCCGCTCGCCTGCCCCGGAGTCCTCGGCGTGCTCCACGCCGGAGGCACGGTCGCGCTCTGCCCATCGCCCAGTCCCGAGACCGCGTTCGCCGCCATCGAACGGTTCAGGGCGACTGTCACCGCGGTCGTGCCGCCCCTGGCCGCACTGTGGTCCCAGGCCGTCCAGTGGAACACTGCGGACATCAGCAGCCTGGAGCTCCTTCAAGTGGGCGGTGCCCGTCTCTCCCCGGACACGGCCCGGCTCATCGGCCCGGCCCTCGGCTGCGAACTCCAGCAGGTGTTCGGCATGGCGGAAGGCCTGCTCAGCTACACCCGCCGGGGCGACGACCCGGAGACCGTCGCGACAACACAGGGCCTCCCGCTCAGCCCCGACGACGAGATACGGATCGTGGACGAGGCCGACCGGGACGTCCCGCCCGGCGCCGTCGGCAGCCTGCTCACCCGGGGCCCGTACACATTGCGCGGCTACTACCGCGCGCCCACGTACAACCTCCGAGCCTTCACCGCGGACGGCTACTACCGCACCGGCGACCTGGTGAGGCTCACCCCGGAAGGCCGGCTCGTCGTCGAGGGCAGGGAGAAGGACCTGGTGAACCGGGGCGGCGACAAGGTCTCCGCGGACGAACTGCAGAACCATCTGCGGGCTCACCCCGCGGTCCTCGACGCCGCCGTGGTGCCGGTGCCCGACCCGTATCTCGGCGAGCGGACCTGCGCCTGCCTTCTCCTGCGCGAAGGGTACGACGACGTGTCCGACCTGGCCGGCTTCCTGCACAGCCGAGGACTGGCCGCGTACAAGATCCCCGACGTGGTGAGGATCTGCGACTCCTTCCCCCTGACCAGCGTGGGCAAGGTCGACAAACGAGAACTCGCCCGGTCCGCCGCGCCCGACCCCGGTGCGACGGCAGCGGACCTCCGCCCCAGGTGACCCCGGGGTGGGCCCCCGCTCCCGGTGACCCTGGGACGGAGCTCCGCTCCGGCGATCCCGGCGCGGAGCCCCACCGGGGGGTTCCCGTCTGTGGGCGTGCCCCGATCCGACCCGCTCACCTTCAACCCGGAGGACAGCCATGGCCGAACGGCAGCACTACTTCGAATTCACCGTGCCGATTCCGGGCGACCCGATGCTCCACGCCGCCCGCCTCGCCCGCCGCGGAGCGCACGAGCAGTACGTGGTGTACGAACGACAGCGCGAGTGGTGCTACGCGGGGGGAGCCGAAGCCGAAGTCACGGTCTTCCGCGACTTCGTCGACTTCCGGGCGGGTACGGAACGCGCCTCGGTGCCGGCCGCGGACGAACCACTGCGCCAGGTGCGCCAGTTGCTCGGCAGCCTGCCCTTCGACGGCTGGCGGGCATACGGCTGGGCGTCGTTCGAGCTCTCCTACGCGCTCGCCGACCGGGCGGACGAAGAGGTCCCGCCGGACGGCGACCCGTTGCTGCATCTCGTCGTCCCCGCGGTGGAGGTGCGCCTCGGCTCGGGTGAAGCACTGATCCGATGTACCGACCCGGCCATGGCGGACAAGGTCCGGGGCCTCCTGGCCGACACAGCCTCCGAGCCGCTGCACGCGCCCGCGTGCTCCGTGGACATCTCCGGCGGCGGACGGGAGCCGTACCAGACGGCTGTGTCCGCCGCGGTGTCGGCCATCCGCAGCGGTGAACTGCACAAGGTCATCCTCTCCCGGACCGTCGAGGTCGAGCAGGAAATCGACCTGGTCGGCACGTATGTGACAGGACGGCGGGCCAACAACCCGGCCCGCTCCTTCCTGCTGCGTCTCGGCGGGGTCGAAGCCGCCGGATTCAGTCCGGAAACGGTCGTGGAGGTCGCCGCCGACGGCGCCGTCTCCACTCAGCCGCTCGCCGGCACCCGTGCGCTGACCGGAAACGCGCCGCAGGACGCAGAGCTGCGGATCGAACTGCTCGGGGACGCCAAGGAGGTGTACGAGCACGCCATTTCGGTGCAGGTGGCGTGGAACGAGATGACTGGGGTCTGTGCCCCCGGGTCGGTACGGGTCGAGGAGCTGATGGACGTGAAGCAGCGGGGCAGCGTCCAGCACATCGCCTCACGTGTCACCGGCCGTCTCGCCGAGCGCGCCGAGGGACCCTGGCCGGCCCTGGCCGCGGTCTTCCCGGCCGTCACCGCGTCCGGCGTGCCCAAGCCGGCCGCGTACGACCTGATCCGTCGTCACGAGCCCGAACCCCGAGGCCTGTACAGCGGCGCGGTCCTGACGGTGGGCAGCGAGGGCGACCTGGACGCCGCCCTGGTACTGCGCACCGTCTACCGAAGTCGCGGGCGTACGTGGCTTCGCGCCGGAGCCGGCATCGTCGGCGAGTCCCGCCCCGAGCGGGAATTCGAGGAGACTTGCGAGAAACTGCGCAGCGTCTCCCGGCATCTCGTACCGGCGGACGATGCGGCGACCGCGGGATGGCAGGCCCAGGTCGGCGGTTCTGGATGAGAAAAGGGGCGGTGGCGTACCCTCCCCCCATGCCTACGACTCCCAGCCGCAACGCGCAGTACGGCGGTGCGGCGCGGACGGCATCCGGCGCGTCCGGCGGGACTCCGCGTCGGCGCGCCGACGCGGAGCGAAACATCGACTCCATCGTCGCGGCCGGGCTCGAGTGCTTCCGCGAGGACCCGAACGCCAGCATGACGGCCGTCGCCCGCGCCGCAGGAGTCAGCCGGGTGACGCTGTACGCGCACTTCCCCTCGCGTGAGGAGTTGTTCGAGGCGGTCCTGGCCTACTCGGTGAACGAGGCGGACAAGGCCCTCGCGACTCAGGAACTGGACAATGGCCCTGCCGACGAGAGCATGGTCCGCATGGTCCGTTCCTGCTGGCGGATCCTTGACCAGCACTCCTTCCTGTTGACCGCCTCCGAAGGGCTCGTCGGAGAGCCACGCCGACGCCGGCAGCACCGCAAGGTGCTCGACCGCGTCGACCGGCTCATCGCCCGGGGTCAGGAGGAGGGCGTCTTCCGTACCGACCTTCCCCGTACCTGGCTGGTCACGGTCTTCTACAGCCTGCTCCACACCGCGGCCGGGGAGACCAGGGCACGGCGGCTGAAGGCCGGAGAGGCGGCATCCGTACTTGAACGCACCCTGCTCGCCACACTCAGGAAACCCGAGCCACGCGAAGGACCGGCATCCGGGACCGAACCGGGCTCGCACCCGTCGCTATGATCGCAGCGCGCTGGGGAGGACGGTCGATGTGGAATCTGGGAAGTCTTGAGGCCGAGGTGATGGACCGGATCTGGGCCGGCGACGGACCGGTCACGGTTCGCGACGTGGCAGAGGAGATCAACTCGGCCAGGCCGCAGCCGCTCGCGTACACCACGGTCATGACCACCATGTACAAGTTGTTCCGCAAGGGCTGGCTGGACCGCAGCAAGTCCGGGAAACAGTATGTCTACGCACCCGTCGAGGCCCGGGACGCCTGCGTCGCCCGCCTCATGACACAGGTGCTCGGGAAGAGCACCGACCCGGAGGTCGCGCTCCTCCACTTCGTCGAAGGGCTCGGCTCGGAGCGATCGACGGCACTGCGCTCCGCCCTGCACCAGCTCCCTGCCGAAGACGACGACTCCGGCACATGATCCGCCTCGCGCTGCTGGCCGGCTATCTGGTGGTGTTCGCGACCTGGATTCCCTGGGCGCTGTCCCGGGCCGCCTGGGTCTCGCGTCTGCCTCAGGCCGCCATAGCGCTGTGGGCGGGGCTCGTGGTGGCGGTTTCGGCCGGAGCGGCGGCATTCGGAGTGATGTCCGCGCGGCATGTGCGGTGGCATGCCACCGACCTCGTCCGGTGCTGCACACGGCTCCTGGACGCCTTGGCGGGACACCTCTTGGTGATCCTCTGCCTAGCGGGTGCGCTGTGGGTCGCGGTGGTCGGCCTGCGCGGCGTCATCACCGGCACGAGGACACTCTGGCGGCTGCGCAGGGGATGGCGTGACCACGTGGACGCACTCGACCTGTTGGCCCGTCCATTCGGGGACCTGCCCGCCGTGGTCCTGGAACACACGACGCCGGCGGCCTACTGCGTACCGACCAAGGGCGGCCGCGTGGTGCTCACCTCGGGTGCGCTGCGGCGGCTGCCGCCCGGCACGGTGGCCGCCGTCGTGGCCCACGAGCAGGCGCACCTGCGCGGTCGGCATCACCTGATGGCGGCTCTGGCCGCCTCACTCGCCGGGGCGTTCCCGTACGTGCCGCTGTTCCGCCTGGCCGGCGCTGCCATGGCCGGGCTCGTCGAACTGGCCGCGGACGACCACGCGTCCCGACGATGCCGTAGGGAGTCGGTGGCCAGGGCATTGTCCGTCCTGGTCGCCATGCCGCTCGGCGCGGGAGCGCTGCAGGCGGGCGCCGAAGGCGCCAGCGAACGTATCCGCCGACTGCGCAGGGCTCCCGCGAGCGGGGGACGACAGGCTGTGGTGGCCATGGGCGGCTTTCTGTCCACCGTTGCTTCGTCGGCCGTGATCGCCACTTGGGCGTGGGTCGGCGGGTGTTGATGCCGGGCTGTCCGGCGGCGACGGAACCTCGACCGAAGAGCGGAAGGCATGGGGTCACGCCTCGCGGGCAGCGGACTTTGACCGCAGCCCCACACGCCAGCCAGCCTCGATCGAACCGCGCGAGGTCTTCAACGCGATTCTGTACGTCAACCGCACGCGAATCCCATGGAGAGTATTCCAGCACCCACGCCTGCAGGCCTTCACCCACACCGGCCTCGGCCTGACGGCCGCCAACAGCTTCACGCGGCCGGCACGAGGCCAACGGGATGCGTATGCGCATCGACGGACCCGCCTCGGTGATCGTGCGGCGCGAACACCGCGGCCCGACCACCGTCGCCGTGTCCGACCCGACCATGCGCCGGGACACGGTCAGTGTCCTGCTCCGCGGTCGGCCGCTGCGGGAGGTCACGCCGGACGACGGAGTACGCGTGAGCGAGGTCTACGGCGGAACCCGGCTGGACTTCGACACGCACCACTCGTACGGACGTAGCTTCACGGTCGTGCTGCGCCCCTCCGGTTAGAGGGCGCCGGCGCCGCCACGGCTGCGGATCGGCCGGAAAAACGTGCGTCAGACGCGGAACGCACACATCCGTCACGCTCTTCAGATGATGCCGCGGGGGAGCCGCCGACGTAGCCTGCGAGTGTGTTTGGTCCGGCCGCGCCCCGTGCGATTGACCGCTTGGGCCGAAGGCTGTTGACGCCGTACGAGAGCGGTCCGTAGCGTCCTGAACTCCTCAGCGCACGTACCGAAAACGATCCCGGGGCCCGTCAGCGGGCGATTCCCGAGGGGAGACCGACGTGACACGTGCCATTCCGCTGTTCACGCTCCAGGGCGTACCGGACGCGGGGATCACCACACACCCGTTCACCACCGATGACGGAATCGGTCTGAGCATGCTGCGCTTCCTGCGGGGTGCCTCGGACGACGTCGTGCTGATCATCCACGGGCTGACCACTTCGAGCGACATGTTCATCATGCCCGAGCACCGAAATCTGGTGACCTGCCTGCTCGACAACGGCTACTCGGACGTATGGACGCTCGACTACCGCATGAGCAACCGCCACCCCTACAACCGGGGGCGGCACCGCTACACCATGGATGACATCGCGCTGTTCGACTATCCGGCCGCGCTGCGCGAGCTGCGTGCGGAGGTCGGCCCCGACCGCCGGATCCATGTGATCGCGCACTGCCTGGGTTCCGTCTCGTTCACCATGAGTCTCTTCGGCGGCGCGGTCGACGGCATCGCCAGCGTCATCGCGAACAGCGCGGCGCTGACCCCGCGGGTGCCTGACTGGTCCCGTTTCAAACTCGCCGTCGCGCCCAACCTGACCGAGTACGTGCTCGGCTTCCCGTATCTCGACCCCCGCTGGGCAGACGAACCGCGGTTCACCCCCGCCTGGGCCTTCGCCCAGCTGGTGGACCTCTTCCACCAGGAGTGCGACGAGAGTTCCTGCCACATGCTCAGCATGATGTGGGGCACCGGCTGGCCCGCCCTCTACAGCCACAACAAACTCCACGAGATCACCCACCGGCGCAGCGGCGACCTCTACGGCGCCACCGGGGTCCACTACTACCGCCATGTGGCCGCCATGGTGCGCGCCGGGCGGGCCGTCAAGTACGACAAGGGCGATCCGGTGTACGACCGGCTGCCCGACGACTACCTGGCCGGAGCCGCCGACATCGACACCCCCATGCTGCTGACCACCGGGGACAGCAACCGGGTCTTCACCGACTCCAACGTGGTCTGCCACCAGCGGCTCGAAGCGGTCGCCCCCGGCCGCCACGAACTGGCCGTGTTCCCGGGCTACGGCCACCAGGACGTCTTCATGGGCGAGCGCGTCGACCGCGACATCTTTCCCCGGATGCTCGACTTCCTCAAACAACACGGAGCCTGACGTGCCGATGGCGTACGAGCCCAGCAGCCACGAAACGTTCACCCACGACTCCCTGGCAGGCCTCGCCTACGACTGGGAACGCGTCGGAGATCCCGGCGTCGAGGCCAAGTGGCCCGGCAAAGTCCTGCTGCCGCGCGGTACGGCCGACGTGGTGCGCGCGGTGCGCGAGGCACGCCAGCTGGACGAGAAGATCGTGATCCGGGGCAGTGGTCACTCCAGCAACAACCTGGTCACCGCGGACGGCGGGACCCTCCTGCTGACCACCCGGATGAACCGGATCGTCGAGGTCGACGAGGAGAACCTGACCTGCACCCTGCAACCGGGGGCGTTGCTCGCCCAGGTCGACGAGCAACTGGCCAAGCGCGGCCTTGGGTTGTCGATCATCGGGGACCACAACCACATCACCGCAGCGGG
Source organism: Streptomyces sp. 2A115 (assembly GCF_052245575.1). Taxonomy (NCBI): domain Bacteria; kingdom Bacillati; phylum Actinomycetota; class Actinomycetes; order Kitasatosporales; family Streptomycetaceae; genus Streptomyces; species Streptomyces sp. 2A115. The sequence goes on along the minus strand of NZ_JBQQCG010000070.1, from coordinate 21,208 downwards.
GTTCGCGTCGGTGGGCGGCATCAGCCCGGCGTCGCACCGCTTCGGGCTGTTCCTCGACACCGTGTCGGAGCTGGAGTACGTCGACTGGGCAGGCGACATCCACCAGTGCAGCCGTGACCAGCAGCGGGACAGGTTCCTGCGGGTGCTCGCCGGTACCGGACGGCACGGGGTGATCACCAGTCTCACCGTACGGATCATCCGCATCGACAAGTTCCGTACCGTACTGGCCAACAACCGCTTCATCACGACCGACTTCGACGACTTCGTCGAGCGCTCCGCACGGCTGATCCGCGACCCGGGGGACGCGCTGATGGAGCGCGGAGCGTGGGCGGACCTGCCCCTGCCGGTCGGCAGCCTGCGGATCGGGCAGTTCTCCTCGTACCACGGGACCCAGCAGAACCCTCTCAAGTCGATCTATGACCGGATCGCCTACGGCTACCAGCAGTTCCTCGGCTACTGGGCCGGCCGGCTGCCCAGCGCCCTGGACGAGATCGTCAAGTACGTGGGCATGGGGGCCATCCTGATTCCGCCGCGGTTCGGTACGGCGAAGAACATCGAGCGCTTCACCGACCAGATCCTCGACTCCACGGTCGGCGACCCGACCCGGATGTTCATCGTCCTCGCGCCGGTCGAGCACTACGAGACGCTGTTGCGCGAGCTGTCCGCGCTCTGCCTGCGGGAGCGGAGGGCCAGCGGGGCCGTCACCTTCGTGTCGGTCTACGTCAAGGCGGTCCGCTCCGAGTACCTCTCCGGTCCCGGCAGCGCAGACGCCGGTCCCGACAGCGGTGACGGGGCGAGCGCCCGGACCCCGAAGGGCTTCTGCGAGCTAATGCTCTACCTGGGCGTCGACCCGGAGAAGATGACCGGCCCGGTGCTGCGCTCCCTGGTCTCCGGTATCGACGAACTCGCCGTCGAGCACGAGGCGTTCCGCTACATGCACTCGCTGACCAGCGAGGACCCGGTCATCCGCCGCAAGGTCGACCCGAACGCGCTCTACGACCTCGAGTACGCCCTGGAATCGAAGGAAGCCTAGGAGGCGGGCCACCATGACGACACAGACGACACAGACGTCGCTCACCTTCCGCGAGAAGATGTCCGGTCCCTTCGCGATGGGCGCCACCTCCCCGCAGGACGGTGCCCGCCGAGGGCGGCTGACCGACTGGCGGTTCGTCCTGCACGCCCTGGTCACCGTGGACGACACCCGGGCCTTCACCACTGAGCCGCGCCGCCCCGGCCGCCTCACCGGCGAAGTGGAACTCCCCGGCGTCAAGAACCGGATCCCTTTCACCGACGGCGTGTTCCACCTCTTCCCCGACCCCCGGGGCGACGCCGCCGAGGGCAGCCTCCTGATGGAGTACGAACTGACCTTCCATCACCGCGGAACGCCCTACCACCTCACCGGGCGCAAGTCGTCACCGCCGCGGCCCGCCGCCGTGGCGCCGCTGTGGCTGTGGCCGGACACCACCACGATGGCGGTGCGGCTGCGCCGTGGTAACGGCGGCGACGGCGAGATCGTGGGCGCGGGAATCCTCCGGCTCGGCGCGGGCGACCTGGCCCGTCTGCTCGCTTCGGTCCGCACCCCCCGGGCCGACGGGCTGCTCGACTCCGGGCAGGCCCTGGGCGCGTACGCTCGACTGTTCGCCGGCGGCCTGGCGCAGACCTACCTGCCGTGGGACCGGAAGCCGGTTCCCGCGGACGTCGAAAGCGGTGCGGCGTGAAACTCGCGGTGGTCTTCTCCGGCGGAGGCGCCCCCGCCGCCTACTTCAGCGTGGGCGTGGCACGCGCGCTGGCCGATGCCCGTCTGGTGCCCGACGTCCTGTCCGGGGTCTCCGGCGGAGCCCTCACCGCGTACGGTCTTGGCACCGGCCTGGACGCCGAGGACCTGGCCCGCATGTGGGAGTCGATCGACTGCACCGACCTCTTCACGCCCCGGCTCGACGTCTGGAACCTCCTGGACGTGCGCGCTCTGCTGAGCCGGCCGCGGCGGGGCATCCCCGAACACCTCCTCGGCGCGACCCGGTGGATGTGGCTGCTGAACAACGGACCGGCCCGCCGTACCTTCACCCGCTACTTCGGCGCCGGGCAGCGACAGGTCGGCGAGGGCCGTACGGTGATCGTCTCGGCCGTCGACCAGGCGGGCGCCGGAGTGGTGCGGTTCACCAACGCACTGCCGCCCGAACACCGCCGCAGCGACGAGTTCCGGCAGTCGGACCTCGGCATCGACCACCTCCTCGCGACCACCGCCGTGCCGCTACTCTTCGCCTCGGGCACGGTCTCCGGCGACGCCTTCGTGGACGCCGGACTGGTGGCCAACACACCGCTGAAGCCGGCGCTCGCCTACGAACCGGACGGGGTGATCGTCGTCGCGGCCGGGGGCGCCGTACGTCCCGCCCCGGCACCCGGCTCACTGTCCGAAGCCATCGGTCTCCTCGCGGAGAACGTCGCGCACGCCGCGCTGATGGCCGACTACCGGCACGCCGGGACCGTCAACCAACTGATCTCCGAGGCCCCGCAGGCCACTCCGAAGAAAAAAGTGGAGATGCTGCTCATCAAGCCCACCGGGCTGCCGTTCACCGCGTCGGGGTTCCTCGACTTCAACCCCTGCACGGCCCATGAGGTCATCGAGCGCGGCCGGGAGACCGCGGCGAAGGCCCTGGCGTCCTGGACACCGTTGGCCTCCGCCACGACGGGAGCCGGCACGTGAGGGTCTTCGTCACCGGGGGCTCCGGCTTCCTCGGCGGTCACCTCCTCCACGCGCTCGCCGCGGATGGGCACTCGGTACGGGCACTGGCACGCAGCGCCGCCGCGGCGGACACGGTCACCGGACGCGGCGCGGAAGCGGTCCAGGGCGGGCTCCTCGACCCCGTGGCGCTGCGCTCGGGGATGGCGGGCTGCGACGCGGTGGTCCACGCGGCCGCGTTCACCGGGCAGTGGGGGCCGCGAAGCGAGTTCGTCCGGGTCAACGTGGCGGGAAGCGAGGCCGTGGTCCGCGCGGCGCGGGAGGCCGGGGTCCCCCGGCTCGTCCACGTCAGCTCCGAGGCGGTACTGGCCGACGGTCGCCCGCTGCGGCTGGCCGACGAGTCCCGGCCGCGGCCCGCGCGCCCGGCCGGCGAGTACGCCAGGACCAAGGGGCTGGCCGAGGACCTGGTGCTGGCGGCGTCGTCCACCGTGCTGACCACGCTCGCTGTGCGCCCGCGCCTGGTGTGGGGCCCCGGCGACACCACCGTGCTGCCCGCGGTCGTCGAGGCGGCCCGGCGCGGACGGTTCGCCTGGGTCGACGGCGGCCACTACCTCACCTCCACCTGTCACGCGGCCAACGCGTCCGCGGGCATCCTGGCCGCCCTGCGGCGCGGCGCGGGCGGACGGGCGTACTTCCTCACCGACGGTGAACCGGTGGAGTTCCGGACCTTCCTCACCTCGCTCGCCGCGACCAGGAACACCGTGCTGCCGGACCGCTCCGTGCCGCACCGGGTGCTGTCCGCCACCGCGCTCACGGCGGAGACCGTCTGGCGTGTGCTCCGTCTGCGGGGTGAGCCGCCGGTGACCCGGACCTTCGTCGCGCTCTCCGCGCAGGAGATGACCGTCGACGACAGTGCGGCGCGGCGGGAGCTCGGCTACCGGCCCGTCCTCACCCGGGACCAGGGACTCAAGCAGCTCGCCGCGAGCGAGCAGCAGTAACGCGAGCGAGCAGTGATACAGGAGGGCCACGCCATGACCGCGACCAGTGTTCCCGGTGTTCCCGAACATGTCGATGCCGTCGTCGTCGGATCGGGCTTCGGCGGCGCCGTGTCCGCCTACCGGCTCGCCGAGGCCGGACAGAGGGTGATCGTGCTCGAACGAGGCCGCCCGTACCCGCCCGGAAGCTTCCCGCGTACACCGCGCGAGATGGGCCGTGCCTTCTGGGACCCGAGTGCCGGGCTGCACGGAATGTTCGACGTCTGGACGTTCCGCGGGTTCGACTCCGTCGTCTCCAGCGGCCTCGGCGGCGGCTCCCTCATCTACGCCAACGTGCTGCTCCGCAAGCCCGAGAAGTGGTTCGTCCGCGAGGATCCGCTGCCCGGCGGCGGCCATGAGAGCTGGCCGGTGACCCGCGCCGAACTCGATCCGCACTACGACACGGTCGAGAAGATGCTGGGCGCCACCCCGTATCCGCTGCACGCCCCCGCCTACACCGACACCCCCAAGACCCAGGCGATGCGCAGGGCCGCCGAGAAGCTGGGCCTGGAATGGCAACTCCCGCCCCTGGCCGTCAGTTTCGCGCCCCGGCCCGGAGCCGCGCCCGCCATCGGACTGCCGCTCGACGACCCGGGCTACGCCAACCTGCACGGCGTGCCGCGGCGCACCTGCCGGCTGGTCGGCGAGTGCGACATCGGCTGCAACGACGGCGCCAAGAACACCCTCGACCACACCTATCTCTCCGCCGCCGCGGCCGCGCACCCGCACCCCGCCGACATCCGCACCTGCTGTGAGGTGCGCACCGTCGCCGTCCGGGACAAGGGCGGCTACGCGGTGGGTTACGTCGAGCACGACCCGGCCGCCGAGGGAAAGCGCACCGACACCGCCAAGCTGCCCCTGCGCACCGTCACCTGCGACCGGCTGATCCTGGCGGCCGGCGCCTACGGCACGACGTACCTCCTGCTCAGCAACCGCGACCGGCTGCCGGGTCTGAGCCGGGCGCTCGGGACCCGTATGTCCGGCAACGGCGACCTGCTGACCTTCCTGCTGCCCAAGGGTGACCGTCCGGGGCCCGCACTCGACGCGAGCCGGGGCCCCGTCATCACCAGCGCGATCCGGGGAGGCGACTTCACGGACGGCGGGGACGCCCAAGGGCGCGGTTTCTACATCCAGGACGGCGGATATCCCGGCTTCGCCGACTGGCTCGTCCAATCGGCCGACCTGACCGGCAGCCTCTTCCGCACCGCGGAGTTCCTGGCCCGCCTGGTGCTGAACCTGCTGCGCGGCCGGCCCGACAACCGGCTCGGCACCGAACTCTCCCGCCTGCTGGGCGAGGGCGCCCTGTCCGCGGGCACCCTGCCACTGCTCGGCATGGGCCGCGACGTACCGGACGGTGTCGGCCGGCTGCGCGACGGACTCCTCGACGTGGCCTGGACCACGGAGACGAGTGCCGCGTACTTCGCCCGCGTACGGGAGACGATGGGTGAGCTGGCCGAGCAGTTGGACGCTCACTACCTGGACAATCCGATGTGGTTGTTCCGACGGATCGTCACCGTGCATCCGCTCGGCGGGGCCCCGATGAGCCACCACCCGGCCGAAGGGGTCTGCGACGCCTACGGCCAGGTGCACGGACTGCCCGGCCTGTACATCGCCGACGGCGCGGCGATGCCGGGGCCGGTCGGCGCCAACCCCTCCCTCACGATCGCGGCGCTCGCCGACCGGATGAGCACGCGCCTGATCGAGGAAAATCAGGCCCGACCCGCGGGAGCCCGTGGCTAGGTGTGCTGTTCGGACACGTTGGTGACGCGACTGGCTGGTGTTTGGCCGCTGATGCCGGTGTGGGGTCGGTGGTAGGTGTACCAGTCCAGCCAGTCGGGAAACGCGGCCTGGCGTTCGGTTTCTGAGGTGTAGGGCTGCTGGTAGGCCCATTCCTCCCGCAGGGCGCGGTGGAAGCGTTCGACCTTGCCGTTGGTCTGCGGCCGCCAGGGACGGGTCCAGCGAGGGCCGATGCCCAGCTCGTGGCAGGTCTGGCGTTCTGCTTTGGGCGGACGCCGAAGGCGCCCCAGCGTTGCCAGGGCGCTGGCCGCGCCGCCTCGACGCTCACTTGACACTGGTTCTGATGGGGCGTCAGGCGCCCCCCCCTGCTGTCAGTTCTCGGAGCGGCCCTGGAGAGGGGCACGGCCGTCCACCGGGAAGTGATCGACGGGCACGGTACTAACGTACGGCGGCGTCCAGCTGAGCACTGACCGGACCCGCTCGCAACCGGGGCTCCGCTGTGAGGCTAGCGCCTGGAAAGCAGCTCTGACCTCAGCGAATGGAACGCGTTCCGCGCACAAAGATGCGTCAGCTCGTCGTTGACCGGCGATCCGCGGCAGGGCCAGGGTGGTGGAGCCATATCGGATTCCGATCACCGTTTCCGGTCACCGAACTGCATGCAGGAGGCCGTGATGCTCCAGACAGATACCCGTGAACACACCGAGTTCAGGGAAGACAACGAAGCGGCTACCGCCGGCACGACCGCGCCCGCCACGCCGAACGCACCGGCGGACTGCGACGAACTGCTCTTCCAGCGCTGCCTCTGGTGCCGCACACCGGCCTACCGCCGCTCGTTCTGCCGTGCCTGCGGATCCACGGCCTTCCAGCGGGACCGCAGCGTGGGCGTCGGGGTCGTCGTTCGCCGCCACGGCCATGTCCCGCACAACACGTGGTTCGTCGCGATGGACGAGGGCTTCAACCTGCTCTGCCAGGTCACCGGGACGGAGCCGGTCGCGGTCGGGTCGAGGGTGAGTGTCGTACGGGCTGTTGCCCCTCTCGGTCAGGGACTCCCCGTCGTCGAACCCACTCGTCCGGCACCGACTTCGGAGCGCTGGTGGTAACTGCAAACGGCTGAGACGCAGTCACCTCGCGTACGCGGGACAATCAGAGAGGAGGGTGCGTGGGCACCCAGCAGAACACGCCGGACGGATGGGCCGGCGTCGTCGAGGGAGCGGGGCGCGGCGCGCTGGAGGGTCTGCGCATCGCCGACTTCTCCCGGGTTCTCGCGGGCCCCTACGCCACCATGCTCCTCGCCGACCTCGGCGCAGACGTGGTGAAGGTCGAGCGGCCGGGCATCGGGGACGACACCCGGGCCTGGCACCCTCCGGCGGACCACGACGGCACGTCGACCTACTTCCTCGGCGTCAACCGGAACAAGAAGTCCGTCACCCTGGACCTCACGACCGACATCGGCCTCGAACAGGCCCGCGCCCTGGTCGCCGAGTCCGACGTGCTGGTGGAGAACTTCCGCCCCGGCACGATGGAACGGCTCGGACTCGGCCAGCGCGAACTCCGCGCCCGGCACCCGGGGTTGATCTACTGCTCGATCAGCGGTTTCGGCAGCGGTGCGGGCGCGGCGATCCCTGGATACGACCTGCTCGTGCAGGCCGTCGGCGGTCTGATGAGCGTGACCGGGGACGCGGCCGGGGAGCCGGTGAAGGCGGGCGTGGCCCTGGTCGATGTGATCACCGGCCTGCACGCCTCGCTGGGCATCCTCGCGGCCCTCCGGAACCGGGACGCCACCGGGGAGGGCCAGCACGTGGAGGTGAACCTTCTCAGCTCGCTGCTGTCGGCCATGGTCAACCAGGCGTCCGCGTTCGCCGTCGCCGGTGTGGTTCCGGGGCGTATGGGCAACGCGCACCCGAGCATCGCCCCGTACGAGACCTTCCCTGCCGCCGATCGTCCGATCGCGATCGCAGTGGGCAACGACCGGCAGTTCGCCGCGCTCGCCGACCTCGTCGGGGATCCCGGTCTCGCTCTCGACGACCGCTTCCGCACCAACGCCGACCGAGTCGCCCACCGCACCGAACTGCGGGACATCCTGACCGAACGGCTGGGCGCCGCCGACGCGGACCACTGGTCGGCCGTCCTGCTGGCCGCGGGTGTGCCCGCCGGACCGGTCAACACCCTCGACGAGGCGTTCGACTTCGCCCGGAAACTCGGCCTTCCCGGCATCGTAGACATCCCCGTCGCACCCGCCGACGGAGCAGAGGGCAGACCCTCCCGCCAGGTCGCGAGCCCCATCACGCTGAGCGGCACGCCCGCGCGGTACCGCCTGCCGCCACCGCGCCTGGGCCAGCACACCGCCGAGATTCTGCACCGCCCTTTCCACCACGCCTCCGCACAGAACGAAGCGGTCACCTGACCGTTTCCGTCGCAGGCACCACGACCCAACCGATCACCACAAACCCCCAGGAGCTCACGATGAGCGGCGCCAAGCCCATGAAGGACCCCCTCGACCTGCTCGACCTCTCCTCCACCCTCAGCGACGAGGAACGCGAGATCCAGGCCACCGTCGCCAAGTTCCTCGCCGACCGGGTGCGCCCGCACATCGGCGAGTGGTTCGAGAACGCACACTTCGCCCGCGAACTCGCCCCGGAACTCGGCAAGTTGGGTGTTCTCGGCATGCACCTCGAAGGGTACGGCTGCGCCGGGACGAACGCGGTCAGCTACGGCCTCGCCTGCCTGGAGCTGGAGGCGGCGGACTCCGGCTTCCGCAGCTTCGTCTCCGTGCAGGGCTCGCTGTCGATGTTCTCCATCTGGAAGTGGGGCTCGGAGGAGCAGAAGCAGGAGTGGCTGCCCCGGCTCGCCGCCGGTGAGGCCATCGGCTGCTTCGGTCTGACCGAGCCCGACTTCGGCAGCAACCCCTCCGGGATGCGCACCAGGGCAGTCCGCGACGGCGAAGACTGGATCCTGAACGGCTCCAAGATGTGGATCACCAACGGCGGCATCGCCGACGTGGCCACCGTCTGGGCACAGACCGAGGACGGCGTCCGCGGCTTCCTCGTGCCTCGCGGAACGCCCGGCTTCACCACACAGGACATCAAGCAGAAGATGTCGTTGCGCGCGTCCATCACCTCGGAGCTGTACTTCGACAACGTACGGCTGCCCGACTCGGCGCGGCTCCCGCTCGCGGAGGGCCTGCGCGGCCCGCTGTCCTGCCTGAACGAGGCCCGCTTCGGCATCCTGTTCGGCGCGGTCGGCGCGGCCCGCGACTCGCTGCAGGCGGCCATCGAGTACGCCGACTCGCGCGTGCAGTTCGACAAGCCGATCAGCGCCTTCCAGCTCACCCAGAAGAAGCTCGCCGACATGAGCGTATCCGTGGGCAATGCCGCACTGCTCGCCATCCACCTGGGCCGGCTCAAGGACCAACACCGCATCAGGCCCGAGCAGATCAGCGTCGGCAAGCTCAACAACGTTCGGGAGGCGATCGCCATCGCGCGGGAGTGCCGCACCGTCCTGGGGGCCAACGGCATCTCCCTGGAGTACTCGCCGCTGCGCCATGCCAACAACCTGGAGTCCGTCCTGACCTACGAAGGCACCAGTGAGATGCACACCCTGGTCGTCGGGCAGGCGATCACTGGCCAGGCGGCGTTCCGCTGACCGCTGAAGGCCGGACTGCTGAAGGCTCACGTGTTTCCTTTGGCATCCGTAGCGATGCATCGCCCGTCGGTGTCGTGCCGTGTGTCCGGTACCGGTCTCGGTGTCGTGTCTGAGTGCGTGGATCGAATGCGTGACCTTTTCGCGGGTGTGTCGTTGATCGGATGACATCACCACGGGCAGGAAAGGGGGAGTGCCGGTGAGCCGGAAGCTGCCGCTGGGCGAGGGCGAAACGGCCCGGACCGCCTGTGCCCGTGGACTGCTGTGTACGGGCGTGGTGGAGAAGACGGGCGAGGTGCTGTCGGCCGCTGTGCTGGCACAGCGGGTAGGCTGCGCCGCCGATCTGGTCTCCGGGATGGCCGCCGACCTGCTGGCCGAGCACTGGAACGCCACCGATGTGGACACACTTGCCTCCGGTGAGGACGCGGGTGGGCGGACGCTGCCGTCGAACGCGTGGATGGCGTTGCGGAGGCTGGGCTGGACGGCCGCCGCGGCCGGGGCGTGAGGGTCAACGACCGGCTCGTGCGCATGGCCCAGGAGCAGGCCGGGCGTGTCCTGCGCTCGGCCCACTGGCGGGCCGAGCTGACGTCTGCAGTCCTTCAGACGTGGCCGTGCGATCCGGGCAGGCGCACGCCTGAGGAGTGGGACCGGGTGCGGGAGGCGGTCTCCGGCGGCCCGGATCTCCCGTCGAGGTGATCCGCTCCCGCACCCGACAGATCAGCGCCTTCGCCACACAGCACGGCCGTCTGCCCGCTGATGTGTTCGAGCTGGAGGCCCATCCTGGGGCGGCGCAGATGCTGCTGCTGTCGGCGTGAGACGGGCAGCAGGCCACCATCGAACGCGGCGAGGACGACCCGCAACGCGCGCTGCTGCGTCTGCAGCTGCCCACCCGACCCGACCCGCGTTCCTACCGCGACTGGACGTGGGTAGCCTGCCCCATCACGCTGCCGCCCACGGTCCCGCCCGGCGCGGTGCTGCACCTGCCCACCCTGCGCCTTGCGGGCGGGAAGGTGCGCGCCGACCTGGCCTACACCCACGCCGTGCCGAAGACGTCCCGTACCGGCCACACCGTGGCGCTCGGTGTGGACTGGGGCTTGAACACCCTGCTGTCCGCGGGCACCGCCCGGTTGCACGGCGACGGTCAGATCACCGCGCGCGGGCACGGCGCCCAGTTCCGGGCCGCCGGCGTCCTGGCTAGGCAGCACCGGCTCCGGCGCCTGTCGGAGTACCTGCACGCCAAGGCCGACCAGTATCAGCGGCTCATCGGCGACACCACCAGGCATTCGCTCACCGGCAGACATGAGGTGCTCCGTGAGGAGATCCGCCAAGTCTGCGACCGCAGGTCGAACCTCAACGATGCCCTGGCCTGGGCCGCTGCCCGCTGGACGGTGGATCAGGCCATCGCCGCCCAGGCCACGGTGATCTACCTGGAAAACCTGCGGTCGATGGAAGCCAAGGGCATGGGCCGCACCACGAATACGCGCCTGTCCCAGACGGTGCGCGGGCAGATCGCCGACCGCATGCGGCATCTGGCCGCAGAGGTGGGGATCGCCGTCGTCACCGTCCCGCCGCGCAACACCTCCCGGCACTGTCCGAGGTGCCTGACCCCGCTGCGGCACCGCAAGGCCCCCGACCGCCCCACCGCACCGGGCTGGAAATGGGCCGTCTGCCCCGACCGGGCCGGATGCGGCTGGCAGGGCGACCGCGACCACGGCGCCTGGCAGCGCATCGCCGCACGCGGCCTCGCCCACCAGGCCAAGACCGTCACCGACCGGGCCACCGGACAGATGGCGATCCGCACGGTCGTGGACAAACTCGAAACCCAGGCGGTCATCACCCCGACCGCCGATACCAGCCGGGCCGACCGGACCAAGACCGGCCCCATCCGGCGCCGATCCACACGCCCCACGCCCAGGCGACGCAGGGCACCCTCCCCCATCGGCCCCTGCGGCCCGGCGGGCCAGCGTCCGGAGGGACACGCACCAACGGGCCGGAGGATGCTGCCCCGCGCAGCCCACCGGCACCAGGGCGTGACGACGATCAGCACACCCACCCCCAGACTCCGTCCGGGGGGACCCCCATCCGGCCGACACCGGCCACGAGGAGCAGCACTGGGCGCGGGCTTCCACCTGCACGCCCACGCCACCCCTCCACAGTGGGCACAACCCACGCCAGAAGCTATGTCTTGCATGGGATCACTAGGCTGATCAGAGACGCAGAAGGAAGACGCCCGGAGTACGGTGCCCGTACGCGCGACACCGCGTGCTGCGAGCCCTCAGGCCGCCTGGTAGCTGAAGAACCCCTGTCCCGACTTACGGCCCAGCAGTCCCGACTCGACCATGCGGCGCAGCAACGGGGGAGGGGCGTACAGCGGTTCGCGGTACTCCTCGTACAGCGCCTCCCCTATCGCCGCCACGGTGTCGAGGCCGATGAGGTCGGCGAGGCGCAGCGGGCCCATGGGGTGAGCGCAACCGGCGGTCATCCCTGTGTCGATGTCCTCCGCCGTCGCCGTGCCGGAGCTGACCATCCGCACTGCTGCCAACAGGTAGGGAACCAGCAGGGAATTCACCACGAAGCCCGCGCGGTCCTGCGTGACGACCGTCTTCTTGCCCAGGATCTCGCTCGCGAAGGCAATCACGCGCAGTTCCGTGGACTTCGACGTGTGCAAGGAGGGGATCACCTCGACCAGCGGCATGACAGGGACGGGGTTGAAGAAGTGGAGGCCGACCACTGACTCCGGCCGTCCGGTCACGGCCGCGAGCCGGGCGATGGGGATCGAGGAGGTGTTGCTGGCCAGTACGGCGGCCGGGTCGGTGACCACCTCGTCCAGCTGCCGGAACAGAGCCGTCTTGGCCTGCTCGTCCTCGACGGCGGCCTCGATGACCAGGTCCGCCCCGGACAAGTGGGAGAGGTCTGCGGTGACCGAGACCCCGGCCAGGGCATGAGCGCGGTATTCCGGGGTGATGGCGCCGCGCTTCTCCGCCTTGAGCAGGGAGTCCGCCACGCCCGCCAGGCCGGCGCGGGCTCTGTCCTCGGTCACGTCGCACAACGTGACGCGCAGTCCGGCCCGGGCGCAGACCTCGGTGATGCCCCGGCCCATCTGCCCGGCGCCGACGACGCCCACGTGCTTGATAGATGTCATGTGCTCCTCCGCCTGTCCCTCCGTCCGGCGGCGGTCGAATGCCGCCGACCCGGTATGTGGTGCGGTGTTGAGCCTAGGCCGGGTACACCCCGTCTGACCTGCTCAGATGGTGCGTTTTCCGCGTACAAACATGCGTCGGCTCGTCGTTGACCGGCGGTGCCGCGCCGAGCCAAGCCGATCACGATCCGGGGCGGGTCTCGGCGGCCGGAGAGACGAGCACGAGGGGGCGGTCGGGGATCGCGGACCGCACAACCGGACAGGAACGCGACGGCACTTCCGGGGGAGCGGGTCCAGGGCCCCTGAGCAGACTGCAGAACGTGGACTTCGCCAGAAGGCGGCGTACTGCACGTCCGGGATCTCCTGCGAGGGCATACCGACCGCCTGCCTGGGCAGCGCGGCTTCAGTCGGCGGCGACCGTGGCGGCAGCCGCCTCCCGCAGACGGCGGATCACGCCGCGCACCGCGGGCGAGGTCTCGCCCCGGCGGTAGGCGCCCACCAGCCGGGTGGTCAGCGGTACGTCCGCCAGCGGACGGTAGGCCACCCCGGGGATCTGCACGCGGCGCAGCGAATCGGGGACCAGGGCGACCGCGAGACCACCGCCCACGAGTGTCAGAGCAGCGATGAAGTCCCGTACCGGGGCAGCGCACCGCGGGCTGAACCCCCCCTGTACCGCCACCTCCAGGATCTGGTCGCGGCAGCCGTACTCCTCGTCGAAGTGCGGGGCCACGAACTGCTCGTCGCACAGCTTCGCCGCCGGTACCGCTTCGTACGCCGCGAGCGGCGCGTCGGCCGGCAGCGCCAGGACGACGTCTTCGGTGAGCAGACAGGTTGCCGTGACTTCGGGCGGGTACTCCGGCCTCCAGCGCAGGAAGCCGACGTCTACGTCCCCGCAGGCCAGCGCTTCCAGCTGCGCCGGCGTCTCCAACTCGCGTACCTGTACGATGAGTTGTGTGCCGGGGGCCGCGCAGCGGGTGAGCACATCGGTCAGCACCCCGGAGAACGCGGCCGAGGCGACGTACGCGATCTGGGCGTGCCCCAGCTCCCCACGACCGGCACGTCGGCCCACGGCCTCGGCCCGCGCGGCCTGGGCGAGGGTCAGCCGCGCCTCCTCGACGAACAGTTGCCCGGCGCTGGTCAGCGCCGGGCGGGTGCGTCGTCCGCGGTCGATCAGGCGGACGCCCAGGTGTGACTCCAACGCCCTGATCTGAGCGCTGAGTGCCGACGGAGCGAGATGCAGACGGTCCGACGCACGCGCGAAGTGCAGTTCCTCCGCGACGGTGACGAATGATTCCAGCCAGCGCAGTTCCACCGGTTCCTCCGTCCTGCCGGGCCTGTTCCGACGAGAGCACCGGCCGTGTGCACGGCCGGTGGGTTGGACACCCCGCGGCGAGCAGTCAGGGCATAACAGGACCGCCGCGGGGTGAGTATGGGCGTCAGGGCCGCTGTCGGCCGAGGAGCGTCCGGACGAGCGGGCAGGCCCGGATCCGCACCTGTGGACCGGCGGCTCAGGGGATGACGACGTAATTGCTGAATCCGCCGTCGCGGTCCTCGAGGCCCGAGATCGCCTCGTTGACCTTGGACAGCGGGAATGGCTTGGCCTGCAGGTAGGACAGGTCCAGGGTGCCCGTGGCCACCATGTCGGCGAGTTCCTGCCCCTGGGCGGTGGTGAACCAGTTGGAGCCGATCAGCTGGACCTGCTCGTCCATGAGCCACTTCACGTCCACGGGCAGCCGGTCTGCCACGCCGCCGACGTTGACCACCTTGCCGCCCCGGCGGACACCCTGCATGGAGTCGAGCATCGTCTCCACCGGGGCCTTGGCGCCCAGGGCGCTGATCACGTAGTCCGCACCTTCGCCGCCGGTCAGGGACTTCGCCCACTCGCCGGTGGAGCCGTCACCCAGGCGGAAGACCTCGATCCGCTCCGGGGCCAGTTCCTTCACGCGCTTGAGGAGCTCCTCGTTGCGGCCGGTGCCGAGGATCCTGGAGGCGCCGGAGGCCAGCGCGAGCACCGTGGACGCTACACCGAGTGTTCCCGTGACCCCGTCGATCAGCGCTACCTGGCCGGGGCCGGCGGCGGCGTTCTTGAGAGCTCCGTAGGACGTTCCGATGTAGCCCAGCTTGCCGGCCTGCTCGAACGTCATGGTGTCAGGGATGTTGACGATCGAGTACTGCGGGGCGGTCATGTACTCCGCGAAACCGCCGTACGGGTACAGGTCGAAGATCCGCTGGCCGTCACGGGACGTGCTGAAGTAGCCGTTCAACGTGAAGTAGCGGCACCGGCTCAGTTCACCGCCCCGGCACACCTGGCAACTGCCGCAGGACCGCAGCGGGTTGACGTACACCCGGTCACCCGGCTTGGTGTGCAGCACCGCCTCGCCGACCTGCTCGACCACGCCGGCGGCATCCAGGCCGAAGATGGCGGGGAACCGCGGCAACGGTTGGTGCGGGAACCAGGTCGGCCAGTTGTTGATCACGTTGGCCATGTTCGGCACGATCCCGCACGCTTTGACCCGTACCAGCACGTCGGTCGGCCGTGGGGTGGGCACGTCGATCGTGTCCACGGACATCGGCTCACCGAGCGCGTGCAGTCGGGCAGCGAGCATTTTCGCCATTGAAATACTCCTTGAAACTGCTCCGTCCCGACGATCGGGGACGGAGAAATCTTTTTCGGCGACCGAGACGACGGACCGGCGGCTCGGTAATCACATCTCAGGTATTGACGGGCCTTGCGGCGCCGAGTCCTACGAACTCGGGAAAGGATGCGGGTAATTGTCCTCGAGGTCGATTCCCAGCAGCCCCATGATGCGGACGCCGGAGTTGTACCAGGCGATGGACAACGACAGTTCGACCATCTGCTTGTCCGTCAGGTGGTCGGCAGCGGCACGCCATGTCTCGTCCGAGACGTCGACCAGGAGCGTGGACTCCTTGGCGAGGCGCATCACCGCCTTCTCCGTGTCGTCGAACAGACCGGACGACTCGAAGTCGGCCACCGCCGCGAGCTGTTCCCCGGTGAGCCCGGCCTTGAGCCCGTGCGACTGGTGGTGCGCGACCTCGTACGCGGACCGGGTCGCGTACCCCACGGTCAGGATCGCCAGTTCGCGCAGCTTGGGGCTGAGGTCGGCGGCTCGCAGTGAGTTGGCATAGGTCAGGAAGGCGTCCAGCTGCGTGGGCGCGTTGGTGAGGGCGAGGAAGATGTTCGCCGTCGGTACCTTGCGTTCGGTTTCCAGCCGGTCGTACAGGGGCTTCTGCGACTCATCCGCGTCCTCGCGGCGCAGGTAGGGGACTCGTGCCATGGCGTCTCCTTGGGTGACGTAGCGGCGAAAGGTCAGGGGGTGGGCTGCTCGAGCAGGAACCGCTCGAGCGACATCGGCTTCGGCGGCTCGGCCGGCGGAATCTGCGGCACGCCGACGAAGGGCGACGCCTCGAAGTACCACTTCTCAAGGGCCGGGAGGCCCCAGCGGGCGTTGGTGCTCAGCGACCCCGCGTCCCAGCGCACCGGCTCGATCTCGGTGTCGATCGTCTGGTAGTGGCTGTTGAAGACCTCCACCCGGTGCCCGTCGGGGTCGCGGAGGTAGGCGAAGAGCATCCCGCCCGGACCGTGGCGTCCGGGGCCACGCTCCACGCCGTCGCCGTAGCCTTGGATGCCCGCCCAGTCGCAGGCGGTGAAGATGTCATGGCTCTCGGAGACGGTGTAGGCGAAGTGGTGCAGGGCGGGCCCGGTGTTCTCGACGATCGCGAGGTCGAGGCAGGTGCCCTTGCGGTACATGAAGGCACCCAGCAGCTTGTCGCCGTGCTCCAGGTACTCCGAGTTGCGGAAGCCGAGCTCGCCGTAGAACGCGCACAGCTCGTAGGTGTCGGGCGCGAAGGTCTGGTAGTGGTCCAGCCGCTGCGCGTGGGCACCCTTGTGGAGTTCGAAGTTGATGTGCAGCCTCGGCCGCGTCTCCATGTGCGCGCACAGTTCGAGCGGTGTGCCGATCGGGTCGCTGACGTGCAGGGTGCGGCCCTGGTACGGGACGTCGACCCACTCGGCGGGCAGTCCCCGCTCACGGAACCAGGCGTACGCGAGGTCGAGGTCCTCGTCGAAGAACACTCGGAAGCCGATCCTCCCGCACTTGCCGGCGCCCTCCTCGTCCAGCTCCAGGACGAGGCTGTGGTGGCAGGCTTCGGCCAGGCCGCGGAGGTAGCAGGTGCGCTCGTCCTCGTCGCTGACGACCAGCCCCAGCACGTTCACGTAGAAGTTCCGGCTCTCGGCCAGATCCGCGACCGTGAGGCGAACGTGACTGGAGCGGGTGATGTTGAAACTCGGGCGCAGATTGACGGGTGGCAGCATGCTGGTCTCCGTGCTCGGATCGGCTCTGGATTTCGATGACAGTGATATGTAGTATCTCGTGGCCGATTTACGGCTTGGTCGTCGAGGGCCCGGCACCGGCGAATGTGAATGCGGACCATCCACTGAATTCCGCGGATTCACCGAGGGACTCCTCGATACGCAGAACCTCGTTCCACTTGGCCATTCGCTCGGAGCGGGTGAACGAGCCCACCTTCAGCTGGCCCGCGTCCCAGCCGACGCTGAGATGGGCGATGGTGATGTCCTCGGTCTCTCCGGAACGCGCCGAGACGATCGTGCCGAAGCCGGCCTCCTTTCCGGCCTGCAGGGCCTGGAAGGCCTCCGTGACCGTACCGGCCTGGTTCGGCTTGACGAGAACGGCGTTCGCTGTTCCGCCGGTGGCCGCCGCCTCGACCCGCTTGGCGTTCGTGACCAGGTAGTCGTCGCCGATCACCTGGCAGCGGTGGCCATGGCGCCGGGTGAACTCCAGCATGCCCTCGTGGTCGTCCTCGCCCACCGGGTCCTCGATGGACAGGATCGGATACTGCTCGATCCAGCTGCCCAGCATGTCGATCAGCGCTTCGGTGTCCAGGGTGCGGTCGTCCAGGGCCAGCGTGTACTGTCCGCCGCTGCCGAACTGCGAGGCCGCGACATCCAGTGAGATGGCGACCTGGGCCGAGGGGGCGAAGCCCGCGCTCTCGATCGCCTGGGTCAGTGTCTCCAGCGCCTCCTCGTTGGAGTCGAACGCCGGCCAGAAGCCGCCTTCGTCGGCGACCCCCTGCGCTTTGCCCGCTTTCCGCATCAGACTGCCGGCGGCCCGGTAGATCTCCGCGGTCCAGTCCAGGGCCTCGGAGAAGCTCTGTGCCGCGGGGCAGACCACCATGAAGTCCTGGACGTCGACGCGGCGGTCCGCGTGGGCGCCGCCGCCGAAGATCTGGATCTCCGGGAGCGGGATACGGACCGGCCGTCCACCCGCCAGGTGCTGCCACAGTGGCACGCCCGCCGATGCGGCGGCGGCGTGCAGCACCGCCATGGACGTGGCCACGATCGCGTTGCCGCCGAGTCGGCTACGGTCGGGGGTTCCGTCGAGGTCCACCAGAAGCCGGTCGACGGCTTCCTGATCGGTCGCGTCCCGGTCAAGGAGGGCGGGCGCGATCTCCTGGTTCACCGAGCCGACCGCACGCTGGACGTCGAGGCCGCCGAAGCGGCTGCCGCCGTCGCGCAGGTCGAGCGCCTCGCCCTGGCCCGTCGAGGCTCCTGCCGGTGCGATGGCCCGCCCGATCGCGCCGTCCGCGAGGTGGGCCTCGACTTCGACGGTCGGCCGACCGCGTGAGTCCCACACCCTGCGGCCGTAGAGCTTGGCGATCCGCGCGTCTGTCATTGCGGTGCAACCTTTCGGAGTTCGGACGATCGGGTGATGAGGCGGGGCCCGTGCCTGTGTGCACGTCTGTCATCCGAGTGCGGGCAACCCCGCAGCCACCGGCGCACGGAAAGTCCTCGCCGACGAAAGGGCGCGGGCGGACCCCGTGCGCTGACACCCGAGTCGGTGCGCCGGCGCCGGACGCGAGCGAAGTGTCGTAACGGCTCTGTTCGTTGTCGTGTCCGGGCCGGCGAGGGAATCCGGAGACGAAGGGCGGTGACGAGGGTTGCCCGCCCGCACTTTCTTGGTGCTAACGATAGCGCAATCGTGCGAAGTGCCTGGGGGTTGTGTCAAGAGGCAGGTGAAACTTCGATTCAGTGAGGTCGTCGGTTGCCCCCGGCCGTTGGCTCGCCGAGTCGACAGTGCTATCGTTCGCACATTCCATCGCGCTCCGGCAAGGACTCCGCCGGACCTGCGCTCTTCCTGGATCGGACGGACAGCACAGGCGAGCGCGGGTCCGTCGGGCCGGATCGCGCCCGAGAGGAAAGTGAGCCCGATATGGCACCCGAGCCCTCCGCGGCGCCGATGACCCTCACCACTGTTGTGGCCAGTACGCGTCCTGGACGTGTGGGCAGATCCGTCGCGGACTGGTTCACCCTCCGAGCCGCGGAGTGCGACCAGTTCGAGTCGCGCACCGTCGACCTGTACGAACTCGCCCGTCCCTTCTTCGACGAGCCGCATCCGCCCGCGCTGCAGCAGTACACGAAGAGCCACACCCGCGCATGGAGCCGGCTCGTCGACGCGTCGGACGCGTTCGTCTTCGTCACTCCGGAGTACAACGGCGGCTTCCCCGCCCCGTTGAAGAACGCGTGGGACTACCTCGTCGTGGAGTGGCGGCACAAGCCGGCCGGGTTCGTCAGCTACGGGGGTGTCTCGGCGGGCACTCGGGCGGTGCAGATGTCCAAGCAGGTCGTGGCGAACCTCAGGATGCTGCCGATCGGTCCGACCGTGAGCATCCCGTTCGTCAACGAACTCGTCGAGGACGGCGATTTCCGGCCCGGCAAGCCGCACGAGGCCGCTGCCGAGCAGATGCTCGACGAACTCGCGCGCACCGCCCGGGCCATGCGCCGGCTGCGCAGCGGAACGTACTGACCTGCCGCCGAGAACACGAAGGCGCCCGGAGCGATGCGCTCCGGGCGCCTTCGTGTCTGTGGGCGAGGTCGCCCGTGGCTCATCCGGTCCTGGTCGGAGCCCTTCCGCCGGGGGGCGCCGTGCTGCCGCGCAGGACCAGTGATCCAGGGGAGACCGACGTGTACGGGCCGTCGTTGCCCGACTTGGTTTTGAGCCGGCGCATCAGCCACAAAGCGCAACCGGTGGCCATCTCCTGGATCGGCAGACCGATCGTGGTGAGTCCGGGACCCCACCAGGAAAACCCCGGCTCGTCCCCGAACCCGACCACGGACAGTTCCCCAGGCACCTTCACGCCCTGCTCGGACAACTCCTCCAGGACCGCGAGGGTGAGCTGGATCGATCCCAGTACGAGAGCGGTGGGAGCGTCCGTCCCCTTCAGCAGCCGGCGCACCGCCTGGCGGCCGTGGTCCACGGACGACGGCGGCCCCAGCTCCGTGCGCCCGGCGCCGTCCGGCAGGCCGCCTTCGCTCAGGGCACTGCGGAAGCCGCGCAGACGCTCCGCGCCCGTGGGCAGCTCCGTGGGGCCGCCCACGTACGCGAGGCGGGTGTGGCCCTGGGCCACCAGGTGGGCCGTGCCCTGGCGCAGCGCCTCATGGTCGTCCACGCCGAACCACTGGGAACCGAGCGACGGGTGGCGGCGCAGCAGTTGCAGGTGCGGCACCGTGCGCAGGAGTTTGACGGAGTCGCCGTGCGGGCGCGCGGTGGGCACGATGATGACGCCCGCCACGCGGTTCGCGGACAGCTCCCGCAGATGGCGCAGCTCCACCATCCGGTCGTCGTCGGTCTCCGAGAGCATCAACTGGAAGCCCTCGGCCTCCATGTTCTTGGACATCTCGTGCGCGATGGTCGCGTAGAAGCTGTTGCGGATGTCCGGGATCACCAGCCCGACCACGTTGCTGGACGCTCCGCGCATCATCCGGGCCGCTCGGTTGCCGACGTATCCCATTTCGGAAGCGGCCTGGCGGACCCGGAACTTGGTCTCCTCGCTGATGCGGGGATCGTCGGCGAGTGCCCGGCCGACCGTCGAGACGGAGACGCCCAGGCGTTCGGCGATGTCCCTGGTCGTGATCACGTATGGGGCCCCCTCGAGCGACTGGTCCCGTGCCGTTACTTTCCGTATGCCAACGATAGCGCTCTCATCGCGCCCAGCGTTTGGAGGAGTGGGGCGCCGGGTTGATCATCAACTGCGTGCTAACGTTAGCACTATGGGATGGGCCCTACAGCCGCCCGCGGCTGCCTAGTTGCAGGAGGTTTCCGTGCGGATCGTCAGGTATGCCGTCGGCGGCGTGCGTCACTACGGAGAACTCGAAGCCGGTGACGCCAGGATCATGAGATTCGAGGGTGATCCCTTCACCGGGCTTTCCCCTACGGGGCACGTCGACGAAGTCGGGGACACAGTCATTCTCCCGCCGCTCGAGCGACCTCGGATCTTCGGGTTCGCCTACAACTACGCCTCGCACGTCGACGAGACCGACCGCGAGGTTCCAGAAGTTCCCGTGTGCTTCATGAAGCCGAGTACTGCGGCGATTGGACCGGGTGACGCCATCGTCTATCCGGCGGATGGTGAACTGGTCCATTTCGAAGGCGAGTTGGTCGTCGTCATCGGAAAGGAAGCCCGTCATGTGAAGCCCTCCGAGGCTCATGAGTTCATCCTCGGCTATACGTGCGGAAATGACGTCAGCGACCGCATCGTCCAGCGCAAGGAAAGCGCATTCGGAACACTTCTGATCGGTAAGGGGCAGGACACCTTCGCCCCCCTCGGACCGGTCATCGCGACCGAACTCGACCCCTCCGGACTGTCGCTGACGACCCGTGTGAACGGCACCGTCACGCAGTCGGCGAGCACTGCCGACCTGCTGCTCGCCGTTCCCGACATCGTCAGCTACCTCAGCCGCTACCTGACGCTGCTGCCCGGAGACGCGATCATGACCGGCACGCCTTCCGGTGTCGGGCCCATCCGTCCGGGAGACGAGATCGAGGTGGAGATCGAGGGCATCGGCGTCCTGCGCAATCCGGTCGTGGCCGAGAGCCTCTGACTCGGGTCGTCCGCCGGCCGACCTCACACCGGGCCTGGCCACTAAAGAACGGCTGACAGGCA
>NZ_JBQQCG010000007.1:0-224254 GCF_052245575.1 Streptomyces sp. 2A115 | reverse complement strand
TGTTGGCGCCCCGCAGGGGGCGCGGGGCTGTGACATTGTGCGGCTCCGCCGCGATGGGGGTCCCCCGCTCGAGCGAAGCCGAGAGGGGGGAGCGACCAGCCACGAACAACCCGCAGCCGACCCACAACCCGCGGGAGCGCTCAGGCGTACGTGTAGAAGCCGGAGCCGGACTTACGCCCCAGCCGGCCCGCGTCGACCATGCGCTGGAGCAGCGGGGGAGCGGCGTAGAGCGGCTCCTTGTACTCCTCGTACATGCTGTACGCGACCGACGCGACCGTGTCGAGGCCGATCAGGTCCGACAACTTGAGCGGGCCCATCGGATGGGCACACCCCAGCTCCATGCCGTTGTCGATGTCCTCCCGGCTCGCCATGCCGGACTCGAACATCCGGATCGCGGAGAGCAGATACGGGATCAGCAGCGCGTTGACCACGAACCCCGAGCGGTCCTGGGCCCGGATCGCGTGCTTGCCGAGGATCTTCTCGACCAGCGCCTGCGCCCGGCTGAGGGTGCCCTCCGAGGTCGTGAGGGCCGGGATCAGCTCGACGAGCTTCTGCACCGGAGCCGGGTTGAAGAAGTGGATGCCGATGACCTGGTCGGGACGCGAGGTGGCCACGGCGAGCCTCACCAGCGGGATCGAGGAGGTGTTGGAGGCGAGGATCGCGTCCTGCCGGGTCACCACCTGGTCGAGCACCTGGAAGATCTCGGTCTTCACCTGCTCGTTCTCGACGACCGCCTCGATCACCAGGTCGCGGTCGGAGAACTCGCCGAGGTCGGTGGTGAAGGTGAGCCGCGCCTGGGTGGCGTCGTGCTCCTCCGCGGAGATCTTGCCGCGCTCGGCCGCCTTGGAGAGTGAGTTGTAGAGCCGGGTGCGGCCGATCTCCAGCGCCTCGCCGGTGGTCTCGGCGACCTTCACGTCCAGGCCCGCACGGGCGCACACCTCGGCGATACCCGCTCCCATCTGGCCGCAGCCCACCACTCCGACGCGTGCGATATCGCCCCAGGTGTCCGTCACTTCGTCCTCTTTCGCCTGCTATCGGGCCTTCGCAGGTCTCCGTTGGTCGGCGCCTGCTCCAAACCTGCACGTTACCTTCGGCGACTGCTGATCAATTGTCCGGGTACCGCATGACAGGCTGTCCCGCAAGCGGGCCGCGACCGGGCACGCACACGGCACATGGAGGTATCAGGATGCACCGGAAACCACGGATGTCACGCCGGGCGTTCGCGGTGACCGCCCTGTCGACGCTCGTGGTGGGGGGCGGTACGGCGGCGGGCGTCGCGATGGCCGGAGGGGAACCGAGCCGCCGACAAGCGAGTGGCGCGCTGCGCGGCATGTGGCTGGCGACGGTCGCGAACCGGGACTGGCCGTCGAAGCCCGGGCTGACCGCGGACCAGCAGCGCGCCGAACTGCTCGCGCACCTCGACACGGCGGTGAAGCGCAAGCTGAACGCGGTGATCTTCCAGGTGCGCCCCACGGCCGACGCCCTGTGGCCCTCGCCGTACGAGCCCTGGTCGCAGTCCCTCACCGGTGTCCAGGGTGAGGCCCCCGGCTGGGACCCGCTCGGTACCGCGGTCGAGGAGGCCCACGCGCGCGGCCTGGAACTGCACGCCTGGTTCAACCCGTACCGCATCGCCAATCACGCCGACCCGACCAAGCTCGTCGCCTCGCACCCCGCCCGCAAGCACCCCGACTGGGTGGTGACGTACGGCGGGAAGCTCTACTACAACCCCGGCCTGCCCGAGGTCCGTGCCTTCGTCCAGGACGCGATGCTCGACGCGGTGAAGAAGTACGCCGTGGACGCCGTGCACTGGGACGACTACTTCTACCCGTATCCCGTCGCGGGCCAGGTCTTCGACGACGACGCGGCGTTCGCGGCGCACGGCGGGGACTTCTCGGACAAGGCGGCCTGGCGGCGGGACAACATCGACAAGCTGGTCCTCGAGACGGCGGCCCGGATCAAGGAGATCCGGCCGGGCACGCAGTTCGGGATCAGCCCCTTCGGCGTGTGGCGCAACATCGCGACCGACTCGAACGGCTCGGACACCAAGGCCGGCGTGCAGACGTACGACGACCTGCACGCCGACACCAGGAAGTGGGTCCGCGAGAACTGGATCGACTACATCTGCCCGCAGATCTACTGGAACATCGGCTTCGCCGCCGCCGACTACGCGAAGCTGATCCCCTGGTGGGCGGAGGTCGCGCGCGACAGCGGGACGAAGCTGTACGTCGGTGAGGCGCTCTACAAGGCCGGTGACCCGGCGCAGCCCGAAGCCTGGCAGGACCCGGCCGAGCTGTCCAAGCACCTCACCTTCGCCCGGGACTACCCGCAGGTGCGCGGGCACGTCTTCTTCTCGGCCAAGGAAGTGGGGGAGGACAAGACCGGCGCGATGGCACGCGTGGTCGCCGACCACTACCAGAGGTCGGTGAGGCCGCCGCGCTGACTCAGCGGGCGGCGTCCTTGTGCTGGACGACGCAGTCGGGGCCGGGCGACATGAGGGCCTCGTGGCCGTCCTCGAAGCGGACGCGGTAGGGGGGATTCCCCTGCTGCCCGAGTACTTCGATGACTTCCGCGACCTTGTCGTGCTGCCCGACGATCCTGCCGTGCACCAGCAGATGGTCGCCTACGGTTGCTTGCATCGGTAGGGCCTCCTCGTGTCGCACGGAGTAGTGGTTAGTGGCGGTTCGTGGCCGCAAGTCTACGGCGGGTGGCACCGGTTGCGACCGGTCCGTACGTGCCGCTCAGCCTCGCGCCCGTTGGGTGACGGCGATGCAGACGAGCACAGCCGTCGCCGCCAGCGGGGCGGCCGCCGTCAAGTGCTCGCCAAGGAGCAGTACCGACCACACCAGTGTGAGCAGCGGCTGCGCCAACTGCAACTGGCTGGCCTTCGGGATGCCGATCGCGGCCATACCGCGGTACCAGACGACCAGGCCGAGGAACTGCGAGCCGGCCGCGACCCACAGCAGTCCGGTGACGCTGTGCGCGGTCAGCCGGACGGGCTCGTACGACAGCGCGATCGCCGCCGCGGGCACCGTGAGCGGCAGGCACAGGATCAGCGCCCAGCCGATGACCTGCCAGCCGGGCATCACCCGGGCCAGGCGGCCGCCCTCCGTGTAGCCCGCCGCGCAGACCAGGAGCGCTCCGAAGAGGTAGGCGTCCGCGCTGGTCAGGGCACCGCCGCTCTGCTGCACCGTGAACACGATCACCACGGCGGCGCCCGCGACCGCCGCCGCCCAGAAGGTGCGGGAGGGGCGGGTGCCGCCGCGCAGGGCCGAGAGCAGAGCGGTGGTGAGCGGGAGCAGACCGACCACGACCGCGGCGTGCGCGGTGGTCGACGTCTCCAGCGCGAGGGTCGTGAGCATCGGGAAGCCGAGGACCACTCCGGCGGCGACGACCGCCAGGCTCGCCCAGTGACGGCGAACGGGGAGCGGGACACTCCTCCACGCTCGGCTTGGCTCGCGCGGGGGCACCCCCACGGCCAGGAGACAGCCGCCCGCGATGACCGCCGCCAGGACGGTGCGTACGGCCACGAGGGACCAGGGGCCGAAGCCCTCCAGGCCCCAGGCGGTGGCGGGGAAGGTGAGGGAGAAGGCGGTTACGCCGAGGGCGGCCTGGATGGTGCCGGTACGGGTCGCTGCCAGGGTGGGCTGCGTGGGGCCTCGGCTTGTGACCGCCTCGGTGCCGGCGGGAACTGCTATCGGCGTCTCGGCGGTAGCGCTATCCTGTGCTCTCATGCATGAGCGTAGCAGTGTGGGTGAACTGGCGAACCGGCTGCGAGGTGAGCTGGACCGCTACTCTCCCGGTGGAAAGCTGCCATCGAGTCGGGTGCTCGTCGAACGGTTCCGGGTGAGCCCCGTGACCGTGTCGCGGGCGCTGGCTCAGCTGGCCGCCGAGGGGCTGGTGGTCACGCGACCCGGAGCCGGGGCGTTCCGGGCCCGGCCGCGTGGCGACGGGCCGGCCGTCGGGGACACCTCCTGGCAGGAGGTCGCGCTCAGCGCGGACGCCGCCGCCGAACTCGTGCCGCGCACCGTGGACGCCTCCGGGGTACTGGTCACGCTGGCCGTCCCGCCGCCCGGAGTCGTCGAGTTCAACGGCGGCTATCTGCACCCTTCCCTGCAACCTGAGCGGGCGATGGCGGCGGCCCTCTCCCGCGCGGGCCGGCGTCCCGGCGCCTGGGGGCGTCCACCGGTGGACGGTCTGCCGGAGCTGCGCGAGTGGTTCGCGCGGGGCATCGGCGGCGCCATCACCGCCGCCGAGGTGCTGATCACCGCGGGCGGCCAGTCCGCGCTGACCACCGCGCTGCGCGCACTCGCCCCGCCCGGCGCTCCGGTCCTCGTCGAGTCGCCCACGTATCCCGGCATGCTGGCGATCGCTCGCGCGGCCGGACTGCGGCCCGTGCCGGTGCCCGTGGACCCGGACGGCGTGCGACCGGCGCTGCTCGCCGACGCCTTCAGGGCGACCGGTGCCCGCGTCTTCGTCTGCCAGCCGCTGTTCCAGAACCCGACCGGCGCGGTCCTCGCCTCCGCGCGCCGGGGCGAGGTACTGCGGATCGCGCGCGACGCGGGCGCGTTCGTCATCGAGGACGACTTCGTACGCCGTCTCGTGCACGAGGACGCGGGACCGCTGCCGCGTCCGCTGGCCTCGGACGACCCCGACGGAGTCGTCGTGCACGTCTGCTCGCTGACCAAGGCGACCTCGCCGAGCTTCCGGGTGAGCGCGCTGGCCGCCCGCGGACCCGTACTGGAACGGCTGCGCGCGATCCAGGTCGTCGACACCTTCTTCGTGCCGCGCCCGCTCCAGGAGGCGGCCCTGGAACTTGTCGGTTCGCCCGCCTGGCCCCGCCATCTCCGTGCCGTCGCGACGGAGCTGAAGAACCGCCGCGACACCATGACCGCCGCGCTCCGCCTGAACCTCCCCGAGCTCTCCCTGCCTCACATCCCGTCCGGCGGCTACCACCTGTGGCTGCGCCTGCCCGACGGCACGGAAGAGCCGTCCCTGGTCACGGCAGCCCTGCGCGCGGGCGTGGCCGTCACTCCAGGCCGCCCCTACTTCAGCGCCGAACCCCCGGCGGCGCACCTGCGGTTGAGCTTCGCGGCGGTCGCGGGGGCGGGGGAGATCACGGAGGGCGTACGGAGACTGCGTGCGGCGTGCGAGGAAACCGGTTCGACAGGGAGATCCTGACCTGCGACTCTCCCGCCATGAGCGACGAACCGGGCCTCGCAGAGGGCTACGAGATCTCCACCGACCCCAACCGCGTCGATGTCGACCGCGTTCACCGCTGGCTCGCCACCGACGCGTACTGGGCCATCGACCGGCCGCGTGAGAAGCAAGAGCGGGCTATGGGTGGTTCGCTCAACTTCGGGGTTTATCACACGATTTCGGGTGAGCAGGTGGCGTACGCACGGGTGGTGACCGACGAGGCGACCTTCGCGTGGCTGTGTGACGTGTACGTCGACAGGTCCGTGCGGGGCAAGGGGATGGGCACCGCACTGGTCGCCGCCGTGCGTGAATACCTTCAACCCCTGGGCCTGCGCCGCATATTGCTCGCCACCCATGACGCGCACGGTGTCTACGAGAAGCTCGGCTTCAAGGCGCTCGACAAACCCGAGCAGTGGATGGCGCTGGGCCTCGAGTGAGCCACCGTCCGTGAGCGTTCCGTGTGCGCCGTCGATCGGCCCTTGACCTGCGGCGTTCCTGGCCTCACGATCTCGGCATGCATGTTCGGGTCACGCTGATCGCCGCCGCTCGCAGCTCCTCGCTGCTCGCCGAGCGCTTCGACGACGACCGGCCGCTGGACCAGGCGGGCTGGGACGAGGTGCAGCGCGTCGCGCACGCGCTGGTGCCGTTGGCGGCGGCCGAGCTGCGGTACTGCTCGCCGACGCCCCGCAGCCGGGCCACCGGCGACGCGCTGGGCCTCGCGCCGCTGGCCCAGCCGGCCCTGCGGGACTGCGACATGGGCCGGTGGCGCGGTCTGACGCTCGGCGAGGCGATGGCCCGCGAGCCCGAGGCCGTGGACGCCTGGCTCGGGGATCCGTACTCCGCGCCGCACGACGGTGAGCCGCTGCTGGCCTTCATCCAGCGCGTGGGTCACTGGCTGGACACCCGCCCCGCCGACGACGGCGGCCGTATCGTCGCCGTGGCCGAACCGGCGGTGGTACGCGCCGCGCTCGTCTACGCCCTCATGGCGCCCCCGTCGACGTACTGGAACCTCGACGTCCGCCCCTTGTCGACGGCCACGCTCACGGGCCGGGCCCGGCGCTGGAACCTCCGCCTCGATGCTCAGCCCCTGAGTGCGTGAGCGCTCCGCTTGGGGTGCAGTGATGATCCTGCGGGTTCGTGGGGGCTGGTCGCGCCCGCGCGGCGGAGCCGCAAATGTCACAGCCCCGCGCCCCTATGGGGCGCGGTGGTTCCGCGTGTAGTCCGTGGTGAGGACCAGGTCCTTGGTCGGGCCGGCCACCCGCCAGACCGTCCGCCAGTGGTCCGCGTCCCGCACGGTGAACTCGCCCCGGTAGAGGTCCGCCGCGCACGGATGGTCGGCGATGTGGCGCCCGGAGGTCAGGTCCAGGTCGTGGAAGGGGCTGCCGTCCGAGAACCGTACGTCTGCCCGCCCCGCCCCGTCGCCCGGCAGGAACCGCAGCGTGCGCTCGGCGGGCCGGGCCACGCCCTGCCACACGAAGGTGCCGGACTCGTGGTGGAGCAGGCCGGACTCGCCTTCGTCCAGCTCGTCCAGGGGCTCGAACGCCGTCGTCCCGGTGAAGGCCCCCTCCGCCCCGCTCGCGAGATCCCGCACCGTGCGCTCCGCGCGCCAGCTCCCGGCCAGGTACGCCAACACATCGGCCACCGGCCAGAATTCGGCCATCCCTTCCGCCTCCCCGGCATCTCTGCGTAACCCATTGACGCACTCCTGCCCCCTACCCATCTTGCCGTTCGAAGTATTGATCATCGTCCGATCACCCCCGCGCCCTGGGCAGATGCCCTCCATCCTGACCTGGCCCGACCTGGCCCGATCATCCTCGCGCTTGAGGCTGAGTCTCAGAGACGTGACCGGCGCCGATGAGACGCCGAAGCCGTACCGGCCTTCTGCCGTGCCCGTGACGTGATCGGCACCGGTCGCGCCCCGCACACCGCTAGCGTCGAGCCCATGATCGTATGGCTCAACGGCACCCACGGCGCGGGCAAGACGACGACCAGTGCACTCGTGCAGCCACTCCTCCCGGATTCACGGGTGTTCGACGCCGAGAAGGTCGGTGAGACGCTCATGGACATCACGCCCGGGCTGCCGGGGACGGACAACTTCCAGCACTGGCCGCCGTGGCGGCCGCTGGTCGTCGAGACCGCCCGCCGCGTACTCGACTACACCGGCGGCACCCTGGTGATGCCCATGACCGTCCTGGTCGAGCAGTACTGGCGCGAGATCAGCGCCGGCCTGGCCCAACATGCCATCCCGGTACGGCACTTCGTCCTCCACGCCGATCAGGACACCCTCCGCGGGCGCATCGCGGGCGACACTGTCCTTGGCCCCGACTCCCCGTTCCGTCTCAAATACCTCGAGCCCTACGCCGAGGCGGCCCGCACGTGGCTGCACGCCGAGGCCGAGGTGGTCGACACCACACACCTCACGCCCACCCAGGCCGCCCTGCGGATCGCGGAGGCCGTCAAGGGCTGAGACCGCCCGCCAGGTAACGGGCCTGAAACGGGCACCCTGCCCCTGGATTGCATAAACGTGCGGCGAAACGTATAGTCATGCCATCTAGGAGGAGGGTTCCATGGCGGTACGTGCGGCGGTGGCCGGAGCGAGTGGGTACGCGGGCGGGGAACTGCTGCGCCTGCTCCTGGTACACCCCGAGATCGAGATCGGCGCTCTGACCGGCAACTCCAACGCGGGACAGCGGCTGGGCGCGCTGCAGCCGCATCTGCTGCCGCTGGCCGACCGCGTACTCCAGGAGACCACGCCCGATGTCCTGGCGGGGCACGATGTCGTCTTTCTCGCACTGCCCCACGGGCAGTCCGCCGCCGTCGCCGAGCGGCTCGGCCCGGACGTGCTGGTCGTCGACATGGGTGCCGACTTCCGGCTGAAGGACGCGGCCGACTGGGAGAAGTTCTACGGCAGCGACCATGCCGGAACCTGGCCCTACGGCCTTCCCGAACTGCCGGGCGGCCGCGCCGCGCTGGAGGGGTCCAAGCGCGTCGCGGTGCCCGGCTGCTACCCGACGGCCACCTCGCTGGCGCTCTTCCCGGCGTACGCGGCCGGGCTCGCGGAGAACGAGGCCGTGATCGTCGCCGCCTCCGGGACCTCCGGCGCGGGCAAGGCCGCCAAGCCGCACCTGCTCGGCAGTGAGGTCATGGGTTCCATGTCGCCGTACGGTGTCGGCGGCGGCCATCGGCACACCCCCGAGATCATCCAGAACCTCGGCGCCGCCGCCGGTGAGCCCGTCACCGTCTCCTTCACGCCGACCCTCGCCCCGATGCCCCGCGGCATCCTCGCCACGTGCAACGCGAAGGCGAAGCCCGGGGTCACCGCCGAGTCCGTACGGGCCGCGTACGAGAAGGCGTATGCCGACGAGCCGTTCGTGCACCTGCTGCCCGAGGGGCAGTGGCCGGCCACCGCGTCCGTCTACGGTTCCAACGCCGTTCAAGTGCAGGTCGCGTACGACGAGGCTGCCCACCGCATCATCGCGATCAGCGCCATCGACAACCTGACGAAGGGCACCGCCGGCGGCGCGGTGCAGAGCATGAACATCGCCCTCGGGCTCCCCGAGGAGCTTGGGCTTTCCACGATCGGAGTCGCACCGTGAGCGTCACCGCTGCCCAGGGCTTCACCGCCTCCGGCATCGCAGCAGGCATCAAGGAGAACGGCAACCCGGACCTGGCCCTCGTGGTCAACAACGGGCCCCGCCTGGCCGCCGCGGGCGTCTTCACCTCCAACCGCGTGAAGGCCGCGCCGGTGCTGTGGTCCGAGCAGGTGCTGAAGGGCGGCCTGGTCTCCGCCGTCGTCCTCAACTCCGGTGGTGCCAACGCCTGTACGGGACCCAAGGGCTTCCAGGACACGCACGCCACCGCCGAGAAGGTCGCCGAAGTGCTCGACCTGAACGCGGGCGAGGTCGCCGTGGCCTCCACGGGACTCATCGGTCTGCTCCTCCCGATGGACAAGCTCCTGCCGGGAGTTGAGGCCGCCGCTCAGCAACTCTCCGAGCACGGCGGTGAGAAGGCCGCCATCGCCATCAAGACCACCGACAGCGTTCACAAAACGGCCGTCGTGACGAAGGGCGGCTGGACTGTCGGCGGTATGGCCAAGGGTGCCGGCATGCTCGCCCCCGGCCTCGCCACCATGCTCGTCGTGCTCACCACGGACGCCGACGTCCAGAGCGACGTACTGGACAAGGCGCTGCGCGACGCCACCCGCACCACCTTCGACCGCGTCGACTCCGACGGCTGCATGTCGACGAACGACACGGTCCTGCTGCTCGCCTCGGGTGCCTCTCAAGTCACCCCCGAATACGCCGAGTTCGCCGAGGCCGTACGTGAAGTCTGCGACGACCTGGGCCAGCAGCTGATCCGGGACGCCGAAGGCGCCAGCAAGGACATCAAGATCGAGGTCGTCAACGCGGCGAGCGAGGACGACGCCGTCGAGGTGGGACGTTCCATCGCCCGCAACAACCTCCTCAAGTGCGCCATCCACGGCGAGGACCCCAACTGGGGGCGTGTCCTGTCCGCCATCGGTACCACCCGAGCCGCTTTCGAACCGGACCAGCTGAACGTCGCCATCAACGGCGTCTGGGTCTGCAAGAACGGCGGCGTCGGCGAGGACCGCGACAAGGTCGACATGCGCTACCGCGAGGTCCACATCGTCGCCGACCTGGCCGCCGGCAAGGAGACCGCCACCATCTGGACCAACGACCTCACCGCCGACTACGTCCACGAGAACAGCGCGTATTCCTCATGAGCACTACCCGCAAACACACCGCTCTGCCCAAGGCCCAGATCCTCATCGAGGCGCTGCCCTGGCTGACCCGGCACAACGGCAAGACCGTCGTCATCAAGTTCGGCGGCAACGCCATGGTGAACGAGGAGCTGAAGGCCGCCTTCGCACAGGACGTCGTCTTCCTGCGCCAGGCGGGGCTCAAACCCGTCGTAGTGCACGGCGGCGGCCCGCAGATCAACGCGCAGCTCGACCTGCACGGGCTGGAGAGCGAGTTCAAGGCGGGGCTCAGAGTCACCACCCCGGAGGCCATGGACGTCGTACGCATGGTCCTGGCCGGACAGGTCCAGCGCGAGATCGTCGGACTGCTCAACCAGCACGGACCGCTCGCCATAGGGCTCACCGGCGAGGACGCGCACACCATCACCGCCACCCAGCACAGGCCCGAGATCGACGGCGAGCTCGTCGACATCGGCCGGGTCGGCGAGATCACCGCGATCGACACAGGCGCGATCGAGGCGCTGCTCGCGGACGGCCGCATCCCGGTCATCTCCTCCATCGCTCGTTCCCAGGACGACGGACATGTCTACAACGTCAATGCTGATACGGCGGCTGCGGCACTCGCTGCGGCGCTTGGTGCCGAAACGCTGATGGTCCTCACCGACGTCGAGGGCCTCTACGAGGACTGGCCCAACTCCGACGAGGTCATCAGCCGGCTCACCGCGAGAGAGCTGGAGAAGCTGCTGCCCGACCTGGCCAGCGGCATGGTGCCGAAGATGGAGGGCTGCCTGCACGCCGTACGCAACGGCGTGAACACCGCCCGCGTCATCGACGGCCGGGTCCAGCACTCGATCCTGCTGGAGATCTTCACCGACGAGGGCATCGGCACGATGGTCGTGCCGGACGAACAGGGGGAGTCGTGAGCAACCAGGAACTGACCGCGCGCTGGCAGGGCGCGCTCATGGACAACTACGGCACCCCGCGGCTGCCCCTCGTCCGCGGCGCGGGCGCCAAGCTCTGGGACGCCGACGGCAAGGAGTACCTGGACTTCGTCGGCGGCATCGCGGTGAACGCGCTCGGCCACGCCCACCCGGCGATCGTCGAGGCCGTGAGCAAGCAGATCGGCTCGCTCGGCCATGTCTCCAACCTCTTCGTCGCCGAACCGCCCGTCGCGCTCGCCGAGCGGCTGCTCCAGCTCTTCGGCCGTGACGGCCGCGTGTACTTCTGCAACTCGGGAGCCGAGGCCAACGAGGGCGCCTTCAAGATCGGCCGGCTGACCGGGCGTCCGCACATGGTCGCCACCGACGGCGGCTTCCACGGCCGGACGATGGGCGCGCTCGCGCTCACCGGTCAGCCGGGCAAGCGGGAGCCGTTCCTGCCGCTGCCGGGCGACGTCACACACGTCCCGTTCGGCGACCCGCAGGCGCTGGCCGCCGCGGTCACCGAGGACACCGCGCTGGTGGTCATCGAGCCCATTCAGGGCGAGAACGGCGTGGTCGTGCCGCCCCCCGGCTACCTCAAGGCGGCCCGCGCCATCACCGCCTCCACCGGCACCCTCCTCGTCCTCGACGAGGTGCAGACGGGGGTCGGCCGGACCGGGCACTGGTTCGAGTACCAGGCCCACGAGGGCGTCCTCCCGGACGTCGTCACGCTCGCGAAGGGGCTCGGCGGCGGCCTGCCCCTCGGCGCGACCATCGCCTTCGGCCGCGCCGCCCAGCTGCTGAAGCCCGGCCACCACGGCACGACGTTCGGCGGCAACCCGGTCGCCTGCGCCGCCGGGCTCGCCGTCCTGGAGACCATTCAGGCCGAGGGGCTCCTGGAGAACGTGAAGTCCGCGAGCGAGAAACTGCGGAACGGAATCGAGTCTCTCGGTCACCCGCTGATCGATTACGTCCGTGGCTCGGGTCTCCTCCTGGGTATCGTGCTCACCGAGCCGCTCGCGCCCCAGGTGCAGCAGGCGGCTCAGGACGCCGGCTTCCTGGTGAACGCGCCCGCCCCCGATGTCGTACGGCTGATGCCGCCGCTGAACCTCGGCGATGACGAAGTGGACGCGCTGCTCCAGGCCCTTCCCGGTGTTCTGGACGCGGTAGCCAACGGGGACGGACGAGCCAAAGAATGAGACGACGACGATGAGTCAGGCGCAGGATCACGAGCACGCCGGGCCTGCCGTGCCGCAGACCCGCACCGCACGCCACCGCCGGATCGTGGACATCCTCAACCGGCAACCGGTGCGTTCGCAGAGCCAGTTGGCCAAGCTTCTCGCCGACGACGGGCTGAGCGTCACTCAGGCGACGCTCTCCCGGGATCTGGACGAGCTGAACGCGGTGAAGATCCGCAACAACGACGGCGACCTGATCTACGCGGTGCCGAGTGAGGGGGGTTTCCGTACCCCCCGTGCGCCGCTGGGCGAGTCGGCGAAGGAGGAGCGGATGCGGAGGCTGTCCGCGGAGCTGTTGATCTCCGCGGAGGCTTCGGCGAATCTCGTGGTCCTGCGGACCCCTCCGGGGGCCGCGCAGTTTCTTGCCTCGGCGATCGATCAGGCCGAGCTGCAGGACATTCTCGGGACTATTGCCGGGGACGACACGTTGCTGCTGATCAGTCGTGATCCTACGGGCGGGCAGGCGTTGGCCGATCACTTGCTGCGACTGGCTCAGAACAACCACTGACATGTACGGGAGTGGAGGCGCGCCCTTGGCCTGGGTGTGCCTCCACTCCCGTGTGTTCGTGCATTGACCGCGGGCCGTCTGGGGTTGCTCGCGCAGTTCCCCGTGGCCCCTACGGGGCCCTCACCTCAGCCCAGCCGTTGAGCCAGAC
Organism: Streptomyces sp. 2A115; assembly: GCF_052245575.1. Lineage (NCBI taxonomy): Bacteria > Bacillati > Actinomycetota > Actinomycetes > Kitasatosporales > Streptomycetaceae > Streptomyces > Streptomyces sp. 2A115. The sequence goes on along the minus strand of NZ_JBQQCG010000007.1, from coordinate 211,524 downwards.
CACCCGTGCACCGCACCTCGTCGCCCGCCGTGATGAGCAGGGCCTCGACGTCCGGGAGCGACTCCAGCCAGCCGAGTGCCTCCCGGGAGCCCATCGCGAAGGCCGCGGTCGCCCAGGCGTCCGCCCAGGTGATCCGGGGGCCCACCACGGTCACGGCCACCAGGTCGGTGACCGCGGAGCGGCCGGTGCGCGGATCCACGATGTGCGTGCCGCGCTCGGCGGAACCGGAGGTGGCCACAGCCAGCTCGTCGACGCCGGCCGCGGAGACCACGGCGGCCAGGCCGCCGGGCCGCAGTGGATCGGACACGCCCACCCGCCAGGGCCGCTGCGGCCCCGGCACGCCGTACATCTGCACGTCACCGCCGCCGTTCACGCTCACGCCGGTCGCTCCGGCCGCGACGAGACGCCGTGCCGCGCGCTCGACCGACCAGCCCTTCACCATGCCGGTCGGGTCGACGACACCCGCGTACGTCGTGCTGAACCAGCCGTCGCTCAACCGCTCCGCCTCGGCGCACAGGTCGAGCACCTCGGCGACCTCCGGGTCGCACTGGTCGACGGTCAGCTCGCCGCGCGCGAGCCGTGAGACCTGGCTGTCCTCGCGGTAGGTGCTGAACACCTCGTCCACCGCGTGGAGTTGGGCGACGGCCTCCTCCAACGCGGCCTGCACGGCCCCGGGATCACCACCGCGTACGTCGAAGGAGAAGACCGTGCCCATCACTTCCTCCGCGTGACGCAGCACCGCGGGCGCCCCGGCGGATTCAGCCGGAGCGGCCGGCGCGGCCGGATCGGCGGGTTCAGCCACCGGCCTGGTCCAGGGCCGACTGCAGGGACTTCTTGTAGCCGTCACTGGTGTACGTGGCACCCGAGACGGAGTCGATGTCGGCGCTGCCCGCCGCGACCGCGGACTGGTTGAGCTTGGGCATCGCGTCACCGCTGATCTGGTCGCTGCGTCCGCCCTTGGGCTGCTGCACCGCCTCGGCCTTGGTGATCTTCCCTCCGCTCACGGTGATACGGACCTGCACGGGACCGTAGTCGGTCGTGACGGCCGTACCGGTGAGGGTCTGGGCCTGGGCGGCACCTGCACCGCTCCCCGACCCGCTCCCACTGCCCGACCCGCTGGCGTCGGCCGAGCCGCTTCCACTGCCCGAGCCGCCGGCCGCCGAGGACGAGCCGGCCTTGTCCAGGGCCGACTGCAGGGACTTCTTGTACCCGCCGCTGGTGTAGGTGGCGCCGGAGACCGCGTCGATGTCGGCGCTGCCCGTCTCGATCGCGGCCCGGTTGAGCTTGGGTACCGAGTCGGCGCTGACCTGGTCGCTGCGTCCGCCGCTGGGCGACTGCAACGCCGCGGCCGAGGTGATCTTCCCGCCGTCCATGGTGACGCGGACCTGGACATTGCCGTAGTCGGTCTTGACCACGTCGCCGGTGAGGGTCTGGGGCCCTGTGTTGCCGGCGGCCTGTGCGCCGCCTTGGGGCGCGGCCGGCTGCTGCTGCTGTGGTGGCGTGCCCTCGGCCGACGCGGACGCTCCGTCCGATCCCGGCTTCAGCGTCAGCAGCAGCACGATCCCGGACACGGTGGCGGCGCCGGCCAGTACGACACGTCGCAGGGGATGACTCTTCTTCATCGGTGCGGACTCCCGTTCCTCACAGCTCTCAGAGCTCGAACGACTCGTGATGGATGCGGCGGGCCGGCACGCCCGCGCCGCGCAGTGCGTTGTACGCGTCCTGGGCGAAGCCGGGCGGCCCGCACAGGAAGACGTCGTGGTCGTCGATGTCCGGCATCTTGCGGCGCAGCGTCTCCGGGTTGATGTCCGGACGCTCCCCGTCGGGGCTGTTCACCGCGTACATCAGCCGGGCACCGCGCTCGTCGGCGATGGCCGACAACTCGTCCCAAAGGGCCAGATCCTGTGTGCTGTTGGCCCGGTACAGCAGCGTCAGGTCGCCACGCGCGGCCGGCAGCGTCTCGAACAGCGCACGCATCGGGGTGATCCCCACCCCGCCGGCCATCAGCAGCACCTTGCCGCGGCTGCGCCGGGAGGCGGTCAGCGCCCCGTACGGGCCCTCCGCCCACACCCGCGTGCCCCGCTTCAATCCCTTCAACGCGGAACTGTGGTCGCCGAGCGCCTTGACGGTGATCCTCAGCAGACCGGGGCGGGGCGCCGCCGACAGCGAGTAGGGGTGCGAGCTGAGGCGCATGCCCGGCGCCAGGAACCGCCAGCGAAAGAACTGTCCGGGTTCGGCGCCGATGCGGTGCAGCCGCTTCCCGCTGATCAGCACCGAGATGATGCCGGGCGCCTCCTCGACGACCTCCTCGACCCGCATCCGGTGCCGCAGGTTCAGCCGGATCGGCGTGATCACCCGGTACCAGAGCACCAGCGCGGTCACGGTCCCGTAAAGCGCGTACCAGGCCGTCGTCGCGGCGGGCTCGACGGCGAAGTCGTTCCCGGTGGACAGCTGGTGCCAGAAGGACAGGTAGACAGCCGCGTACGTGAGCAGATGGATGTGGTACCAGGTGTCGTACGGGATCCGTTTGCGCAGCCCGCCGACGGAGATCAGGCCGATGAACAGCAGCAGACCCGTGCCGATCGCCGCCTTGCCCATGTCGGGCAGGGTGTTGACCGAGTCGATGGTCTGGTCGACGACCCCGGTGCCGGCCTGCAAGGACATGCCGTACATGGTCAGACCGATGTGGGCGAGGGTCAGACAGAGCATGTACCGGCCGCTCATGGCGTGCCAGCGCGCGACCCGGTCGGAGCCGACCCGGCGTTCCAGCGCGGGCACCCGGGCCATCTGCAGCACCACGAGCGCCATCAGATAGCCGGCGAGCAGACCGGTGATCCGGCCCGCGTTCAGGATCCGGCCCTTGTCGTCCGCGATGGACGGGGTGTTGCTCCACCACAGCCAGATCACGCCCGCCGCACCTGCCCACACGGCGATCAGCAATGGGATGGCGGGGGAGCGGCGAGGTCGGATACGGCGCAACGTCTGGCGCCGCGCGGCGCGACCGCCGGCGATCGTGCTCACGGTTCCTCCGAGGGGACGCTGGGTAGGGGAGTGGCCCCTTGGCCCACTGGTACGTCCCGGGGCGGCCGTGTGTTCAACGGACCGCCGAGCAAGCCGCGAACTGCCGCGACCCGCGGTAACCCATGGCGACGCCGAGGTCAGTAGCGGATGATCGAGGTCGCCCCGCTGTCCGTTCCGATCGCGATGTGCGGCCTGCGGGCGGGATCGGCCCAGTCGAGAACGCGCCGCATCGCGTTCTTGGACACGGACACGCAACCGGCCGTCGCCCCACGCCCGTTGACGTGCAGGAAGATCCCCGCGCCCCGCCCCCGCACCGGCCGCTGGTAGTTGAAGCCGATGACGAGGGCGTGCGCGTACCGCGGCCCGTACGAGATCAGGTGCTCGGCCTCGGCGGCGCGGCAGTCGGCCGGGCGGGGCTCGGTCCAGCGGTTGTAGGAGCGGGAGTTGTTGTCCTGGCACCACCAGGAGCTCTGCTTCACCCGGCGGTACGTCGCCGTCGTGCCCCTGGGCGCGGGCTTGATGCCGAACGCGTACGGCAGCTTGTACAGGCCGGTCGGCGTGGTGTTCGTGCCCTGCCTGCGGGAGCGGCCCTCGACGAGCCCCTTCGCACCGAAGCGGGCGGGCGCCGAACCTGCCTTCACCCAGCGCCCGTCACGCCGGTTCCACCAGGTGACCGTGCCGGTCGTCGAGGAGGTCCGGGAGGCCTGGGCGGTTATGAGCTGGCTGCCGCCGCCGGTGTCCGCCATCCGCTCGGGCAGGGGGAGTTGGCGGGATTGGCCGCTGGGGGCCAGTACGAAAAGGGACGCGGACGCGAGTACGGCGACTCCGAGGCGGCGCATGCCTCAGACGGTACTGGGAGGCAGCGGCAGCGGCAGCCCGGGTAGGCCATCCAGGCTGCTTTCCACGTGTTCCTTCTTCTCGAAGTACGCGCTCAGCGAGACATCGTCCTCGCGCGCGAAGCGCTTGGCGTGCAGGTCGCGGTCCTCGTCGTACGACATGTTGGGCACGGCGTATCCGCAGGTGTCGCGGACGAGTTCGGCCGTCACGACGATGATGGCGCGCAGGCCGTGCGGGGTCGGGTCGATGCCTGGGAAATGGGTCAGGAGTTCCTTGAAGCGCGGGTCGTCGCGGAAGACCGGCTCACCGCGGCCGTGCACGCGCACGATGTTCGGCGGGCCCTGGAAGGCGCACCACATCAGGGTGATCCGGCCGTTCTCACGCAGGTGGGCGATCGTCTCGGCGTTGCTGCCGGCGAAGTCCAGGTACGCCACGGTGAGTTCGTCGAGGACCGCGAACGATCCGCTGAGCCCTTTGGGGGAGAGGTTGACCGTGCCGTCGCCGGACAGGGGCGCGGTCGCGGTGAAGAAGAGGGGCTGCGCCTCGATGAACGTACGAAGTCGGCCGTCTATGCGCTCATAAGTCTTTCCCATGTCTAACGATTATGAGGGGAAGTCCTTTGGCTGTCTAAGGAATTACGGACTCCGGTCGTGCGGGTCCCGCCAGAGCGAGAATCGTGCCAACGCGAGGATCCTGCCCACGCGAGAATCGCGACCGTGGCCGCCCCGGCCGGCGCTTCGTGCGGGGCGGCCACGGCGCCCGTCACCCGTTGAGGGTGCAGGTCGCGAGGGAGTCGAGGCCCTGGGGCTTCTCGGCGGTGCGGCCGATGGCGGTGGCCATGCGGTTGATGGTGGCGATGCGCTTGTCCTCGAGCGGGCCGAGGATGGCGTTGTCGACGAAGTTGGGGCCGCCCTGGCCGACGGTGTCGATGAGCCGCTGGTTGGCCTCGGCGATCTGGGTGTCGAGGAGGGTGAGGTTGCGGTCGATCTCGGCCTGTGCGGAGGCGGGGATCGCGGGCAGCTGCGACGCGACGTCCGGGCAGCTGATGGTGCCGGGCGAGGCCTTCGTCGTAGCGGACTGGGCGTTGCTCTTGGACGTCTCCCCGGCGAGGGCGGAGCCGGCGATCACCGCTCCGGACAACGCCACCGCGGCAGCGCCGCCGATGATCGCCACGCGGCGCCTGTTGTACTTCGGAAGAGCCCTGGACATGCGGATGCCTCACTCGGGTCGGGGGTGGCTTCAGTGACTTCGGTGACTGCGGTTTACAAACGCGGCGCCTGCGTTCGGGGAGAGATACGAGAAAGCGGTTTCGCGCGTTCAAACGTCCCCGAGATTGCCTTCCGGTATCCCCGAGATTGACGAACCATGCAGAGTCCTGCATACTCATGCATGTCAGCGAATGCACTGTGAGGAGAAACCCGTGACCGAGCGCGTCGTACTCGCCTACTCAGGCGGTCTGGACACCTCCGTCGCCATCGGCTGGATCGCCGAGGAGACGGGCGCCGAGGTCATCGCCGTTGCGGTCGACGTCGGCCAGGGCGGCGAGGACCTGGACGTCATCCGCAAGCGCGCGCTCGCCTGCGGTGCCGTCGAGGCCGAGGTCGCGGACGCGAAGGACGAGTTCGCCGAGGAGTACTGCCTCCCGGCGATCAAGGCCAACGCCCTCTACATGGACCGCTACCCGCTGGTCTCCGCCCTCTCCCGGCCGACCATCGTCAAGCACCTCGTCGCCGCCGCCCACAAGCACGGCGCCGGCATCGTCGCCCATGGCTGCACCGGCAAGGGCAACGACCAGGTGCGTTTCGAGGCCGGCATCCAGGCCCTCGGCCCCGACCTCAAGTGCATCGCCCCGGTCCGCGACTACGCGATGACCCGCGACAAGGCGATCGCCTTCTGCGAGGAGAAGGGCCTGCCGATCGCCACCACCAAGAAGTCGCCGTACTCCATCGACCAGAACGTCTTCGGGCGTGCCGTCGAGACGGGCTTCCTGGAGGACATCTGGAACGCGCCGATCGAGGACGTCTACGAGTACACGCAGAACCCGGGCCTCCCGCGTGAGCCCGACGAGGTCGTCGTCACCTTCAAGGCGGGCGTCCCGGTCGCCATCGACGGCAAGCCCGTCACCGTCCTCCAGGCGATCCAGCAGCTCAACCAGCGCGCCGGCGCCCAGGGCATCGGCCGGATCGACATGGTCGAGGACCGGCTCGTGGGCATCAAGTCCCGTGAGGTGTACGAGGCTCCGGGCGCGATCGCGCTGATCACGGCCCACCAGGAGCTGGAGAACGTCACGGTCGAGCGCGAACTGGCCCGCTACAAGCGGCAGGTCGAGCAGCGCTGGGGCGAGCTGGTCTACGACGGCCTGTGGTTCTCCCCGCTCAAGCGCGCCCTGGACGGCTTCATCAACGAGGCCAACCAGCACGTCTCCGGCGACATCCGGATGACCCTGCACGGCGGCCGCGCCGTCGTCACCGGCCGGAAGTCCCAGGAGTCGCTGTACGACTTCAACCTCGCCACCTACGACTCGGGCGACACCTTCGACCAGTCCAAGGCGCAGGGCTTCATCGACATCTTCGCGCTGTCGTCGAAGATCGCGGCGAAGCGGGATCTCGCGTAGGCGCGGGTTCGGTTCGCGACGTGCGGGTTGCGGGGGCTGGTCGCGCGGTTCCCCGCACCCCTGACGGGGCGCCCCCGTACTAGCCTGACGACCGCCTCCCCACTGAACGCGTGGGGAGGCGGTCGCACATCCACAGCTTTGAGGAGCAGCGCAAGTGAGCAGCAACAGCGGTGACGTACGGCTCTGGGGCGGCCGTTTCGCCGACGGTCCCGCCGAGGCCCTGGCCAAGCTGTCCGCGTCCGTGCACTTCGACTGGCGGCTCGCGCCCTACGACATCGCCGGTTCCCGCGCCCACGCGCGCGTGCTGCACAAGGCGAACCTCCTCACCGACGACGAGCTGGAGCGCATGCTCGCGGGCCTCGACCAGCTCGCGACCGATGTCGCGGACGGCACCCTCGTCGGCACCATCGCCGACGAGGACGTCCACACCGCCCTGGAGCGGGGTCTGCTGGAACGGCTCGGTCCGGACCTCGGCGGCAAGCTGCGCGCGGGCCGCTCGCGGAACGACCAGGTCGCCACGCTCTTCCGGATGTACCTGCGCGACCACGCCCGGATCATCGGCGGCCTGATCGCCGACCTCCAGGACGCGCTGATCGGCCTCGCCGAGGCCCACCCGGACGTCGCCATGCCGGGCCGTACGCACCTTCAGCACGCCCAGCCGGTGCTCTTCGCACACCACGTTCTCGCGCACGCCCAGTCCCTGTCCCGGGACGCCGAGCGGCTGCGCCAGTGGGACGAGCGGACGGCCGTGTCCCCGTACGGCTCAGGCGCGCTCGCCGGGTCCTCGCTGGGCCTCGACCCGGAGTCGGTCGCCAAGGACCTCGGTTTCGAGCACGGCTCCGTCGGCAACTCCATCGACGGCACGGCCTCCCGTGACTTCGCCGCCGAGTTCGCCTTCATCACCGCGATGATCGGTGTGAACCTCTCCCGGATCGCCGAGGAGGTCATCATCTGGAACACGAAGGAGTTCTCCTTCGTCACCCTCCACGACGCCTTCTCGACCGGCTCGTCGATCATGCCGCAGAAGAAGAACCCGGACATCGCGGAGCTGGCGCGCGGCAAGTCCGGCCGGCTGATCGGCAACCTGACGGGCCTGATGGCCACGCTCAAGGCACTGCCCCTCGCGTACAACCGCGACCTCCAGGAGGACAAGGAGCCGGTCTTCGACTCCTGCGACCAACTGGAGGTCCTGCTCCCGGCGTTCACCGGCATGATGGCCACGCTGACGGTCAACCGCGAGCGCATGGAGGAGCTGGCCCCGGCCGGCTTCTCGCTCGCCACCGACATCGCCGAGTGGCTGGTCAAGCAGAACGTGCCGTTCCGTGTGGCGCACGAGGTCGCGGGCGAGTGCGTGAAGGCCGCCGAGGCCGACGGCATCGAGCTCGACGGACTCACCGACGAACAGTTCGCGAAGATCTCCGCGCACCTGACGCCCGAGGTGCGTTCCGTGCTCAACGTGGCGGGCGCGCTCGCCTCCCGCAACGGCCGCGGCGGCACGGCGCCCAGCGCGGTCGCCGTCCAACTGGCAGAGGTCAAACAGGACGTGGCGGCCCAACACACGTGGGCCACGGCAAAATCCAAGCGGTAAGGCCACTGCCCCTTCAGGAGTGCGGGGCTGCGTCGATATGCGGCTCCGCCGCGCGGGCGCGAGCAACCACGGAAGACCCGCGCTCGCCAGAGCACCCGATGAACCGAGCTCTGAGGCGGGTGTCGAAGGTCATCGCGGGTACGTTGGTCAGAGCCGTACCGGAGCCGACCGAACGGAGCCCGCGATGCCTTTTGCCCGACTGGCCACAGCAACAACCCCCACCTGCCACATCGGACTGGGCCTCGCCGCCGTCGGCCGCCCCGGCTACATCAACCTCGGCCGTGACCACGACCTCGGAGAGAACCGCAGCGTCGAGACGCTGCGCAACCGCACCCACGAACTCCTCGACGCCGCCTACGCCCAGGGCGTGCGCTACTTCGACGTCGCCCGCTCGTACGGCCGCTCCGAGGAGTTCCTCGCCGACTGGCTGCACGCCCGGCCCGACGTCGACGACATCGTCATCGGCAGCAAGTGGGGCTACACCTACACAGCGGGCTGGCGTGCCGACGCGGAGGCGCACGAGGTCAAGGACCACAGCGTCGGGACGTACGAGCGGCAGCGCGCCGAGACCGCCGAGCTGCTCGGCGACCGGCTCGACCTCTACCAGATCCACTCGGTGACTCCGGACAGCCCGGCGCTCTCCGACAAGGAACTGCACGCCAAGCTGGCCGAGTCGGCCGCGCAGGGCCTGACCGTCGGCTTCTCCACCAGCGGTCCCGCCCAGGCCGAGGCGATCCGCACCGCGCTCGCCGTGACCGTCGACGGAGAGCCCCTCTTCCGTACCGTCCAGGCCACGTACAACGTGCTGGAGACCTCCGCCGGGCTCGCGCTCGCCGAGGCGCACGACGCCGGGCTCACCGTGATCGTCAAGGAGGGCATGGCCAACGGCCGTCTCGCCGATCCGCACGCACCGGACGCCGTACGCGCCATCGCCGAGGAGGCGGGCCTCGGCTCCGACGCGGTCGCCCTCGGGCTCGTCCTGCGCCAGCCGTGGGCCGGTGTCGTCCTCTCCGGCGCGGCCACCGCCACGCAACTCCTGTCGAACCTGCACGCCGCCGTGGTCGACCTCGACGACGAGCAGCTGGCCCGGCTCGCCGCGCTGGTCGAGGAACCGGGGGCGTACTGGGAGCGGCGCGGGCAGCTGCCCTGGCACTGAGCACCTTTTGAGCACCGGTTCAGTGAGAACACCGGTTCAGTGAGAACACCGGTTCAGTGAGAACACCGGTTCAGTGAGAACACCGGTTCAGTGAGAACACCGGTTCAGTGAGAACACCGGTTCAGTGAGACTCATACGCACCTGATGAGACAGACATGTCTCATGTGGTCTATGGTTGTCTCATGGCTGTCGATCGCGAATACGTGCTGCGCAGTGCCGCGGCCCTGCTGACCCGGAAATCCACCGCCACCATGGACGAGGTCGCCAAGGCGGCCGGGATCAGCCGTGCCACGCTGCACCGCCAGTTCGCCGGGCGCGACGCGCTCGTGCGAGCGCTCGAAGAGCTCGGCATCCAGGAGTGCGAGGCGGCGCTGGAGACGGCGCGGCTCGACGAGGGCGCCGCTCGCGAGGCCGTACGCCGCCTGGTGAAGGAACTCGAGAGCGCCGCCGGGCTGCTCGCCTTCCTCTACACCGAGAACCAGTTGTTCGAGGGCGAGGAGCGGAACGAGGGCTGGGCCCGGCTCGACGCCCGGATCGGCGCGCTGTTCCGCCGCGGCCAGGAGAGCGGCGAGTTCCGTATCGACCTCACCCCCGCCTGGCTCACCGAGGCCCTCTACGGGCTCATGGCCTCGGGGGCGTGGTCCGTGACCGAGGGCCGGGTCGCCGCCAAGGACTTCCACTACATGATCGTCGAGCTGCTGCTCGGCGGCGCACTACGGAGAGAGGAATCATGACCAGCACTGTGCGGCCGGCCGCCGTGGCGGAGGTGGAGAAGCGTCCGGGCCGCTGGCTCGCGCTCTCCGTCCTCGTCCTCGCCGTGCTGCTGGTGGCCGTCGACGCGACCGTACTCGGTCTCGCGACCCCGTATATCAGCGAGGACCTGAAGCCTTCCGGCACTCAGCTCCTGTGGATCGGCGACGTCTACTCCTTCGTCATCGCCGGACTGCTCGTCTCGATGGGCAGCCTCGGCGACCGCGTCGGTCGCAAGAAGCTGCTGCTCATCGGCTCGGTCGCGTTCGGTCTCGTATCCGTGCTCAACGCCTACGCGAGCACACCGGAGTTGATGATCGTGGCGCGGGCGCTGCTCGGTGTCGCGGGCGCGACCCTGATGCCCGCCACCCTCGCGCTGATCCGCAACCTCTTCCACGACCCGCGCGAACGCAGCCTCGCCATCGGCATCTGGGGCGCGACCGCCTCGGCCGGCACGGCTGTCGGTCCGGTCGTCGGCGGCTTCCTGCTCGAACACTTCTGGTGGGGCTCCGTCTTCCTGATCAACCTCCCCGTGATGGTTGTCCTCGTCCTCGTCGGCGTGAAGCTGCTGCCCGAGTCCCGCAACCCCGAGCCCGGCCCCTGGGACCTCACCAGTGTCCTGCTGTCCCTCGTCGGCATGGTCGGCATCGTGTACGGGGTGAAGGAGGCCGCCGCGCACGGACCGAGTGGCGAGTCGGTCGCCGCGGGTCTGCTCGGCGCCGCCGCGCTCTTCTGGTTCGTACGCCGCCAACTCACGCTGAACACACCGCTGTTGGACATGCGGCTGTTCCGCCACCGCGGCTTCTCGGGGGCCGTGCTCGCCGATCTGCTGACCATCCTCGGCCTGTCCGGGCTGGTCTTCTTCCTCTCGCAGTATCTGCAACTCGTGCAGGGGAGAGGGCCGTTGGAGGCGGGCCTGGCCGAACTGCCCGCCGCGATCGGTGCGGTGGTGGCGGGGCTCATCGCCGGTACGGTCGCGCGCCGGTACTCGGTGCGTGCCGTCGTCGCCGGCGGACTTGCCGCGATCGGGCTGGCCCTGGGCGCGCTGACCCTGCTCAGCCAGTCCACCGGTTATCCGCTGCTCGGCGGGGCCCTACTGGTCGTCGGCGTCGGCGCGGGCTTCTCGTTCACCGTGACCGCCGACGTGATCCTCTCCAGCGTGCGCAAGGAACAGGCGGGCGCCGCGTCCGCGGTCTCCGAGACGGCGTACGAACTGGGCGCCGCCCTCGGCATCGCCCTGCTCGGCTCGATCGTCACCGGCGTCTACAGCGGCTTCACGGCCCCAGCGGGTACGTCGCCCGACGTGGCCGCCGCGGCCCACGAGTCCCTCGGCGGAGCGGTGGAGGCGTCGGCGGCCCTGCCCGAAGCGGAGGCGCTCCTCAACGCCGCCCGCACTGCCTTCGTCGACGGCCTCACCTTCGCGGCAGGCATCGGCGCGGCGGTCCTGCTGGCCGCGTCCGCGGCGGCATGGGTACTCCTGAGAGGCCAGAAACTGGAGAGCGGGACGGAGCACGCGTAGGGGCGGCTCCTGTCTGGCGCAGTTCCCCGCGCCCGTTCACTTCAGGGGCGCGGGGAACTGCGCGACCAGCCACGACTCACCCGCAGCCGACAAACGCCCCCCCCCCGGCCCCCAAACCCGCAGGCAGCGCCCCGCTTTAAGCGCGCTTTCGCCCTCACCTGATGGTCTTGGCCCCGTACCCGATGTCGTCCACACGGCTGAGGAGCCACTGACCATGACACGTCGTACCCGTAAGACAGTTGTCGTCGCCGCCACCGTGCTGGCCGCCGCGGGGCTGGCCGGCGGCGGTGTCGCGCTTGCCGCCGACGGTGATCAGGCGCCGCGCGAGAAGGTTCGGTTCGTCGTGGAGGAGGGGGCCTCGGACGACAGCGGAACCGGTGCCTGGAGCCGCGAGGACTGCCCCGAGAAGGACGGGAGCGGGGAGAGCCCGTCCGAGGCCCCGTCGGCGGGCACGAGCAATCCCGCCGAAGCGCTGTGACCGCCGCACTCCCGTCCCCCGAGGGCTCCGTAGACCCCGTAGACCCCGCAGACCCCACGGGCAAGCTCCTCGAAGAAGCGCTCTTCGAGGTCAAGCGGGTGATCGTCGGCCAGGACCGCATGGTGGAGCGGATGTTCACCGCGGTCCTGGCCCGCGGCCACTGCCTGCTCCAGGGCGTGCCGGGCGTCGCCAAGACGCTCGCCGCGAAGACGCTCGCGCAGGTGGCCGGCGGCAAGTTCGCCAGGCTGCAGTTCACCCCCGACCTCGTCCCGTCCGACATCACCGGCACCAGGATCTACCGCCAGTCCCAGGAGACGTTCAGCGTCGAACCGGGTCCGGTCGTCGCCAACTTCGTTCTCGCCGACGAGATCAACCGCGCCCCCGCCAAGGTGCAGTCCGCGCTCCTCGAAGTGATGGGCGAGCACCAGGTCTCCATCGGCGGCACCACCATCCCCGTCCCCGAACCGTTCCTCGTCCTCGCCACCCAGAACCCCATCGAGTCCGAGGGCGTCTACCAACTCCCCGAAGCCCAGCGCGACCGCTTCCTGCTCAAGGTCGACGTCGGCGCGCCCAGCGAGTCCGAGGAGCTCGCGATCCTGTACCGCATGAGCGTCGACCCGCCCCGGGCGCGCCCCGTCCTCACCCCCGAGCGCCTCATCGCGCTCCAGCGCGCCGCCGACGAGGTGTTCGTACACCACGCGATCGCCGAGTACGCCGTACGACTTGTCGTCTCCACTCGCGAACTCGCGGGCGCCGACAGCCGGTTGGCGCACGGCGCGGGCCCACGCGCCACGCTCGGCCTGGTCGCCGCCGCCCGGGCGCTCGCCCTGCTGCGCGGCCGCGGCTACGTCCTGCCCGAGGACGTGCACGACCTGGCACACGAGGTCGTCGCCCACCGCCTTGTGCTGTCCTTCGACGCGCTCGCCGACGGCATCACGGGCGCCGAGATCGTCGACGAGGTGCTGGCCGCCGTGGAACAGCCGCGCATCAGCCCGCGTCAGGCCGCCGCACGCGAGGAGGAAGCGGCATGAGCGGCACCCCCACGCTCCGTGAACTGACCCCCGAACAGGCCCTGAAACACTTGGAGTTGCTCTTCACCCGCCGCCCCGACGGCCTCCTCCAGGGCGACCACCCCAGCCTCATGCCGGGTCCCGGCAGCGAGGTGTCCGAGACCCGCCCGTACGTGATCGGCGACGACGTACGCCGGATGGACTGGAACGCCACCGCGCGCACCACCGTCCCGCATGTCCGCCTCACCCTCGCCGACCGCGAACTCACCACCTGGATCGTCCTCGACGCGTCCGCGAGCATGGACTTCGGCACGGCCCGGATGGAGAAGCGCGATCTGGCCGTCGGTGCCGCCGCGGCCGTCGCCTTCCTCACCGAGCGGGCCGGAAACCGGCTCGGCGCGCAGATCACGGGACCGGACGGCATCCAGCGGATTCCGCCGCGCGCGGGGCGCCGCCACCTCCTCACGATCCTGCACGCCGCCCTGGACCGGCCCCGCGTGGCATCGGGCGCGGCCGGACAGTCCCCGCCCTCGCAATCCCTGGCCGACGCCCTGCGCTCCCTGCGCACGCTGCCCGGTCGCGGCCTGGTCGCCGTTGTCTCGGACTTCCTGGAAACCGGCTGGGAGGAGCCCCTCCGCAGGGTCGCCCACCGCCACCAGATCCTGGCGGTCGAGACGGTCGACCCGCGCGAACTGGAGCTGCCCGCCGTGGGGTTGATCACCGTCGTCGACCCGGAGACGGGCCGCAGACGCGAAATCCCCACCCACGCACGACGGTTGCGCGAGCGGTATGCCGAAGCGGCCCTTGAGCAACGAGCGTTGATCAAGGCGTCGATCCGCCGGTCGGGCGCGGCACACCTGCGGCTGCGCACGGACCGTGACTGGGTACGGGATGTCGTACGCCATGTCGCAGAGCAGAGGCGCCGTGCGGGAGGCGGTGCCGCGTGAACGTATCCGTGCCCGTGGCCATAGCCGTATCGGTGGCCGTATCCCTTGCCGTGGAGGTGTCCATGAGCCGAGTGGAGCTGGAGGTGCCATGAGTCTGCGCTCCCCGGGCTGGCTGCTGCTCCTGGTTCCGCTCGTCGCGCTGATCGGCGCGTATCTGCTGGTGCAGCGCAGGCGGGGCCGGTACGCGGTCCGGTTCACCAACCTCGATCTGCTGGACAAGGTTGCGCCCAGGCAGCCGGGCTGGCGCCGCCACGTCCCCGCGGGCGCCTTCTGCGCCACGCTCGCCCTGCTGGTGGTGGGCTTCGCGCGGCCGACCACGGAGGTTCAGGTACCGCGTGAACGGGCCACCGTCGTCGTCGCCTTCGACGTGTCCGCCTCCATGGAGGCCACCGATGTCGAACCCACCCGCTTCGAGGCCGCCCAGCGTGCCGCGCTCGCCTTCGTCGACCGGCTGCCAGAGCGCTTCAACGCGGGGCTCGTCCCCTTCAGCGGCACCGCCACGGTCGCGGTCCCGCCGACCACCGACCGGAACGCGCTGCGCTCGGCCATCGAACGGCTCACCACCGGCGAGGGCACGGCGATCGGCGAGGCCGTCGTGGCCGCCCGTGATGCCGTCCGCATGCTCGACCGGGAGGCCGAGACCAAGCCGCCGCCCGCGCACATCGTGCTGCTGTCGGACGGCTCCAACACCACGGGCCGGTCCATCGAAGCGGCGGCCCGAGAAGCGGCCGGCGACAAAATCCCGGTCTCGACCATCGCGTACGGCACCGAAGGCGGGACCATTGACCTGGGGGTGGGCAACACCGTGAGCGTCCCCGTCGACGGCCCCGCCCTCGAGGACCTGGCGTCCCGCACCGGCGGCGACTTCCACGAGGCCGCGACGGGGGAGGAACTCCAGGACGTGTACGAGGACATCGGCAGCTCCGTCGGCCACCGCACGGAGGAACGCGAGGTCTGGCAGTGGTTCGTCGCGGCCGGCCTCATCACCGCCCTCGCCGCGGCCGCCACGTCACTGCTCTGGTTCTCCCGTCTCCCATGACCGGCAACCCGGTCCGGCTTCCGGCACCACCGGTTCCGTCCCCCGGCCACTCCGGCTCCGGACCCGGCTCCCGCGACCAAGGAGGAACGACCGTGTCCGACCACCGACACACGGGCCACTCCGGCTTCCCGGCTCGCTCAGACTCTCCGGGCGGCTCCGGCTTTCCGACCCACTCCGATGTTCCCGGTCACTCCGGTCACTCCGGTCTTCCCGGTCACTCCGGTCTTCCGGGTGCCTTCGGCTTTCCGGGGCACTCCGGGCCTCCGGCTCACCCCGGCCCGTCCCGCCCCTTGGGCCCGTCACGGCCGTCGGGTCCGCCACGTCCGTCCGGCCCTCTGGGGCCCAATGGCCCGAGGGCGGGCGGCCGTTGGGCCGAGGCCGAGGCCGAGGCCGACGGCCGCGATCCGCATCCGGGGCCCGACAGCGTGGGCCCGGCCGCAGGCTCCAGCGCCCCGTACCGCGACGCGGCGTCCACCGATGCGGCCCCCACAGCGGGGAGCGATGACGCTCACCCGGGCCAGGGGCCCATCGGCCCGTACGGCGGTGGGGGACTCGACGCCGCACACGGGACCGAGAGTTCCCTCGACCCGTACCGGGGTCAGGCCCCTGACAGTTTCGGCCCGACCGCGCCGACAGGCGACCCGTACGGTGGCCGGGCTCCCGACAGTCCGACCCCGGCCGCGCAAGCCGGCAACCCGTACCTGGACGGTCAGTCCGGCGACCCGTACCCAGACGGTCAGTCCGGCGACCCGTACCAAGATGGTCAGTCCGGCGACCCCTACCCGAGCGGGCGGCCCGATCCCCCGTATCGAGGCGGTACCCAACCCGATCCCCCGTACCAGGGCGGGCGGCCCGACACCCCCTACCTCGGCCTCGGGGAGCCGCGCGGCCCCTCGTTCGTCCCCGGGCGGCCCCCGCCGGGATTCGGGCCGCCCGAGCCGTCGCAGGCGTATGCGAACCCGTACGGGACGCCGCAGCCCGCCCCGGCTCAGCCGGCTCAGCGGGCTCCGCGCAAGCCACGTCCCATCGTCGCCGCGGTCCTCGCGGCCGTCCTCGCGGGCGGTGGCGCGGGATACGCGGCGGGGGCGATCGGCGACGACGACCCCGCCACGTCGGCCACCGCGCAGAACGTCACCGGGCTCGAAGCCGTCGCCGCGCGCGTGCTGCCCAGCGTCGTGTCCATCGAGACGGCGGAGGGACAGCAGGGATCCGGATTCGTGTTCGACGAGCGGGGCAGGATCCTCACCAACGCCCATGTGGTGGCGGGCAGTTCGGAGGCGTCGATCGAGCTCCAGGACGGCCGCCGACTCCGCGCGGACGTCCTCGGCGACGACCCCGCCAACGACGTGGCCGTCCTGGAACCGGAGACGGCACGCGGTCTGCGAGCCGCCGACCTGTCCACCGGCGCCCGCCCGGGCGTCGGCGACACCGTACTCGCCATCGGCTCCCCGCTCGGCCTCAGCGGCACTGTCACCTCGGGCATCGTCAGCGCCCTGGACCGCTCCGTGCGGCTCGGTGAGGGCGGCGAGCGGCGACGCGCCCTGCAGACCGACGCGTCGATCAACCCGGGGAACTCCGGCGGGCCCCTGGTCGACGCCGACGGCCGTGTCATCGGCATCAATACGGCCATCGCGACGTTGGCCCAACAGCGGGGCGGTTCCATAGGCATTGGCTTCGCGATCCCCATGGCGGACGCGCGGGACGCCGCACGGGCGATCATCGACGGCAGCTGAGCGCTCCGCGGGAAGGCCGGGGTAAAGGTGCGGGTTGGTTGTGGCTGGTCGCGCGGTTCCCCCGCGCCCCTGACGGGCGCGATGAAAGTCAGGTGGCACAGATGAGGTTGCTGGTGGTCGAGGACGAGGAAGACCTGGTCGTCGCGCTCAAGGTCGGTCTGGTGAGGGCCGGTTACGCGGTCGACACCGCCCCGGACGTCGACACGGCCACGGAGAAGCTCGCCGTCAACGACTACGACCTGGTCCTGCTCGACCTCAACCTGCCCGACGGCGACGGCTTCTCGGTCTGCCGCGCCATCCGTACCACCGCCGGCGGCCCCCGCATCCTGATGCTCACGGCCCGCGACCGCCTCGCCGACCGGGTCCGCGGCCTCGACGAAGGCGCCGACGACTACCTGGTGAAACCCTTCGCCCTGCCCGAACTCCTCGCCCGCATCAGGGCCTTGCTCCGCCGCGAGGACGGCGGCACCTCGGTCGTCGAGGTCGGCGAACTCCGCCTGGACACCGCACGCTTCGAGGCCTTCCGGGGTGAACGCCCGCTCCAGCTCACCCCGAAGGAGTTCGGCGTCCTGCACTACCTGATGACCCGCCCTGGCCGCGTCGTACCGGCCGAGGAACTCCTGGAACACGTCTGGGACGAACACGCCGACCCGTTCACCAACACCGTGCGGGTCACGGTCGGTTCACTGCGCCGGAAGATCACCGGGGAAGAAGAACCCCTCATCGAGACGGTGATCAGGCAGGGCTACCGCCTGAAGGAGACGCCGGCATGAAGTGGCTCACGACGCTCATGGCGGTCAAGCGGCGCCTGCGCCTCCCCGCGTTCACCCACACCATCCGCTTCCGCCTCACCGTCCTCTACTCCGGCCTCCTCTTCGTCCTCACCGCACTCGTCCTCGGCGGGACGTACTTCGCGGTCGAGCGCAGTGGCGAGGCACACCCCGTCAGCAAGCAGTTCCGCGCGGAGAAGTACCAGAACGGCGTCTACGTGGGCGAGTTCGACGCCGTGAAGCTCCAGGAGGTCGAGGCCGCCGTCAACTACGAGACCCTCGCCAACCTCCGCCGCTTCTCCTTCTCCGTACTCGGCGGCCTCGCCGTCGCCAGTCTCGCGATCGGCTGGATCCTCTCGGGCCGCGCCCTGCGCCCCGTACGCGCCATCTCCCGTACGGCCGCCGAGATCCAGGCCACCGACCTCTCGCAGCGCATCCGCCTCGACGGACCGAAGGACGAACTCCGCGACCTCGCCGACACCGTCGACTCCATGCTCGACCGCCTCGACGAGGCCTTCCACGCCCAGCGACAGCTCATCGACGACGCCTCGCACGAGCTGCGCAGCCCGCTCGCCATCATCCGCGCCAACCTGGACGCGGTGCTGACCGCCGAGGAGTCCGACGAGGCGGAACGCAGGGCCGCCGCCCGCAGCGTGGACCGCGCGACGACCCGTATGACACGCCTCGTCGAGGACCTGCTGGCCACGGCCCGCCGTACCGCCCCCGCCCTCGCCGACGCGGACGTCAGCCTGGCGGCGGTGGCCGGCGAGGCCTGCGAGGAGTTCGCGCCGCTGGCCGCCGAACGCGGACTGGTCCTGCACCGGCGCCTCACCACGGGCCTGACGGTCATCGGCGACCACGACGCCCTGCGCAGAGCCATCGGCAACCTGCTCTCCAACGCCGTACGGCTGGCCCCGCCCGGCACCCGCATCACCGTCGCGGCGGGCCGGGCGGAGGGCTGGCTGTGGGCGTCCGTGCAGGATGAGGGGCCGGGCATCCTGGACGACGACCAGGCCCGTGTCTTCGACCGGTTCTGGCGGGCGAAGGGCAACGGCGGCGGCCGCGACCGCCACGCGGGCCTCGGCCTCGCCATCGTGCGCCAGATAGTGGAGTCCCATGGCGGCCAGATCCGCCTCTTCTCCCGGGTGGGGGAGGGCTCGACGTTCGTACTGTGGTTCCCGGCGCCCGGCAAGTGAGCGATGGTCCCCCCGACGAGCGGCCGACCTGACCTCCACCAAGTCAGGTGCTCCGTCGCGCCCCTTCAGGGGCGCGGGGAACTGCGCGACCGGCCACGAACCACCCGCAGCCGACAACCGACCCGCATCCCTCGCCCAACCAGCGGAGCTATGCCGCTTCTTTGGCCTTCGTGGCGTACATGTCCACGTACTCCTGGCCCGATAGCCGCATGACCTCGGTCATCACCGAGTCCGTCACGGCCCGCAGCACATAGCGGTCACGGTCCATGCCCTCGTACCGCGAGAACTCCATCGCCTCGCCGAAGCGAACGGTGACCCGGCCGGGACGCGGGAAGCCGGCGCCCCCGGGCTGGATCTTGTCCGTGCCGATGATGGCGAACGGGACAACGGGTGCGCCGGTCATCATGGCCAGCCGAGCGATGCCGGTGCGGCCCCGGTAGAGCCGGCCGTCGGGGGAGCGGGTGCCCTCCGGGTAGATGCTGAAGACCTTGCCCTCCTCCAGCACCCGGCGGCCGGTCATCAGTGCCGCGACACCGCCGCGGCCGCCGTCCCGGTCGACCGGGATCATGCCGCAGCCCGTGAAGAACCAGGCCATCAGCCGCCCTTTGAGGCCCTTGCGGGTGACGTACTCGTCCTTGCCGATGAAGAAGACCTGGCGGTCGCAGAAGAGCGGCATGATCATCGAGTCGATGAACGTGAGGTGGTTGCCGGCCAGGATGACCGGACCCGTGCCCGGGATGCGCTCCGCACCCTCCACCCGTGGGCGGAACATCAGGCGCATGATCGGTCCGAGCACTGCCTTGATGAGCGCGAAGCGGGACAACGGGCCCTCCGGTGTCAAGGGATCGGTATAAGTCTGTGCAGGTGAGGACGATACTCGCGGGCCCCCGGGTCTTGCACACCGGGTTCACCGACTGGATACGCAGTGTTGACCCTTGTTTACCTGATGTGGCTCCCTGTTGCACGGCTGACATCCGCCCGAGACGGAGTGACGGATGTCGCACTCGATGGGCGCACCCGAAAGGGGCCCATGGGCGAACCCGGGGAATCGAGTTGTACGTGTTCGCCCACGCCTTCTGACGGTGTTCGGCCGTGCTTTGTTCGGCCGTTCCTTCCGACCGCGTACCCGCTCGCCCCGAACCCAAGCTCACAGCCAGACTGACGGCGACGGCCCACCGACTCGTCGGTTCAGAAACCGACCGTCCGTCAACTCACCCACCCCACGCGACATCCAGCGTCACCCGCGTGTTCCGTCCAAGGTCTCCCACCCGTCACCCGAGCGCACCTACGATCGTCCCGCTTTGACAGGTGCAGGGCACTATGGGAGGAGCGCTCATGGCGACGCAGGGGTCGAACGAGGGACTGAACGGGGTCACCCCGGGACGGCGGGCGCTGCTCGGGGCCGCGGTGCTGGGTGCGGGCGGAGCGGTCCTCGGACTGCCCGGCACGGCGAGAGCCGACGAGCGGCAGAGCGGCGGTGGCTACAAGAGCCTGCCCAAGCCGACGATCATCGGACACCGCGGGGCCAGCGGCTACCGGCCGGAGCACACGCTCGGCGCGTACCAGCTGGCCCTCGACATGGGCGCGGACGTCGTCGAGGCCGGCGACCTGGTGCCGACCAAGGACGGTCACCTCGTGTGCCGTCACGAGCCCGAGATCGGCGGGACGACCGACGTTTCGGCGCACCCCGAGTTCGCGGGCCGCAAGACCACCAAGCTCCTCGACGGGGTCTCCCTCACTGGCTGGTTCACCGAGGACTTCACGCTCGCCGAGCTGAAGACCCTGAGCGCCAAGGAGCGCATCCCCGCCAACCGTCCGCACAACACGCTCTACGACGGCCGCTGGGAGATCCCCACCTTCGAGGAGGTGCTGCGCTGGGCGGACGAGCAGACCAGGAAGCGCGGCAGGCAGGTCTGGATCTACCCCGAACTCAAGCACCCCACCTACTTCCGGAAGCTGGGCCTGGGCCTGGAGGAGCGGGTCGCCAAGGTGCTGCGCAAGCACGGCAAGGACAAGAAGAACTCGCCCGTCATCCTCCAGTCCTTCGAACCGACCAGCGTCCAGCGACTGAACAAGCTGGTCGGCAACCCACTCGTGGTGCTTCTCTCCGGTGCGAGCACCCGCCCCTGGGACTTCGTCGAGGCGGGCGACCCGCGTACCGTCGCCGACCTCGTCAAGCCCGAAGGCCTGGAGTGGATCGCCTCGTACGCCCAGGGCATCGGCCCGACCCTCGACCTCGTCATTCCGAAGGACGCGAGCGGCAACCTCACCACGCCGACCACGCTGGTCGACGACGCGCACGAGGCCGGCCTGATCCTGCACCCGTACACGATGCGCAACGAGAACCCCTTCCTCCCGGCGAACTTCCGCAAGGGCACCGACGCGGACGGCTACGGAAACGCCTTCGGCGCCTTCAGCACGTACTTCGCCACCGGCATCGACGGGGTCTTCACCGACAACCCGGACACCGGCGTCCTCGCCCGCGCTGACTTCCTCAAGGGCTGAGTGGAGTCAGTCAACGGCCGAGTCGAGCCAGTCAACGACTGAGCTCGTCAACGGCGGAGCAGCTGGCCCCGTTGGGGTGACAGACCGCCGTCCCGGCAACCTGTGCCGGGACGGCCGCGTCGTGTCGCACATGACCCACGACATGGTTGCCACGCTGCGTCCGCTGCTCGCCGCCGAGGCCTCGGCGGAGGCATATGCCTCCGGGGCCGAGCCTGGCGACCTGGAACAGGCCGTCTGGCTGCGCCTCCTGGAGCGCCTCGGCACGGACGGCCCGCCCGCCGACCCGGCCGCCTGGCTGCGCGGCGCGGTCCGCTCCGAGGCACGCCGCACTCGCCGCGCCGCGAGCATCGAACAGCCGTACGCCTCCGAGCCCGCCGACGTCAGCGGACCGGGACCGGAGCAGCTCGCACTCAGCGCCGCCCGGCGCCGCGCACTGCACTCCGCCGTGCGCCGGCTGCCCGGCCGCTGCCCCCGCCTCATGGCGGCACTGCTGTCACCACAGGACCTCACCTACCGGGAGATCGCGGACGAGTTGGGTATCTCACAGGGCAGTCTCGGTCCGGAACGTTCCAGATGCCTGGGATGTCTGCGTCGAATGCTCACTGCGGAGGTTGCGGCCCGCGAACCGCGGGGATAGGAGTGAGGGACAACCGGCGGAGCAGGTGAGCGGGAGGCATGCACACATGGGCATGAGCGTGACCATCTCTGCGGCGACCGAGCAGGACGCCGAACAGATCCTCAAACTGCAGTTCCTCTGCTACCAGAGCGAGGCCGAGCTGTACGGCGACTACAGCATCGAACCCCTCACCCAGCCCCTCGACTCCCTCAAGGCGGAGCTGGCGGGCGGCACGGTCCTGGTGGCCCGGCTCGGCGAAGAGGTGGTGGCCTCGGTGCGCGGCCTTGTGGACGCGGACGGCACGGCGCGGATCAACAAGCTGATCGTGCATCCACGGATGCAGCGGCATGGGCTGGGCGGGCGGCTGCTGGACGCCATCGAGACGAGGCTCTCCGAGGGTGGGGCCGCCAAGAGGTTCCAGCTCTTCACCGGGCACCGCAGTGAGCACAACCTGACGTTGTATCGCAGGCACGGGTACGAGCCGGTGTCCAAGCGGCGTGTCGATGAGCGGCTCACGTTGGTGACCCTGGCGAAGGGTGCGACAGCCGGTGCCTTCGTCGCGAGTGCGTGAGCGCTCCGCTTGGGGCGCCGGGTAGGCGGAGCCGGTTCGCGAAGTGCGGGTCGTACTGGGCTGAGCACGCAGTTCCCCGCGCCCCTTACGGGGCGTCGGCCCTGCTTCGGCGCAGCCAGAACATCGCCGTCACCGGCAGCAGTACCGGGATGAACAAGTACCCCATGCCGTAGTCCGACCAGACCGTGGCGTCGGGGAAGGCGGAGGGGTCCGCCAGGGTCCAGGTGCCGACGGTCAGTACGCCCGCGAGTTCGACGGCGCAGCACACCAGCGCCGCCTTGCGGGCCGTCTCGCCGCCGCGGACGAGCGAGTACGTGATGAAGCCGTAGACGAGCCCGGCCACCGCGGACAGCGCGTAGGCGAGCGGCGCCTTGTCGAACTCCGTCGCGATCTGCACGGCCGAACGGGACACGGCGCCGACCACCATCACGCCGTACAGCCAGACCAGCAGCATGCCGGGACCGCCGATGAGCCGCGTCCGCCCCGGCTTCCCGGGCTTCTCGAGTTCCCCAGCGGGCTCCGTCATCTCAGCCTCCCCAGATGTCATAGAGCCGCACCTGAAGCACGGCGAGCACCACACCGCCGGCCGCGACCGTGATCGAGCCCCAACGGGTGCGCTCCGCAAGGGACATGAAGCCCGCCGCCGGGATGCACGCGAAGGCGCCGATCAGATACGAGACGAAGATCGTCGTGCCCTGCTCCGGCTTCTCGCCGCGCGCCAACTGGACGATGCCGACCACGAGCTGGACCAGGGCGAGCACCGTGACCACGGCCATACCGATGAAGTGCCAGTCCTTGGTCGGCTGGTCGCGGTAGGCGGCCCAGCCGCACCAGGCGGCGAGCGCGAGCGCGGCGACGGCCGTCGCGACCGTCAGGGCATCAAGCATGCCGCGACCCTATTACGGGCCAAAAGACCCGGTGCGCTCGGCCCCGAGGTGCCCCGTAGGGTCGAGGGCATGAAGATCCAAGCCGATGCCCTGCTGTTCGACAACGACGGAACGCTCGTCTCATCCCTTGAGTCGGTGTACCGGTGCTGGAGCCGCTGGGCAGAGGAGTACGGGATCACCGCGGAGGAATTCGCCCGGGTCGAGCTGCACGGCCGCCCGGCCGCCGAGATAGCCGCCGACCTGCTGCCCGCGGACCAGGTCCCCGATGCCGTCGTGCGCATCGAGCAGCTGGAGGTCGAGGACGTCGCGGGCGGCGTGCTTCTGCTGCCGGGGACGAAGGCGCTCCTGGAGTCGCTGCCCGCCGACCGCTGGGCCGTCGTCACCTCCGCCACGCACCGCCTGGCCGAGGCCCGCCTCGGTGAGGTCGGCATCCGCCCGAAGACCATGATCACCGCCGACGACATCACGCGCGGCAAGCCCGACCCCGAGCCGTTCCTGCTCGCCGCCCGCGAACTCGGCGTCGACCCGGCCCGCTGTGTCGTGTTCGAGGACGCGCCCGCCGGCCTGCAGGCCGGCCGAGCGGCCGGAATGACCACCGTGGCATTGGCCACAACACATGAGGCCGCCGAGCTGGACGCGGACGTCGTGGTCGACGATCTGTCGGCCGTGTCGGCGCTGGTCACGGCCGAGGGAGTGGAGATCTCCACCCGGCCCTGACGCGTGTCCACCGCTGTCCGTCATGCGGACAGCGGTTCCGGGTCACGCGCGTACGTCTGCTTTACTTTTCTCATGACCACGACGAGCAGCCGCATCCTTGCGACCGAGGCGACCACGACGCCCGGTGCTCGCTGTATGTGTCGAATGTGCGCCTGCTAGAGGGCCCCCGCACCACCCCTGGCCTCGCGCCCCGAAGCGAGCCGCTCACGTCTGCCCGTACGTCCTCGTACGCGACTGAGCCTGCCCCGCGCACGCCGTTCTGTTGAAGCCCCGGCTTGAAGCTCCGTCTTGAAGCACCGGCTTCCATCGCCACCGCGAGAACCGTGCCGCGTTCCGACCGAATGCACCCGTGCCCGGCGCACACCCACGCCCTGCACTCGACAGTGACGGAAATCCCCAGTGATCACGACAACAGGCCTCAAGAAGGTCTACCGTTCGCGCGGCCGTGAGGTCACCGCCCTGGACGGCGTCGATCTGCACGTCCGCGAAGGCGAGGTGTACGGCGTCATCGGACAGTCCGGCGCCGGCAAGTCCTCGCTCATCCGCTGCGTCAACCTCCTGGAGCGTCCCACCTCCGGCACCGTGACCGTTGCCGGACAGGAGCTCACCGCGCTGGCCGGCCGAGGCCCGCGCGCGAGCAGGGAGTTGCGGCAGGCGCGCAGTCACATCGGCATGGTGTTCCAGCATTTCAACCTGCTGTCCTCGCGGACGGTTCAGGACAACGTGGAGCTACCGCTCGAAATCCTTGGCAAGTCAGGGAAGGAACGTTCCCGCAAGGCGCTCGCACTCCTCGACCTGGTCGGCCTGTCCGACAAGGCCAAGTCCTACCCGGCCCAGCTCTCCGGCGGCCAGAAGCAGCGCGTCGGCATCGCCCGCGCTCTGGCCGGCGACCCGAAGGTGCTGCTCTCGGACGAGGCGACCAGCGCACTCGACCCCGAGACCACCCGCTCCATCCTCCAGCTGCTGCGAGACCTGAACCGGCAACTGGGCCTGACCGTCCTGCTCATCACGCACGAGATGGACGTCGTCAAGACCGTCTGCGACTCGGCCGCCCTCATGGAGAACGGCAAGATCGTCGAGTCCGGCACCGTCAGCGAGCTGCTCGCCACCCCCGGATCCGAACTGGCCGCCGCGCTCTTCCCGGTGAGCGGCGACGCCTCCGCCGACGACCGCACGGTCATCGACGTCACCTTCCACGGCGACGCCGCGACCCAGCCGGTCATCTCACAGCTCTCGCGCACCTACAACATCGACATCTCGATCCTCGGCGCCGCGATGGACACCGTCGGCGGCAAGCAGGTCGGCCGGATGCGCATCGAACTGCCCGGCCGCTACGAGGAGAACGTCGTGCCGATCGGCTTCCTGCGAGAGCAGGGCCTGCGGATCGACATTCAGGGCCAGGAGCCGGTGCTGGTGCAGGAGCCCGTACTGGTGAAGGAAGGTGCCAAGTGACCTGGGCCGAAATTTCGGCGAGGCAGCCCCTGCTGGAGCAGGCCTGTTGGGACACGCTCTACATGGTCGGCTGGTCCACGCTCATCGCCGTCGTCGGCGGTCTGCCGATGGGCGTCCTGCTGGTCCTCACGGACCGGGGCGGCCTGCTGCAGAACACCGTGCTGAACAAGGTGATCGGCCAGGTCGTGAACGTCGCCCGCTCGATGCCGTTCATCATCCTGATGGTCGCGCTGATGGGCTTCACCCGCTCGATCACCGGCACCACCATCGGCCGCGAGGCCGCCATCGTGCCGCTCGCGATCGGTGCGATCCCCTTCTTCGCGCGCCTGGTTGAGACGGCTGTCCGCGAAGTGGACGGCGGTCTGGTCGAAGCCGTGCAGTCGATGGGCGGCAACACCTGGACCGTCGTCCGCAAGGTGCTCGTCCCCGAGTCGCTGCCCTCGCTGATCTCCAGCACCACCACGACGATCGTCGCGCTCATCGGCTACTCCGCGATGGCCGGCACCGTCGGTGCCGGCGGCCTCGGCGACATCGCCATCCGATACGGCTACCAGCGCTTCGAGACCGAACTGATGTGGATCACCGTGGGCATCCTCGCCGTGGTCATCTCCGTCATCCAGCTCATCGGCGACCACGCCGCGCGCAGGCTGCACCGGCGAGGCGGACGTTCCGGCGAGCCGCTGCTGTTCCGGCGGCTGCGCGGCATCTTCCCCGGCACGGTCGCGGCCGACACCGCCAAGACCCGCTGACCTTCCTCAAGACTCCCCGCACACCCAACGCGGGGTCGCACCACCCCTCAGGAAAGGCACTTTTCGTGCGTAACACCGCCAAGATCACCACCGCCGTCCTCGCCGCCGGAGCCCTCACCCTGGGTCTCACCGCCTGCGGCTCGGGGGACGCCTCCGGCTCCGACGCGAGCGGACCGCTCGTCGTCGCCGCCAGCCCGGTCCCGCATGCCGAGATCCTCACCTACGTCAAGGACAACTTGGCGAAGGACGCGGGTCTCGACCTGGAGGTCAGGGAGTTCACGGACTACGTGACGCCGAACACGGCGACCGAGGACGGGTCCGTAGGCGCCAACTACTTCCAGAACCAGCCCTACCTCGACGACTTCAACAAGAAGAACGGCACCCACATCGTGCCCGCCGTCACGGTTCACCTGGAGCCGCTCGGCCTCTACTCCAACAAGGTCGACAAGGCCGACGCGCTCAAGAGCGGCGCCACGATCGCCGTCCCGAACGACACGGTCAACGAGGCGCGGGCGCTCAAGCTCCTCGACGCCAACGGGCTCATCGAGCTCAAGGACGGCGCGGGCAACGACGCGACCCCCAAGGACATCGCCGAGAACCCGAAGAAGTTCGAGTTCAAGGAGCTGGAGGCGGCGCAGACCCCGCGCTCCCTGGACGACGTCGACGCCGCGGTGATCAACGGCAACTACGCCATCGAGTCCGACCTCGAGCCTGCCGAGGACGCCCTCGTCCTGGAGTCCGCCAAGGGCAACCCGTACGGCAACTTCCTCGCCGTCAAGGAAGGCGACGAGGACGACCCGCGTGTGAAGAAGCTCGCCGAGCTCCTGACCTCCGCCGAGGTCAAGAAGTTCATCGAGGACAAGTACGCAGGCTCCGTCGTCGCGTCCTTCTGAGCCACGCTTACCAGGAACCCTGAGGACGACCTAAGACGCGTAAGCCCGTAGTTCCCGCCGTCGCGGCCGCACTTGCCCTGGGGCTCGGGTCCCGCATCGTGCGGTCCACCGAGGCCACACGGTGGATGCGATCCGTGGCTGTCCTGTCGTAGGGGGTAGCGGGAAGCGCGAATCGGTGAGAGCGATGGGCCCACGGGCGAGGCCGAGAAGCCGGCGAAGCTCCTCACCTCGCCCGAGGTGAAGAAGTTCATCAGGACAAGTACAAGGGTCGTTCCTGCCCGTCACCTCGGGCTGACGCCCTTTCACCGCCGGCCACGGGGTCCGCTCCCTCACAAGGCGGGGTAACCCCCACACCCTTCAGGCAGTGGGGGACGACCCCGTGGCGCGGTTGAGTGCTT
The DNA here is from genome assembly GCF_052245575.1 of Streptomyces sp. 2A115. NCBI lineage: Bacteria > Bacillati > Actinomycetota > Actinomycetes > Kitasatosporales > Streptomycetaceae > Streptomyces > Streptomyces sp. 2A115. Next base: position 184,078 of record NZ_JBQQCG010000007.1, on the reverse strand, counting down.
ACATGCTGCATGCTGGGCAGTTCAGCAGGCCCTGAAGGTTTCCGACGGTTACGGAGTGGCGCATGACTAGCACCTTCCCCAACATCTCCATCAGCACGGAGCGGTTGGTCCTGCGCCCTTTCGATGAGTCGGACATCGAGGCGTTCGCCGAGATGATGAACGACGAGATGGTCACCGCCTGGACCTCAGTGCCGCAGCCTTACACCGAGGCCCACGCCCGCGCCTGGATCAACCGACTCGCCCCCGCCGAACGCACCGAGGGCCGCGGCATCGTGTTCGCAGTCGCCGAGTTCCTCACCCAGCGGCTCGTCGGCATCGTGCACCTTCAGAACACGGACTGGCGTGTCCGAGCCAGTGAGATCTCGTATGTCGTCGCGCCCTGGGCCCGCGGCGAGGGCTACGCCTCCGAGGCGGCCCTCGCCACCGCCCAGTGGCTCTTCCACGACCAGAAGTTCGAGCGGCTGGAGCTGCGCACCGCCGCCGACAACACGGCCTCCCAGCAAGTGGCCCAGAAAATCGGGTGTATCAGCGAGGGCGTGCTCCGCAACTCCTGGATAGCCCGCACCAGGACCGAGGACGGTGAGTGGGTCGACGTACGCACCGACGTCATCGTCTGGAGCCTGCTGCCGGAGGACCTCGCAGGCATCGCCGAGCAGCTGGCCGACACCGGCGGTTTCACGTCGTACTCGGACTGGAACTGAACCCAGGCGGCCACGACACCGCCGCCGCCCCCGGCAGGCTCCACCAGGTACCCTCACGGAGCCCGCTCGCGGGCTGCCCCCCGACGACCTGCGAAAACCTCTGGAGACTGAGAGACGATGGCCGACCGGGTCACGGTGATCGGCTGGGACGGCTCGCCGCTGACCAACGCGGCACGCTCCGCCCTCGGCGCCGCCACGCTCGTGGCCGGCGCGGGCCATCATCTGGCGCTCCCCGAGGTGCCGGTGGCCGCCGAACGCATCCGGCTCGGCAGTGTCGCCCTCGCCGCCCGCCGCATCGCCGCCCATCGGGGCAGCGCGGTGGTCCTGGCCGACGGCGATCCGGGCTTCTTCGGAGTCGTACGCACCCTGCGCGCCCCCGAGTTCGGCCTCGAGGTGGAAGTCGTCCCCGCGGTCTCCTCCGTGGCCACCGCCTTCGCCCGCGCGGGCATGCCCTGGGATGACGCACAAGTAGTCGTCGCACACAGGCGCACCCTGCGACGCGCGGTGAATGTGTGCCGCGCCCACAGCAAGGTCGCCGTCCTCACCTCGCCCGGCGCCGGACCCGCCGAACTCGGCCTGCTCCTCGACGGAGTCCACCGCACCTTCGTCATCTGCGAGGAACTCGGCACCGACCGCGAGCAGGTCACGATGCTCAGCTCCGACAAGGCCGCCGACCACACCTGGCGGGACCCGAACGTCGTCATCGTCCTGGGCGGGCCCGTCGCCTCCTCCGAGGGCGGCGGCTGGATCGCCGGGCGGGACCCGGGCACCGGCCCGCGCGGCTGGGCACTGCCCGACGACGTGTACGGCAGCGAACTCGGCGAGGGCGAGAACGAGGTGCTGCGCGCGGCCCAACTCGCCCGCCTGGGACCACGTGTCGGCGACCTCGTCTGGGACATCGGCTCGGGCAGCGGCGCCTTCGCCACGGAGGCCGCGCGCTGCGGAGCCGCGGTCATCGCCGTCGACCGCGACCCCAACGCGTGTGCCCGCACCATGGCCACCGCCCGCCGCTTCGGCGTACAGCTCCAGATCGTGCACGGCATGGCACCGTACATCCTGGAGAACCTGCCCGAACCGGACGTCGTACGCGTCGGGGGCGGCGGGGCCCAGGTGGTCTCCGCGGTCGCCGACCGGCGCCCCCAGCGGATCGTCGCGCACGCCGCGACACGCGACGCCGCCGAACTCATCGGCCGGGACCTGACGGAGCACGGATACCAGGTCGAGTGCTCCCTCCTGCAGTCCGTTGAGCTGGACACCCGCGCCTGGACGGAGACGGAGCGGAGCGTCGCGTTCCTGCTCACCGGGCTACTTCCCGACCGCGCCCTGTGATCCTGTAGTCGTATCGCGCGCGGTAGGCTGGCCGATCGTTGTACCGCACTCGGGTGACTGGCACTTCGTTGGTCAATGTCCGGAAAACACGCCCGTTTTGGGATGCGTGTGGTACGGCGGAACCGGAGGACGCGCAACGTGGCGCAGTCCACAGCGGGCCGTGGCGGATCAACCTGTCGCGGCGGCCGGCCGACCGCGACAATGCCTGTTAATGGCTTTGTCGACCGGCCGTTCGTGCCGCCCGGCACACACGCTCGTTCTTCACTACGGGCGGTCGGTGTGCCGCTCCGGATGAGCGGGTCGTAGGAGCACTAACCGATGGGCGAGGGGTACGCATGACCGACACCGGCCAGGTCCCGGGCGAGGGACTGCCGGAGAACGTAGGCATGGTGGAGCAGCCGGGTGTCCCGGCGCCCGGTGCGTACACCTACCTCTCCGAGACCCCCACCGAAGACGAAGACCTGTTGCTGCTGCCCGGCGCCCAGGGCGCGTGGGGGAACGAAGTGCCCCCGCCTGCCCCCGCGCCGGTCGTCGAGGCCGTCCACGAGCCCGGTCCGCACGAGATGGCCGGCCGGGACAGCGGCTCGGTCGACCTCAGCGCCGTGCGGATGTCCTCGGCCGCCCCGCAGTCGCCCGTCGCCCGTCGCCCGCTGCACCTCGGCCCGCCGACGCCGGACAGCGCCGGAAGCCCGGTGCGTTCGCTCGCCGACCGAGGCCCGGCGGGAGCGTCGGCGGGCCCCGTTCCCGTACGCCAGGCCGGTCCGCCCACGGCCGGGCCCGAGTACCTCGACGTGCCGCGCGACGAGATCGCGTTGCGGGGCGCGGCACCCTGGGGCGCGCAGGCTCAGGTACAGGTCGCGCCTCCGGTGGCCCAGGCGAGTTCAGAGGGGGCGGCTGCAGAAACGGTCTTCCCGGGAAGCGGGGGAGCGCACGCCGCCGAGGGGCCACGGGGTGACGAAGCCGCGCAGCTCGCGGAGGGCGCACCGCAGTTCGCGCAGGGCACGCGGTCGCCCGACGCCGGGGGCGTACCGGTCGCCGAGGGCGAAGGCGTCGCGGCCGCGCAGGTTCCCGAGGACGCGCCGGTCTCCGCGCAGGCCCCGGTCGCCGAGCCGGTCCAGCCGCAACAGGCCCCGAGCGTCGCGGAGATGCCCGAGGCAGCGCAGCAGGTACCGGCCGCCGCCGAGGCGGCCGACGTCACGCAGACCCCGGACGCCGCGTACGTGCCTGAGGCCCCGGAAGCCGCCCAGGCCCCGGAGCCGGCCCAGGCCCCGGACCCGTCGGTCGCACCGTTCCCGGACTACGCCGAGGCCCCTCAGCTCGCGGACGGCTCGCTCTTCCCCCAGGCCCAGGAAGCGCCCCAGATTGCGGAACCCGCCCAGGCCGCCCCGGAGTTCGCGCACGCCCCGGGGTCCGCCCAGGTTCCGCAACACACGCCTTTCCCGGCCGCGCCCGGTTCCGCGCACCTCTCTCAGCCGTCGGACGACGCCGGGCAGTACGCGCCCGAGCCCCACCTGCCGCCACAGGCCGCCGACGAGGTTCAGGCCGCGCACCCGGCGCAGGACCCGCAGGCCGTGCACCCGGGAGAGCCGCAGTTCCAGGACCCCGCCGTCCAGTTCGCGGAGGCAGGACCGCACACCGGGATCCCCCAGCCCGAGCCCCAGTCCCAGCCGCTCGAAGCCGCGCCGGCCGTCGACGAGGTCGTCCAGGTCCTGGACGTCCAGGTCCAGGACGTCCAGGCTCAGGACGTCCAGGGACAAGAGGCTGCCCCGGCCCCGCAGTTCGCGGAGCACTCCGAGCCCGCGGAGTCGGCCGAGCCCGCGGAAGCGCCTGCCCAGATCGCCGTAGACGCCGAGTCGGCGCAGGCCGTGCAGTCGCAGGCGGTGCCGGTCGGTGTCGCCGTCCAGGCCGAGGCGACCGCCCTCCCCGCTGAGCCCCTGGGAGGCCAGGAGGAGCAGCCCGTCGGCCAGTTCATGCCGGTCGAGGGCACGGTCCCGACGACTCCGAACCTGGCTCCGACCCCGCCGCACGCCATGAGCGTGCCGCCCCTCCCGGAGGCGGAGGCCGGCGCCCCGGAAGAGACGGCGGAACCGGTAGCCGCCGCGCCGGAGACGATCGAGCCGTCGCCGTCGCCGTCGCCGTCGCCGTCGTCCGCGGTCGCGCCCGAGGAACCCGTCCTCGCCGTGCCCGCGCCAAGGGAGGCCGAGCCGGCTCCCGAGGCGGAGGCAACTCCCGTAACGGAGGCACCGGTCGAGGACCCGGAGCCGGTAGTCGCACAGAACGCGGAGGACCTGGACACCAGGGCCGCCGACCAGGAAGAGAGCACGGCCGCCGTGGCGGAGACAAGGACAGAGTCAAGAGAGTCCACCGGTCCCGCGGCGCCCGGCTACGACGACGCCGAGCGGGACGCCGTTCTGCGCGTGATGCGCGAGCGCCGCGACATCCGCAACGGTTTCCGCAGCGACCCCATCCCGCACGACGTACTGCTCCGCGTCCTGGAGGCCGCCCACACGGCGCCGTCCGTCGGCCACTCCCAGCCCTGGGACTTCGTCGTGATCCGCTCGGCCGACACGCGCCGCACGATGCACGAACTGGCCCAGCGCCAGCGCGAGGCGTATGCCAGGTCGCTCCCCAAGGGCCGCGCGAAGCAGTTCAAGGAACTGAAGATCGAGGCCATCCTCGACACTCCGGTGAACATCGTCGTCACCGCCGACCCGACCCGCGGCGGCCGCCACACCCTGGGCCGTCACACCCAGCCGCAGATGGCCCCGTACTCCTCCGCGCTCGCGGTCGAGAACCTGTGGCTCGCGGCCCGTGCCGAGGGTCTCGGCGTCGGCTGGGTCAGCTTCTTCGACGAGCGCGAGATGGTCCGCACCCTCGGTCTGCCCGAGCACCTGGAGGTCGTCGCCTACCTCTGCGTCGGGTACGTGGACGAGTTCCCGGAGGAACCCGAGCTGCTGCAGGCGGGCTGGTCCAAGCGCCGCCCGCTGTCCTGGGTCGTCCACGAGGAGACGTACGGCCGCCGCGCGCTGCCCGGCGAGGAGCCGCACGACCTGCTCGGCGAGACCGTCGCCAACATCCGCCCGCTGGACGCCAAGGCGCTCGGCGAGGCGTGGGAGCGCCAGAAGCGGATGACCAAGCCCGCGGGCGCGCTCGGCATGCTGGAGATCATCTCCGCGCAGCTCAGCGGCCTGTCCCGGATGTGCCCGCCGCCGATCCCGGAACCGGCCGCCGTCGCGATCTTCGCGGGCGACCACGGCGTCCACGCCCAGGGCGTCACTCCGTGGCCGCAGGAGGTCACCGGCCAGATGGTGGCCAACATCCTCGGCGGGGGAGCGGTCTGCAACGCCTTCGCCAACCAGGTGGGCGCGGAGGTCTGCGTCGTCGACGTGGGCGTCGCCTCCGACCTGCCCGCGACTCCCGGCCTCCTGCCGCGCAAGGTCCGCGCGGGCACGGCCGACATGACGACCGGCCCCGCGCTGACCCGCGAGGAGGTCAAGGCAGCCATCGAGGTGGGCATCGAGACCGCCCGCGACCTGGTGGCGGCCGGCAACAAGGCCCTGATCACCGGTGAGATGGGCATCGCCAACACCACCGCGTCGGCAGCCCTGATCTCCGTCTTCACCGACAGCGACCCGGCCGACGTCACCGGCCGCGGCACCGGCATCAACGACGAGACCCTGGCCCGCAAGACCGAGGTCGTACGCCGCGCCCTGGACCTGCACCAGCCGGACCCGGCCGACCCGATCGGCGTTCTGGCGGCGATCGGCGGCCTGGAGCACGCCGCGATGGTCGGCCTCCTCCTCGGCGGCGCCTCCCTCCGCACCCCGGTGATCCTGGACGGCGTCAGCGCCGGCGCCGCCGCCCTCGTCGCCCGTGCCATCGCCCCCGAGGTCCTCGCGGCCTGCATCGCGGGCCACCGCAGCGCGGAACCGGGCCACGTGGCCGCCCTGAACAAGCTGGGCCTGCGCCCCCTGGTCGACCTGGACCTCCGCCTCGGCGAGGGCACGGGAGCCCTCCTGGCTCTCCCGGTGGTCCAGAGCGCCGCAAGGGCGATGCACGAGGTGGCGACGTTCGACTCGGCGGGGGTAACTGAGAAGGAGGCCGGGTTTGTCGGTCTGTTCGTGGTTGTACCCACCGCCCCGCGGGGCGGTGGGTACAACCACGAACAGACCGACGACGACGAGTGCTCAACCACCCACCGGGGTCCGGGGCGCAGCCCCGGTTTCGGGAAGGGGCGGGCTCGGGGAAAGAACTCCTCCCACCCCGCCGTATCGTGAACCCGCACCTGAAACAGCACGTCAAGGCCGCCCAAGCCCAGCGCAGCGGCCCCGCACGAGGAGCCGCACCTCCATGGCCGAAAACCCCGCCTATCCCGTAGGCCTCCGCCTCACAGGCCGCCGCGTAGTGGTCCTGGGTGGCGGCCAGGTAGCCCAACGCCGCCTCCCGGCCCTCATCGCGGCAGGCGCCGACATCCTCCTCGTATCCCCGACGGCGACCCCGTCGGTCGAGGCGATGGCGGACGCGGGCGAGCTCACCTGGACCAGGCGCCCGTACGAGACGGGCGACCTCGCGGAAGCCTGGTACGCGCTCATCGCCACCAGCGACGCCGAAGCGAACGCCCGGGCCTCGGCCGAAGCGGAGGCGAACCGGGTCTGGTGCGTCCGCTCGGACGACGCGGACGCGGCCACGGCGTGGACCCCGGCGACGGGCCACAGCGAGGGCGTCACGGTGGCCGTCCTGACGACGAACGCGAAGGGCCGCGACCCCCGCCACACGGCAGCCATCCGCGACGCGGTCGTCGAGGGCCTCCGCGACGGCACGCTCGTCGCCCCCCACCACCGCACCCGCACTCCAGGTGTCGCCCTGGTCGGCGGCGGTCCCGGCGACCCGGACCTGATCACTGTCCGCGGTCGCCGCCTCCTCGCCGAGGCGGACGTGGTCATCGCCGACCGCCTCGGGCCCCGCGACCTCCTCGCCGAACTCCCGCCCCATGTCGAGGTGATCGACGCGGCGAAGATCCCGTACGGCCGCTTCATGGCCCAGGAGGCCATCAACAACGCCCTGATCGAGCACGCGAAACAGGGCAAGTCGGTGGTCCGTCTGAAGGGCGGAGACCCCTTCGTGTTCGGCCGTGGCATGGAGGAGGCCCAGGCACTCGCCGAGGCGGGCATCTCCTGCACGGTCGTCCCGGGCATCTCCAGCTCGATCTCCGTCCCGGGCGCGGCGGGCATCCCGGTCACGCACCGCGGCGTCGCTCACGAGTTCACGGTCGTCAGCGGCCACGTGGCCCCCGACGATGAACGCTCCCTGGTCGACTGGCCGGCGCTCGCCAAGCTCCGCGGCACCCTCGTGGTCCTGATGGGCGTGGACAAGATCGGCGCCATCGCCCGTGCGCTCATGGCCAACGGCAAGGCGGCCGACACCCCTGTCGCCCTGGTCCAGGAGGGCACGACAGCCGCGCAGCGCCGGGTCGACGCGACCCTCGACACGGTCGCCGAGGCCGTACGCGCCCAGGACGTGAAGCCCCCGGCCGTCATCGTCATCGGCGAGGTCGTGAACGTGGGCGGCGGACTCCCGCGGAACGCAGGCTCCGGACGTCCCGAGTAACCCCGGGTAACCCAACCCGTTCCAAGCCGTTGGCACGACACCCAGGACAAGGCAGTATCACCCTGTGGCCGATCTCATCACCGTTGAGGACCCCGCCGACCCGTGTCTGCGCGACTACACGGGTCTGACCGACGTGGAGCTGCGCCGTAAACGCGAGCCCGCCGAGGGCCTGTTCATCGCCGAGGGCGAGAAGGTCATCAGACGGGCCAAGGACGCCGGCTACGAGATGCGTTCGATGCTGCTGTCCGCCAAGTGGGTCGATGTCATGCGGGACGTCATCGACGAACTTCCGGCCCCGGTGTACGCGGTCAGCCCGGAACTCGCCGAGCAGGTCACCGGCTACCACGTGCACCGCGGCGCGCTCGCCTCCATGCAGCGCAAACCGCTGCCCACCCCCGACGACCTCCTCCAGTCGGCCCGCCGGGTCGTCGTCATGGAGTCGGTCAACGACCACACCAACATCGGCGCGATCTTCCGCTCGGCGGCGGCCCTCGGCATGGACGCGGTGCTGCTCTCCCCGGACTGCGCGGACCCGCTCTACCGCCGCAGCGTGAAGGTCTCCATGGGCGCGGTCTTCGCGGTGCCCTACGCGCGTCTCGACTCCTGGCCCAAGAGTCTGGAGTCGGTCCGCGAGGCGGGTTTCGGCCTGCTCGCGCTCACCCCCGACGAGAAGGCCAAGCCCCTCGACGAGGTGGCCCCGCACCGGATGGACCGCGTCGCCCTGATGCTCGGCGCGGAGGGCGACGGCCTGTCCACCCAGGCCCTGGTGGCCGCCGACGAATGGGTCCGCATCCCGATGGCCCACGGGGTGGACTCACTGAACGTGGGCGCGGCGGCGGCGGTGGCCTTCTACGCGGTGGCGACGGGCAGACCACAGACCTAGAGCACCCTGCACTGGAAGTCCCGTGACCGAGGCGCCCCGGCACGGACGCGGGGCTGTGACATCACGCGGCTCCGCCGCGATGGGGATCCCCCCGCTCGAGCGAAGTCGAGAGTGGGGGAGAAGCCGAGAGCGGGGGAGCGACCAGCCACAAACGGCCCGCAGTCGGCGAACAACGCTCAGCCGCCCTGATGAGTCCCACTCCGCTGGTACGACTGCTCCTGCCGTACGTCCTTACCCGGGCCCTCATGATCAAGCCCCCGAGCCGGCCCCTGACACCCTTGCGCCGCCGCGATGCCCAACGCCACCAACAACGTCACCACGACGAACACGAACAGCCGCTGCCGCAACAGCCGCGGGTTGGCGGGCCGCCGCCCGGTCCCGGTGGTCCGCGGCCCCGGACGCCCCGCCCCGCTGCGAGGCGGCACGGGCCGACTGCCCGTGCCGGAGCGCGAGGGCGCCGGACGCGCCCCCGACCGCGACGGGCTGCTGCTGCCGCGAGGTGCGGGAGTGCCCTGCGTACGCCGCTGGGTGCGCTGGTCGGGGTAGCTCTCGGTGAGCCGCCCGGTCGGCCGGTCGGCCTCGGCGGCACGAGGCGCGGGCGGCCGGCTGTCGTTCAGCCCCTGCGTCTCCCGGGCCGCGATCTCCTTGAGCCGCAACGACAACTGGAGCGTGCTGGGCCGCTCCTCGGGGTCCTTCGCCAGACACGCCCGTACGAGAGGGGCCAGCGCGTCCGGCACTCCGTGCAGCTGCGGCTCCTCGTGCACCACTCTGTAGAGCATCACTTCGGAACTGCCGTGCCCGAAGGGCGAGTCCTGGGTCGCCGCGTACGCGAGCGTGGCCCCGAGCGCGAACACGTCCGTGGCCGGCGTCACGGCGGCACCCCGCACCTGCTCCGGTGCCAGGAAGCCGGGCGATCCCACCGCCGTACCGACGTGCGTGAGCGTGCTGGCGCCCGTCGCCCAGGCGATGCCGAAGTCGATGATGCGTGGCCCCTTCGGGGACAGCAGGATGTTCGACGGCTTGAGGTCCCGGTGGACGACACCGGCCTCGTGCACGGCGACCAGCCCCTCGGATAGGGCAGCGCCGACGGCTGCGACATCCGCCGCGGTGAGCGGGCCCCCGTCGTTGACCTTGTCGTGCAGTGAGGGCCCGGGAACGTACTGCGTCGCGAACCAGGGCCGGTCCGCTTCCAGGTCCGCGGCGACGAGCCGCGCGGTGCACCCGCCGCGGATCCGCCTGGCCGCCGACACCTCGCGCGCGAACCGCGACCGGAACTCCTGGTCCTCCGCCAGATCCGGCCGGATCACCTTCAGCGCGACCCGCTGGCCACGCCGGTCGGAGCCCAGATAGACAACGCCCATCCCACCCGCGCCGAGCCGTCGGTGAAGCCTGAACGAGCCGACGACACGCGGGTCCTCGCGCCTCAGGCGCATCATCGCCATGTCCATCCCCGCTGCCCGGTCCGTTTGACGAGCCACAGCTTACGTTTCCGCGGCCGGGTGCGCGCAGAGGCCGCGCCCTCGCGGCCCGATCGATTGTCAGTGCCGGGTGAGAAACTTGAAAGGTGGTCAGGGGACGGGGGAAACAGGCGGCGTTGAGCTGCCCGAATCCCCAACCATCCGTCGCAGAAGGGGGATTGAGCCCGTGAAGGGTGATCGCGTGGAGATAGTGGTCGACGCGGGAGACACGACACGTACCTACGAGGTGGTGGCGAGCCGCGCGGGCCGCCGGGTGGAGACAGCGGTGCGCAGGGGAGTCGTCGAAGTGAGCGAAGTCACCCGCAGCGGATCAGTCGTCCGCACGGCCCGCTTCATGGCCACCAGGGTGCTCGCCCTCGTCGAACAGCCGGTCCCCAGAGAGGACACCTCGGAACAGACCGGACGTCCCCTCCGGGAAACCCCTGAGACCTAGGACCTCTTCTCCACCCAGGGGAGTACAACGCAGGTCACCGCTCATCCTCCGGGAGGCCCGGCAATAGGTACGAGGGCATGACGACCCATCGAGGCCCCGCACCTAGATTTGTTCTCAAGCGGCGGGTGCAGCACTCGTCCCCCGAGGTCAGACACCCGCCGCTGCCAGACAACAGGAACCGGACAACAAGAGCCAGCCAACAGAACGGTCAGGAGAGGGATCATGGCGGACACGGCATCGCGGATCATGATCCGCACGCGGGGACGCAAGGCGTATATCGCCGCGTTCGGTACCCGCCGGTCCGGCCAGCGCCACCCCTTGGTGGCGACGGCCATGGTCCTCCCCCTGGCAGCCCTGCTCGTGGTCGTCTTCGGCGGCTGGGAAGCAGTGGTCACACAAGCGTCGTCCGTGGGCGTGATGCTGGGGCGCTGAGCGGCGCCCCAGGCCCGGAAGAGCGGTCCGGGCGGGGACATCCGGCCATGAAACCCCGTGGGGACGGGGGTGCGGCGGACGGCAAAAATGCGGGTGCAGCTGGGGAGCTGCACCCGCATTGCTTTGCTTGCGTACGCTCCGGGAGAGACTGGGGACGTACGACCTGAGGGGGACCCGAGTGACCGTAGACGTGCTGCCCGCGCTGCGTGCGAAGGCGAGGGCCGCGGCCCACTCGGCAGCGGCGGAGGTCTGTGTCTGCGGTACCGACACCACCGTCCTGGCCGACCGCCCCGACGGCACCGTCGTCCGGCACGCAGGCACCGTGGCGAAGGCGCACGCCTCCGATACGGACCCCGCCGAGCTGACGGTACGCATGTCCGTAGCCGCCAACCCCGAACTCACCGGAGTCCTCCTGCCGCCACTCAGCCCGACCGCGGTCGAGTTGCACGGTCGCCCTGTCACCTTCTGGCCCTACGGCACTCCGGTCGACCGTGATGACCCCGATGCCGCCCCCTGGGAAGAGGCCGCCGCCCTCCTCGCGTACCTCCACCGCACACCTCAGTCCGTACTTCCGCCCGGCCTCCCGCCGATGCGCGGCCCGGCGAAGGCGGCTCGTGCCATAGCCCGCCTCCACGCGGCCGGCCCGCACCCCGCGGCCGCTCCGGTCCTGCGCGCCTGGGCCGTTCTCCCCGCCTGGGCGCGGAACGAGGCCCCGATGCCGGATACGCGCACGTTGTGCCACGGTGATCTCCACCTGGGCCAACTCGTGCGCGCACAGGCCGGCGACTGGCTGCTCATCGATATCGACGACCTGGGCCGGGGGGACCCCGCGTGGGACCTGGCCCGCCCCGCGGCCTGGTTCGCCTGCGGCCTCCTCCCGCCCGACGAGTGGGCCCGCTTCCTCACCGCGTACCGGAAGGCCGCAGGCCCGGCCGTTCCCGCGGACTCCGACCCGTGGCCCGCCCTGGACGTGCCGGCCCGCGCCCTGACCGTGCAGACCGCGGCCCTGGCGATCGCCAAATCGGTCGCGGAGCAGCGTCCGTTGGACGAGGTGGAGATGTCCGTGATCGACGCCTGTGACCGAATGTCCGCGCACCCGCCGGAGTTGGCGGACGGTTTCGCGAAGTAGGGTGCAACCGACCGGACCCGGGCAGTGTCTGTCCTGGCGGAAGCAGTACCGACCGGCGAGGAGTTGAGCCGAGCATGCAGTGTCCGAAGTGCCGTGCGCCGATGCACACGTACAACCGCAATGGCGTCCAGATCGAGCAGTGCAGCAACTGCCGCGGGATATTCCTCGACTATGGCGAGCTGGAGTCACTGACCCGCCTGGAGTCGCAGTGGTCGCAGCCCGCGGCACCGCCCCCGCCGGCCGCCCCGCAGGCGTATCCGGCCGCTCCGGCACCAGCCTGGGGTGCTCCGCAGCACGGAGGTCACGGCGGTCACTACGGCCACAACAAGCACCAGAAGGGCTTCGGGCGCATGCTCTTCTCGTCCTGAACCGTTCTACCTGAGCCGTTGTGAACGACGAAGCCCCCGACCGTACGAGACGGCCGGGGGCTTCGGCTGGTGCGCGATACTGGGATTGAACCAGTGACCTCTTCCGTGTCAGGGAAGCGCTCTCCCGCTGAGCTAATCGCGCGGGTGGGACCTGCTGGTGGTGCGTACTGCGTGCGCGATACTGGGATTGAACCAGTGACCTCTTCCGTGTCAGGGAAGCGCTCTCCCGCTGAGCTAATCGCGCGGGTCCGGATCTTGCCGTACGAAACCAGAAGATCCAGTGGACGATACTGGGATTGAACCAGTGACCTCTTCCGTGTCAGGGAAGCGCTCTCCCGCTGAGCTAATCGTCCTTGGAGGTGGAGACGGGATTTGAACCCGTGTAGACGGCTTTGCAGGCCGTTGCCTCGCCTCTCGGCCACTCCACCAGGAGTGCGGGGGTCGTGAAGAGCCCCCACTTCCTGCGAGCGGACGACCAGGTTCGAACTGGCGACCTCAACCTTGGCAAGGTTGCGCTCTACCAACTGAGCTACGTCCGCTTGTCGTTTCCGGCCCGCTTGCGCGGCCCGGCGACGTGTTGAACTCTAGCGGATTCCGGGGCCAGCACAAAAACGCGTTTGTGCAGCGTGCTGCGCTGCGTCCGCTCAACGACACGGCCGGGGCACCCGCAGGTCACCCACCATAGACTCACAGCCGTGCCCGACCTCCCAGCTCTCGCCCGCTTCGGCGACCTCGTCGCGACCGGCCTCATCGACGTCACCGGCGACCCCTCGGCCCTTGGCTCCAGCGGCTTCTGGGCCGTGAGCGCCGACTTCGAGGGGCGTCTGGTATGCGCCCGGTTCGAGGACGTACGACGCGAGCCCGTGCCCGCGCCGGCACCGGGGGAGTGGCGAGGACCCGCCGTCGGTGACTGGACGTCGTCGCTCGACCGCGACGCGTATACGGCGGGTGTGCGCCGCATACGTGAGCACATAGCGGCCGGTGAGGTGTACCAGGCGAACCTCTGCCGGGTTCTGTCCGCGCCCGTCGCGCCCGACGCGGACGTGGACGCGCTGACCGCCGTGCTGGCACGCGGCAACCCGGCGCCGCATGCCGGAACGATTCGCCTGCCCAGCCACGGCGTGGAGATCGCCACCGCGTCGCCCGAGCTCTTCCTGCGCCGCAGCGGCCGTGTCGTCGAGTCGGGCCCCATCAAGGGCACCGGACGCACCGAGGCGGACCTTCTGGGGAAGGACTACGCGGAGAACGTGATGATCGTGGACCTGGTGCGCAACGACCTGGGCAGGGTGTGCGCCACGGGGACCGTGACCGTCCCGGACCTGTGCGTCGTCGAGAAGCACCCAGGTCTGGTCCACCTCGTCTCCACGGTCCGCGGCGAGTTGCGAGAGGACGCGGGCTGGCCGGAGCTGCTGGCCGCGACCTTCCCGCCGGGTTCCGTCACGGGCGCCCCCAAATCCAGCGCCCTGCGGATCATCGAGGCCCTGGAGACGGCGCCCCGGGGCCCGTACTGCGGCGGCATCGGATGGGTCGATGCCGACCGCGGGACCGGAGAGCTGGCCGTGGGTATCCGTACCTTCTGGATCGAGCGGTCCGCCGAGGCCGCGGCCGTGCTGCGCTTCGGCTCGGGGGCGGGCATCACCTGGGGTTCGGACCCTGAGCGGGAGTGGCAGGAGACCGAACTGAAAGCCGCGCGACTGCTCGCTGTAGCGTCGGGGGTGTATCCAGGGGCGTACGACTCAAGTGGAGGGAACCCCACGTGAAGATCTGGCTCGACGGCGGGCTGCAGGACATCGAGTCGGCCCGTGTCTCCGTCTTCGACCACGGGCTGACTGTGGGCGACGGCATCTTCGAGACCGTGAAGGCGCTCGACGGCCGTACGTTCGCGCTCACCCGCCACCTCGACCGGCTGGCGCGCTCGGCACACGGTCTGGGGCTGCCCGAGCCCGACCTCGACGAGGTGCGCCGGGCCTGCGCCGCCGTCCTGGAGGCCGACCCGATGCCGCTCGGCCGTCTGCGGATCACATACACCGGTGGTCACGGCCCGCTCGGCTCCGATCGTGGTGAGCACGGGCCGACCCTGTTCGTCGCCCTTGGGGAGACCGCCCGGCGCCCCGACTCCACCGCCGTGATCACGGTGCCGTGGACGCGCAACGAGCGCGGCGCGCTCACCGGGCTCAAGACGACCTCGTACGCCGAGAACGTCGTCGCTCTCGCCCGCGCGCGTGAACAGGGCGCGTCCGAGGCGCTGTTCGCGAACACGGTCGGGCAGCTCTGCGAGGGCACGGGCTCCAACGTCTTCGTCGTCCTCGACGGTGAGATCCACACCCCACCGGTCGCCTCCGGGTGTCTCGCCGGGATCACGCGTGCCCTCACCGTCGAGTGGACGGGCGCCAAGGAGACCGACCTTCCGGTGGACGTCCTGGAGCGGGCCGAGGAGGTCTTCCTGACCTCGACCCTGCGTGACGTGCAGGCCGTGCACCGGGTCGACGGGCGCGAACTGCCGGGCGCCCCCGGCCCGGTGACCGCCAAGGCCATGCGGATCTTCGACGAGCGGGCCGGGGACGACCTCGATCCGTGACCCGTCCCGGTAGGGGCCACGGCACCGGTCAACTGGATGACGTAGGGCCGTGGGCTGGGTACAACACCTCTGATGACCACCACTCTGCGGCCGACCGAGCCGCTTCAGCACGCCGCCGACGGGACGCGTTCGCGCCGCTACCAAGTGTGTGTGAACAGCCGTCCCGTGGGTGCGATACATCTCGCGACCAGCCGCGTCTTCGATCGCTCGGTCGCCCAGATCCTCGATCTGCGGATCGAGGAACCGGACCGCAGGCGCGGGCGGGGCACCGTGGCAGCGCTAGCCGCCGAGGAGGTGGCGCGCGGCTGGGGCTGCAAGCGGATCGAGGCGGCGGTGCCGGCCGACGCGGCGGCCGCCCTCCGGCTGGCAACGGCGCTCGGCTATGTGCGGCGCAACCGCAACATGGAGAAGCGGCTCGGCGACACTCCGCCCGAACTGCCGGCCGGCAGCCGGGGACGGCCCATGACAGAGGACGAGTTCGGGCCCTGGATGGAGCGAGGCAAGGAGTCCTACGCGCAGGACTGGATCGCCCGCGGCGTGCCCGAGGCCGAGGCCCGCGCCAAGTCCGAGAGAGATCACGCCACTTCACTGCCGGACGGGATCGGCAGCGAGGGCATGGAGTTCAGCGTCCTGGAACACGAGGGGACGCCGGTCGGCAGGCTGTGGCTGGGTTCGCACGACGGCTGGGCGTTCGTCTTCGACGTCGAGGCCGACGAGCGGTACCGGGGCCAGGGGCACGGACGTTCGCTGATGCTCCTGGCGGAGGCGCAGGCGATCGCCGCGGGCCGGACAGGCATCCGCCTCAACGTCTTCGCCGGGAACACCCCGGCCGAGCGGCTCTACGAGTCACTCGGCTACGAGACGGTCACGTATCACCTCTATAAGAACCTGCTGTAGACGCCTCTACCTGCAAGAAACCCGTCAAGAGACCCATCAGGAAACCCGTCAAGAAACCGTCGTCGGGGGCAGGCGCCTGGAGAGGCTTGGGCGAGCCTTCTGCGAGCAGTCAGTCCGGGATCGAGTCTGAGATCAGGCTTGAGAGCAGGTCTGAGATCAGGCCTTCCCCTCGGCCACGAGTCGGTCCGCGATCTCCTCGATGCGCTCGCGCAGCCCCTCCTGGCTCTTGCCGCCGTCGAGGCGCTCGCCCCCGATGACGTACGTCGGAGTGCCGGTCACGCCGATGGCCTTGCCCTCGGCCTGGTCGGCGTCGACGATCAGGATGTGCCGGCCGTCGACGAGGGCCGTGTCGAACTCCTCGGCGTCCAAGCCGAGTTCGTGGGCCACCTCGACCAGGAAGGGTTCTCCCTTACGGTCCAGCTCCTGTACGCGCCCCAGCACCGCCTCGACATACGGCCAGGCCTGCCCTTGTTCCGCGGCCTCCTCGGCGGCTTGAGCGGCCGCGAAAGCATGCTTGTGCTTCTCCAGCGGGAAGTGCCGCAGTCGCAGCTCCAGCCGGTCGCCGTAGCGCTCCCGAAGCGCGCGCAGGTCGTCGAGGGCGCTACGGCAGTCCGGGCACTGCAACTCGCACCAGACGTCCAGGACGGGGACGGCGGGCTGCGAGGAGGAGGAGTCGCTCATGAACCCCAGTCTCCCAGCAGCGGCACTCGCGGCCCAACCGGGACCTCGTGGACCTCGTGACCCGCCGACCCCGAGCGAGCCCTGAGAGTGGCCGGAGGGAGGCCCAGGACCGGTCCCTGAGGAGGAGCCGACCCGGAGATGTCCCTGAGGTCTGCCCCGACCATGGCATATCGGGCACCGGGCGGTGCAGGATGGAAGGGACGAAGCGACCCTGCCCGACCGAGCCCTGCCTGGAGGACCGGATGATTGCCGAGACCGTCTGTTCCGCCGTCTCCGCGGCCGGCCTGGGCATCGCCGTGGTCACCGCGTACCGCAAGCGTTTCCTCGCGGCGGCCCGCCTCGTCGCCTACTCGCTGGTTCCCCTCGGTCTGGTGATGACCGGGGCCGTCGAATGGGTGGCCGAGACGGCCTTCAGCCCGACGGCCTGGGCGGGCTTCGGTGTGCTCGGCGTCGCCTGGCTGCTGTTCATGACCACGCGCGCCGTCGAGCGGCGCACCGGAGGGACACGCAAGGAGCGCAGGGCGGCCAAGGCCGCCGCGCGGCGCGAGGCGGTGGCCCCCGCGGCCTCAGCGCCCTCGCTCGGCCAGGCGGAGACCCGCCCGGCCACCCGCTCCGCGACCAAGCCCAAGTCCCGTGCCGCCGAGTCCGGGGACGATTTCAGCGACATCGAGGCCATCCTCAAGAAGCACGGCATATGAAGCCGCCCGGCCGGCCCGTGAGACTACGAGTCTGGGCGCCGGTGGGCCGGTGAAGATGCGTGGCATATGACGTTCTGAAACGACACAGTGAGCCGGGCGGTGCCGCGACGGGCTCACGTCGAGCCGGTCTATCCCAGATCCTGGACGGCCGTGTCACGGAATTCGGCGAACTACCCCATATTTCGGGCGTGTTGATCGCGTCTGGAGTGTCGGCTGCGTCATCATCGCCCGCGAGATGCTGGACACAACACAGAGCGACACCGCTGTTCCTCCCGAGGAGCGGCGGGGTTGTCTCTTCGCGCTTTCCCAGCCACCGCTGATGATCTTCCTTGCGGTGATCGGCTGTCTGCTGCTCATGGCTTCGCTGCACGATCTGCTGCTGCTCTGAGCCGTACGCGGAGTCCCTGGCGTCACCCGCCGAGGACTCCGTCAGCCCGCCGCCTCCTTGCGTCGCGCCCGGTAGGCGGCCACGTGCAGACGGTTTCCGCAGGTGCGGCTGTCGCAGTAGCGGCGGGAGCGGTTGCGGGAGAGGTCGACGAAGGCGCGTCGGCAGTCCGGTGCCTCGCAGCGGCGTAGCCGCTCCTGTTCCCTGGCCACCACGAAGAACGCCAGGGCCATGCCGCAGTCGGCCGCGAGATGGTCGGCGATGGAGGCGCCGGGTGCGAAGTAGTGCACGTGCCAGTCGTAGCCGTCGTGATCCGTGAGGCGGGGGGTGGTGCCCGCGCCGGCGACCAGCTCGTTGATGAGCACGGCGGCAGCCCGGGGGTCGGAGGTCGCGAAGATCCTTGAGAAGCGCCCGCGGATCTTGCGCACCGCCGAGAGATCGAGCTCGGACAGGGTTCCGACATCACTGATCTCGTGCTTTCGCACGAAATCCTCCAGGGCCGCGAGATTCGCGAGCCCGTCCTTCGTGTCGTCATCCGGTGCGGTGTTCACCAGATCGACCACGGCGTCGAGGGCGCACCGGGTGTCGTGGGTGATCAGCACGTTTCGCTCCCTGGCCTGGGGGTCGGGCGAGCGCCCGCCGATGCTGGCCGATGCTAGCGGCTCCGCGACACGGGAGACTGGCGCCGTCCGCACTGACGTGCCGGGACACGGGCCTGCGGCGCCGTGCCGGGACACGGATCCGCGGGCCTCGCACGGACACGAGCCGCTTACGAGCGGCCGCACCGGTTTACAGTCGCCCGCTGGCCCTGCTGGCCCTGCTGGCCCTGCTGGCCCCGCTGGCCCTGCTGGCCCCGCTGGGGGCGCATATACCGGCGCCGCCCCGTGGGAGTCCGCGGTGACGGCGTCGGTACGTGCCCTATGCGGTTGTCTGAGCCCGAGCCGTCTCCCCGAGTGGACGGCGCCGGGCGGCTTGGTGCGGGACCTCGTCCTAGCTTTCGGCCAGGATGTGCGAGAGCTCCGTGTCGAGATCGAAGTGCCGGTGTTCCGTGCCAGGTGGCACGGCGGCGTCGGTTCGCTTCAGGAACGATTCCAGGGCCCGCGCCGGGGCTTCGAGCAGTGCCTCGCCCTCCGGAGAGCTCAGGGCGATGCACACGACGCCCTGACCATGGCTGCGGGACGGCCAGACTCGGACGTCGCCGGTACCGGTGGGCCGGTGCAGGCCCTCGGCAAGGAGGTCGCGGGCGAACACCCATTCGACGGTCTCTTCGGCTCCGGTGTGGAAGGTGGCGTGCACGGCATAGGGATCGGCCGTGTCATACCGCAGTCCTGCGGGAACAGGCAGTGAGGACTCGCTCGACACAACGAGGCGCAGGTGCAGCTCGCAGCTGACCGTGGTGTTCATAAGCGCCAGGGCCTTTCGCTCAGTGTGCGCTCGGGGATTCGCACGTCGGCGAAATCGACATGCCACCTACGGTGCCGTTGTAAACCCCTCTGAGTGTTTTGCGTGTCTTTAGGTAGCTCATCCGGCCGAGTGCTCGTTCGCGGAGTACGGCCATTCCGGTGACCGGTTTCGGTCGGGTAGGGTTTGGCCGTATGAATACGGGGAGTGACGAAACGGGGGAGGCCGCCGTGGCGGCCGACGCGGCGAAGAGCGAGTCGGTGCTCGGATCCCGTGCGCCGGAATTCATCAAGGCGCGACGCATGCTCCACCTGAGCTGGCAGGTGGGCGTTTTCATTGTGGGGCTGGCGGTCGTCGGCGCGGGCGTGATCATGCTGCCGTTGCCCGGACCGGGCTGGTTGGTGATCTTCGGTGGCATGGCGATCTGGGCGACAGAGTTCGTCTGGGCGCAGCTGGTGCTCCGCTGGACGAAGCGCAAGGTCACCGAGGCGACGCAGCGGGCGCTCGACCCCAAGGTGCGGCGCCGCAACATCATCCTGACGACCATCGGTGTCGTGATCATCGCCGTCCTGGTCGGGATCTACGTCTGGAAGTTCGGCTTCGAGATGCCGTGGAAGATCAAGGAGTGACAGTCCTCCGCATGCTCCCGGGGCTGTCGGAAGAACCCCCTGACATGGGGTAATGTTTTCCGTGCGCCCGGGCGATTAGCTCAGCGGGAGAGCGCTTCGTTCACACCGAAGAGGTCACTGGTTCGATCCCAGTATCGCCCACCTATACGATCGGCGACCCTATACCTGCGGAGAGCGCGGGTTGGGTCGCCTTCGTCGTTTTCGGCACAGGTTCGCGTGCGGGGCAGCGGCCACGGCACCCGAGCCTCCTGCAACGGGACGACTGGGGCGCGTCGGGCGTCGGGTCGCCCAGTCCGGTAGGTCCGGGTCACTCCCATGCTTCTGACCAGGTGCTATGCCCAGGCCCAGCGTCGCCCGATGATGATCGTGAGCCCTTCGGCTTGGGGTGTCCGGGAAAGCCCTTCGGCTTTGGGTGTCCGCGAACGTTTCGAGCGGCCGACGGCTCTCCATGAATGTCTGGCCTTGGCTCTGCACGTCGGCCTTGGCTCTGTACGTCGGTCCTGGCTCCGCACGTCGGCCCTGGCCAGACCCGGCCCCGCCGGTCCCTGGCCATGCCCAGCCCAGCCCAGCCCAGCCCTCGGCTCTGGTCTTGATCCCGGCTGCGGCTCTGGTCCTGGCCGCGGCCAGGACCAGACTCTTGCCCTTGTTTTGACCCCGACCCGGACCTGGCCCCTGTCCCGGCCCGACTTGGGCTGCGCCCCAGCTCAGCCCAGTCCGGCCCGGATCAGCGCTGCGTGCCCCGCCCTGGCTGCCCCACCCCGGCATGGCTCCACGTCGTGCGCCGCCCGGCCCGCACACTGCCGTGCTCTCCCCTCTCCCTGGGCCTCGCGTCGCACCCTGCCCTCGCCGCCCCGGCGCACCCAGCGGTACCACCGCCGTGACGCCTCAGCGCACCCGTAAATGCGCAGGCGCATCAACAACATCTCGCCCATTTCGCGACGCCCCACGAGTCCCAGCTCGCCCCGCCCGGGCCGGCCCCTTAAGCCGCCCCACCCTACGCAGCCGAGTGGCCCTCAAGCGCCGACACCCTTCCAACCTCGGGACCCCTCGCCCAGCCGCCCTCGCGACAGCCAAGCCCCGAGCCTCGACCCTCGACCCTCGACCAACGCTCCCTTTCGCCCCGAGAGGCCCCGCTCACTCCACCGCATCGGCCAAATCCGCTCCCCGGGGTCCGACCTCCCTCGCCTCATCAACTCCCCACTCTCACCGCAAACTCCTGGCCAACCCTTCCCAAGTTCCCCAGCTCACCCCCCGTTCGACCCGTCGACCGACCCCATCCCACCTGCACAGTCTTCCAACACCTCCGCAGAACCAGCCCTGTTCACGCCCTCGCGCGAGCGACCGCGTTCACATCAATTCCTGTCCGAATCATTGACGTGCCCGGAGGGCCTCCGTACCTTGTGCCAGCAAGCGCTTACTTGAAACGATTCATGGCGGCGGTCAGTGATGTTGCGGGGAGGGCCCGACTGTGGGTAACAACGGGAGTGTCGAGAGGCGGACGATCCTCAAGGCGGGTGGAGCCTCGTTAGCCGCGCTGGGGCTGGCCGCGGTGACGGGCTGCGGCGGCGACAGTGGCTCCGGGGACGGAACGGTGACGATCCGTTACGCCTGGTGGGGTGCTGAAGACCGCGCCAAGCGGATCAACGAGACCATCAAGCTCTTCGAAAAGAAGTACCCGAAGATCAAGGTGAAAACGGACTTCCAGCCGTACCTCGACTTCTGGAAGAAGTTCAACACCCAGGCTTCGGGTGGTAATCCGCCGGATGTCTTCCAAAATGCCGTTGGATTCCTGCGCAAATACGACGCGAAGAATGTGCTGCTCGATCTCAGCGAGCAGGTCAAGGCGGGCAACCTCTCCCTGGACGGGTTCCGGGCCGGCCTGGAGAAGTTCGGCGAGATCGACGGCAAGCTCCTCGGTGTGCCGGTCGGCTCCAACTCGATGGCCCTGGTTGTCGACAAGCCCGTCTACACCAAGGCGGGTGTGACGCCGAAGCAGGGCTGGACCTGGGACGACTTCGACGCGGCGATGAAGAAGATCCGCGACAAGGCGGGGCGCTCCGGTGACAGTGGCATGTACGGCGTCATGTACCTCTATGACCTGTACCTGCGCCAGAACGGCAAGGCGTTCTTCACCGAGGAGGGCCTCGGTTTCACGGAAGACGACCTCAAGGCCTGGTGGACCAAGGCGGAGAAGGGTGTCGAGTCGGGCGTCTACACCGACCCGAAGAAGGTCGCCCAGATCAAGCCCAAGTCCGCCGTCGCCGCAGAGCTCGCGGGCGGCGAGTTCACCTGGGACAACTTCACCGTCCGCTACACCGCCGAGGGCAAGAGCGAGTACGGCCTCGCCCCCATCCCGACGACGGACGGCAAGAAGACCGGCCAGTACCTGGGCTCCCTCATGCTCAGCGGCTCCAAGCGCACCCAGCACCCCAAGGAAGTCGCCCAGTTCATCAACTTCATGGTGCACGATCCCGAGGTCGCCAAGATCATGGGCTACGACCGCGGTGTGCCCGCGACGCAGGCGCAGTTCGATGCGTACAAGCCGACCGACCCGGTCAACAAGGAGATAGCCGCCTACGAGGAGTCCCTCGTCGCGGCGGACGTCCTCGAGCCCATCACCCCGCACCCCAACGGCGCCGACATCTGCGAGGCGGCTTTCCTGCGCATCGCTGAGGAACTCGCCCTGGGCAAGCGGTCGGTGGACGACGCTGTCAAGCAGTTCTTCACCGAGTCGAAGACGGCTCTCGTCGGCTGATGGGAACCACCGTGACACACGCCCCTGCGATGGAGGGCCTGTCCCAGGACTCCGAGCCGCGGCACGGTCCGGTGGATTCCCCGCGCCCCGCCGCTTTCAAGCGGCGGCGGCGCCGGGAGAACCTGGCCGGCTATCTCTTCATGTCCCCCTGGATCGCCGGATTCCTGCTGTTGACAGCGGGCCCGATGATCGCCTCGCTCTACTTCGCGTTCACCGACTACAACCTGTTCGACAGCCCCAAGTGGATCGGCTTGGAGAACTTCTCCACGATGTTCTCCGACCCGCGCTGGCGCCACTCGGTGCAGGTGACGATGTGGTACGTCGTGGTCGGTACGCCGCTCAAACTGCTCGCGGCACTCGGCGTGGCGCTGCTCCTCGCCCAGCAGCGGCGCGGACAGGCCTTCTACCGGGCCGCGTTCTACGCGCCGTCGCTGATCGGGGCGAGTGTCTCGATCGCCATCGTCTGGAAGGCGATCTTCTCTGACGACGCGATCGTCGACCGCACGCAGAAGATCTTCGGGGTGAACGTCGGCGGCTGGACCGGCGACCCGGACATGATCATCTACAGCCTGGTGGCGCTCACGGTCTGGCAGTTCGGTGCCCCCATGGTCATCTTCCTGGCCGGCCTCAAGCAGGTCCCCCGCGAGCTGTACGAGGCGGCCGAGGTCGACGGAGCGGGAAAGCTGCGGCGGTTCTGGAACATCACGCTGCCGATGATTTCGCCGGTCCTCTTCTTCAACGTCCTTCTGGAGACGATCCACTCCTTCCAGATCTTCAGCTCGGCGTACATCGTCGGTGGCGGTGCCGGAGGCAACGCCTGTGGACCTGCGGACGGCTCGATGGTCTATACCTGCTACCTCTACGTCCAGGGCTTCGAGAACAGCCGGATGGGTCTGGCCTCCGCCATGGCCTGGATGCTGCTGGTCGCGGTCGCCCTGGTGACTGCGGTGCTGTTCTGGTCCCAGAAGCGCTGGGTGCACTACGAGGAGGGCGCCTGATGAGCGCGCAGGTCACAGACATCCCGCCGGCTCAGGCTCAGTCGACGAAGGCGGGCAATTTCCGGCGCAGGTTGCCCGGCTCGCTCGCCTGGCACATCGGGTCCCTCGCGATCCTCGGGGTCATCCTGTACCCGGTGATCTGGCTCATCGGCGGTTCCTTCAAGAAGAGCGGAGACATCGTCGGCAGCCTGGACCTCTTTCCCGGCTCCCCGATCGCTTCCAATTACACGGGCCTCACCGAGGGCATCGCGGACATCTCGATCTCCACGTTCTTCCTCAACTCGCTCTTCCTCGCGGTCGGTTCGGTGGTAGGGATCCTGGCGTCCTGTTCGCTGACGGCGTACGCCTTCGCGAAGATCAAGTTCGCGGGTCGCAATCTGCTGTTCACGCTGATGATCGGCACGCTCCTGCTGCCCTACCACGTGCTGCTCATCCCGCAGTACGTGCTGTTCCGCAACATGAACCTGATCAACACGTACACCCCGCTCCTGCTGGGCAAGTACCTCGCCATCGAAGCGTTCTTCGTCTTCCTGATGATGCAGTTCATGCGCAACCTGCCCAAGGAGCTCGACGAGGCGGCCCGTCTCGACGGCTGCGGACACCTGCGCATCTACTGGTCGATCGTGCTCCCGTTGTGCCGCCCGGCGCTGATCACCAGCGCGATCTTCACCTTCATCAACTCCTGGAACGACTTCATGGGCCCGTTGATCTACCTCAACGAGCCCGACAAGTACACGGTCTCGCTCGGCCTGAAGATGTTCGTCGACCAAGAAGGGCTGGCGAACTACGGCGGCATGATCGCCATGTCGCTCGTCGCCCTCCTGCCGGTCCTCGCCTTCTTCCTGGCCTTCCAGCGTTACTTGATCGACGGCATGGCCACATCGGGCCTGAAGGGCTGAGGTGCGCAAGGTGAGCCAGGCATCTGTCAAGACACGCGGCACGCAGCGGGGATCCGTCTTCACCGAACGGTTCGGGCTCTTCGCCGAGTGCCTGCTCACCGGAGTGTGGATCGCGATCGCCTCGCTGCCCGTGGTGACGTATCCGGCCGCGTTCGCCGCCGGGTCGCGGCATCTGCGGCGGCGTACGTCCCATCTGGAGGGCGGCTGGCGGGAGTTCGTCGCCGACTTCCGCGCGGCTCTGCGGGGTGGGTGGATCGCGGGCGTCGCCGGCTGGGCCGCGGCTCTCGCGGTGTGGGTGGACGTCCAGGCCGTACGCGCCGGGATTCCCGGCGGTCCGTTCGTCGGGGCCGTCGGTCTGTTCGCTTTGATCGGGCTGGCCGTCGCCGGGCTGCGCGCTGCGGCCGTCTGGGAGCCCGGGGCGTCCTGGCGGGAGCTGCTCGCGGCCGCCGGGCGTCGTACCGTCCTCGACCCCGCCGGGTCGTTCCTGCTCGTCGGCGGGCTGGCTGTGGTGGCCTGCTCCGCCTGGTTCGTCGCGCCGCTGGCGGTGCCCGTCCTGGGGGCCGTCGCGGCGGCGGCCCTCGCCGTGGAGGAGCGCGGCCGGCGCCGCTGACCACCCACCCCACGGCCCGTACAAGGTCGGCGCCCCGGCGTCGCACCTCTCTCTGTCATGCCCCTGACTTCCCCGCACGGAAAGGAAAGGTTGCATCTCATGGCTCCCATCCCCCGTAGGTCCCTTCTCAAGGCGGCCGCAGTCGCCGGAGCCGCCGCCCAGTTCAGCTGGGCCTTGGGTTCGAAGGACGCGCAGGCCGCGCCGAGAGCCGAGGCCGCCGACGCGGAGCCGGTGACCCTGGACTGGCTGGAGGAGGGCGGCCTTGGCGCCGCCCCCGGCTCGACCGTGGGCGTGCCCTGGCCGAAGGGCGCGTACGAGAAGGACCAGGCGTTCGCGCTGAAGGACGCCGACGGCAAGGAGGTGCCCGTCCAGTCCTGGCCGATCGGCTACTGGCCGGACGGCTCGCTGAAGTGGACCGCGCACGCGGTTGGCCCGGGCGCGGGCGCCGGGAAGCTCACGCTCGCCGCTGGTTCGCCCGCCGCCCCCGAGAAGAAGGTCACGGTCGACAAGAGCGGCGGCACCATCACCGTCTCGACCGGTGTCATTACCGCGAAGATCGGCAAGAGCGGCTCCACGCTCGTCAAGTCCGTGACCCGCGGTTCGACCGAGATCGCCAAGAACGGCCGGCTCGTGCTGCTGCGCCAGCCGGAGATCGAGGACGGCGACCAGGGCACGGAGAAGTACGAGCGGTTCGAGAGCGCCATCTCCAAGGTCGAGGTCGAGCAGGAGGGGCCGGTCCGCGGAGTGGTCCGCGTCGACGGCAAGCACCGCCGCGGGGACCGCAGTTGGCTGCCCTTCTCGATCCGGCTCTACTTCTACGCGGGTGCCGACTCGTTCCGCATGGTGCACACCATCACCTTCGACGGGACGCAGGAGCCCGGCAAGGCCAGCGGTGACTTCATCCGCGGGCTCGGGGTCCGGTTCACCGTGCCGATGCGCGACGCCTCGTACGACCGGCACATCCGGATCGGCGGCGACGGCACCGGGCTGCTCCGGGAGGCCGTCAAGGGCATCACCGGGCTGCGGCGAGACCCGGGCGCGGCCGTGCAGGCGGCGCAGTTCGCGGGCAACAAGCTGCCCGATCCGTCCACATGGGACCAGCGGGTCACCACCCGGCTCCAGTACATCCCCGAGTGGGGCGACTACACGCTCTCCCAGCTCTCCGCCGACGGCTTCGGCGTCCGCAAGCGCACCAAGAAGGGCCACGGCTGGATCCCGGCGGGCGGTGGCCGGCGGGCGAGCGGCTTCGGTTACGTCGGCGGGGCGAGCGGCGGACTCTCCTTCGGGCTGAGGGACTTCTGGGAGAAGTTCCCCGCCCAGCTCGACATACGGGACGCGCACACCGACGAGGCCGAGGTCACGATCTGGCTCTGGTCGCCCGAGGCGCAGCCCATGGACCTGCGCTTCTACCACGACGGTATGGGCCAGGACACCTTCCCCGAACAGCTCGAAGGCCTCAACATCACCTACGAGGACTACGAGCCCGAGTTCGGCACCCCGTACGGCATCGCCCGCACCTCCGAACTCCTCTTCTGGGCCAACGAGTCCACGCCCGCCCCGGAGAAGCTCGCCGAACAGGTCGAGGCCGTCCGGACCCTTCCGCAGCTCGCCGCCCCGCCCAAGCACCTCGTCAAGGCCAAGGTCTTCGGCGGGCTCTTCTCCGAGCCCGACCGCTCCACCACCGCCAAGGCGAAGATCGAGGACCACCTCGACTTCCTCTTCACCTATTACAAGGACCAGGTGGAGATGCGCCGTTGGTACGGCTTCTGGGACTACGGCGACATCATGCACTCGTACGACCCGGTCAGGCACCAGTGGCGGTACGACGTCGGCGGCTATGCCTGGGACAACTCCGAACTGTCGCCCGACCTCTGGCTCTGGTTCGCGTATCTGCGCTCCGGCCGTGCGGACATCTTCCGCTTCGCCGAGGCCATGACCCGGCACACCGGCGAGGTCGACGTCTACCACCTCGGCAAGTGGGCGGGGCTCGGCACCCGGCACGGCGTCCAGCACTACGCCGACAGCGCCAAGCAGCAGCGCATCGCCAACACCACCTATCGGCGCTACTACTACTTCCTCACCGCGGACGAACGCGTCGGCGACCTCATGCACGCCAACGTCGACTCCGACGAGACGTTCCTGGTCCTCGACCCGATCCGCAAGATCCGCACCGAGCCGTACACACCCGACCGCAACGCGCTGTCGGTCGGCTTCGGCACGGACTGGAGCGGGCTCGTTTCCGCGTGGCTGACCGAGTGGGAGCGCAAGGGCCCCAAGTGGGAGAAGGCCAAGGCACGCGTGCTGTCGACCATGGAGACAATCGCCGCCCAGCCCAACGGCTTTGTGCAGGGCACCGGGTTGTACGACCTCGACACGGGCAAGTTCGCCGTCGCCGAGAAGCCTGCGGTCTCCGTCTCCCACCTGTCGGCGGTCTTCGGTCTCAACGAGCTGTGCGCCGAGCTCATCGACCTCGTCGACATGCCCAAGTTCAATGAGGCGTACTTCGACTACTGCCGCTACTTCAACGCCACCAAGGCCGAACAGGCGGCCCGGTACGGCACCAACTTCGGCTCGCTGCTGCTCTTCCAGGGCCACTCGAGGCTCGACGCGTACGCGGCCGTGCAGACCGGTGACGAGAAGCTCGCCAAGCGGGCCTGGGACAAGTTCTACAACAGCGACGGCTACAAGGAGTCGGCGCCGTGGACCACGGAGAAGGTGAGCGGTCCGGTCACTCTGGTGCCGGGCAGCGAAGCCAACTGGGTGTACACCAACGACACGGCGCTGTACGGCCTCGCGGCCATTGAGAACCTGGCGCTCCTGGGCGACAAGATGCCCTAGCGACGGTCGCGGTCCGCTGCCACGTGCCCGGTACGGCACATGGCAGCGGACCCCGGACGACGGGTTGCCCGCGCTCGGTCAGAAGCGCATCGCGTACGAGATGCGTCGGCGCAGGGACTTGGTGCGCTGCGCCTCGTGGAACCGGTCGTCGTTCTCCAGGACCTCGATGGCCCGACGGACCCGGATGTGGGCCAGATCGATGGCCTCGTCGAGCGGCATCACCAGGGGCAGGTCGAAGATCTCGACGATCCGCTCCACGCGCTCGCGGACACTGCCGCCGACGACGTGGTACGGAATCCGCAGCTCCTCCAGCGTTTCGATGAGGAGGTCGTCCGACAGCTTCCGGAACTTCTCCGAGACCGGCCGGTGGCCGTCGGCCTTCAGCTCGAACTCGACTGGGAGATGCACGTAGGCGTCGTAGATCCGCTTGGCACGCGCCTTGGTGACCGCTCCGTAAGCGTTCATGTAGTCGCGGTAGAACCGCTTCACCGGGAGTCCGGCGACGTTCTTCACCGTCTTGAGCAGGAAGTTCGCCCCCGGGTTGATGCCGACGCGCATCCGTGCCTCGCCGTAGATCCACTCGTGGATCACCGAGCCGTCGGAGATGAACGGCCCCGAGCCCGCTTCGTGGTGGATGCGCTCCTCGAGCCGCCGCAGTCCGAGCATCATCAGCTCCGACGCGCTGAGTTCCTGTACCTGCTTGCCCGGGACGAGGTCCATCAGGATCTCGCGGGAGGTCATCGCGTGCGTGCGAGGAATGCCCGTGGCTATGGACAGCGCCTCGGTCGTGGTGCTCTTGCCGCTGGAGTACGTGCCGGAGATGGCGAGGTGCAGACCGCGTTCCCCGGCGGGGGAGGCGGACGGCGGGCCGGCCGGATGTGTCGTGGTGTTGCCCATGGTGTGGTCTCGTCTCGTCGTGGGAGTTCCGGTCGTTGTGGGAGTTCCGGTCGGCTTGGGAGTCATCCGCCCAGGCCCAGGCCGCCGCTGACCGGCAGGACCGCGCCGGTCACGAAGCGGCCCGAGTCCCCGGTCAGATAGCGGACCGCCGCGGCGACGTCCGCCACCTCGCCGGCGCGTCCCAGCGGGGTGATGTTCAGCAGGTGCTCACGCCGGCGGTCGGTGATCCCACGGCTCATGTCCGTGTCGATCAGGCCGGGCGCGACGACGTTGACCGTGATGTTGCGGGGGCCGAGCTCCCAGGCGAGGGAGCGGGCCATGCCGAGCATCCCGGCTTTCGCGGCGCCGTAGTTGACCTGTCCCGGCGCCCCGTACGCGTAGGTCATCGAGGACATCAGGACGATCCGGCCCCAGCGGGCGCGCACCATGCCGCGCACGGCGCGCCGCACGGTGCGGAAGGCCCCGTGCAGGTTGACGTCGACCACGTCCGTGAAGTCCCGCTCGTCCATGCGCAGGAACAGCGTGTCGCGGGTGATGCCCGCGTTGACGACGAGTACCTCGACCGGACCGTGCTCCGACTCCACCTTCTCGAAGGCGGTGTCGACGCTGTCCGTGTCCGTCATCTCCGCGCGTACCCCGAACAGTCCGTGGGGTGGGTCGGCGCCGCGGTGTGTGACGGCGACGCGGTCACCGTCGGCGGCCATGGCGCGCGCCACTGCGAGCCCGATGCCGCGGTTGCCGCCGGTGACCAGGACCGAGCGTCCCATCAGTGGCTCCTTCGGTCGGTGGCGGTGCCGGGGGCGCCCCCGGGACGGGCGGAACGGCGTTGCGGGGCCCGACGGCCGGCGAGCGCCAGATTCGAGGCCGCGGTGGCGGCGATCACCGAGCCGATCTCCCGCTGGCTGGGCACCAGTGCGAAGCCGCCGGGCAGTCCGGCGGACGGTTCGTCGGCCATGTCCCTGCCCACGTCCTCCCGCATGTCCCCGCGACCGTCCTGGTGTTTGTCCTCGTGCCGCTTCTCCTGCCGCTTCTCGTGACGGGACCGCGTCATCGGCCCACCCCGCCCATTTCGCTGCCCGCCGGGCACGCCTGTGTGCGGTCGGCGAAGAGGTGCTCGACGACGGCGGTGATGCGGCCGGCGGTCAGAGCGGTCGGCAGAATCCGCCGGGCGAACCGTGGATTCGGCGGCACCTCGTCGTGCCTCTCCTCGATCAGCAGCGGTGGCAGCAGCGCCAGGGGCGTCCGGGACAGTGCCGCGTCGCTGTCCGTGAGGAAGCGGGCGGCGCGGTCCCGGTGCGTGGCCGGCAGCCAGTCGAGAAACGGCAGCCGCAACTCGACGACCTCTTCGTCCACGAGGGTTCCGGGGCAGTCGCCCGTCAGGTCCTCGACCACTCGGCAGGGTGCCGCCTGCCACTCCTCCCGCAGCATCGGCACGCGGCTGCGGGCCTCGTCGAGCAGGACGAGCAGCGGGCGCTCGCTTTCCAGGTGCTCGCGCACCATGGCCAGTTGCCGCTCGTCCGGCCATATTCCCGTGGGTGTCCATTGACCCGCTCCAGGCTCCCGTTCGGGCTCTTTCCAGAGCACTCGGGCAGGTCCTTCGAGTACGACGAGAACTTCTCCGAAGCGTAACGTCGGTGAAAAACGCATGAATATTTCCCTCGTTGTTCTGTTGCGATTGCCGCAGCGGCAATGATTCTCGGGCATGCGGAACTCTCCGGGCCGCGTTTCATTCCATGGACGGCGCGATGCGTGAACGATGTTGAATTGACCGTTCGCTATTCATCATTCACTGCAATGACGCGCCGATGGCGAGCGTTGACGCGCTCATGAAGCTGAACCGACGGAAGAACGCGGACGGTGCGGAATGCCAGAGGGATCCGCTCGACCGGTGAACCGGTGAACCGGTGTACCGGCGCGGCTAGGCTGCGGCGGGCAGCCGGTGCGCGAGCGAGCACCGGCCGCTGATCCCCGAGAAGTCGTCGACGGCCAGCTCAGCGGTGCGCCACGTCTCTCCGCCCATGCCGAGGAGCCGGCTGCCGGCGGTGTGCACGGTGGGCGCGAAGCTGCGGCCGAGCGGACGCACGGGCGTCTCCGTGCCGATGACGAAGCGCCGCATCCAGAGTGTGTCGCTGCTGCTCCGGGACAGCCCGTCCTGCGCGTAGAGCAGGACCTGGGCGAACTGGGCCACCCCCACCAGTGCGTCGACCAGCGATACCGAGGGGCCGTAGGCCGCCTCCGCGCCGTGCGACTCCGCGGGCGTCTCCGTGGCGACCACGCGCTGCTGCCCGCGGATGCGCTGCCGGTCGAGGTCGACATGGACCTGTTCCGCCTGCTGATGGCGCTTCTTGTAGCCCTCGCCGTAGTGCCGGGCCCACGCCGGCCCGAGGGCCTCGGTGGCGTCGGTGTACGTGGCGGCGCCCGCGGTCCTGTCCGTACCGCGCTCGTGCGCGAGGTTGCAGCACACCCGCAGCGCGCCGATACGGCAGTCGAAGGTGCTGGTCAGCGAGGACGCCTCCCAACGGGAGGCGACCGCGAGCAGCCGCCCCTCTACCGGGAAGTCCGCGAGATCTTCGTGCGGACTGCTCCCGGCGCGCACGTCCGCGTGCCGCAGCCAGGTGCGGCGCTGTTCCGCGGCCGTCAGCCCGAAGGCCCGGTTGACGTGCACCTCGGCCAGGGTCGCGGCCAGTACCAGCGCGTCGATGCTGCTGAGATGCGGCCGCAGTTCGTCGGAGCCCGACTTGCGGGACCAGTCCTGCGGATACGTCAGAGTGCCCCGCGCGGTGACCTGCGCGCCCGGCTCGGCCGAGCCATCAGTGGTGATCTTCCTCAGGTCCTGGACGACCCGCTTGTACCCGCTTCCGAAAAAGCGTGTGCTTTCCGGACCGAGGCAGCTGTCCAGAGATCCGTAGAATAAATCCTTGCTGATCATTTCCCCGTTGATCCTTCCCCCGTGCCGCGGACCCTCGTCCGCGTGCCGGAGCCACCCTTGTTCGAGCCACTCCGGATGTAAAAAAAACTAGCATGGCGAAGTCGCCGCATGCGAGGAGCCAAAGATATTTGTGACGCCTTCCACAGCACTTCCGGAAAGTGTAATCCTAAACGGAACTATTAATTTCAGGCCGTGTGGGATGTGTGGGATGTGTGGGCTGGATACGCACGTACGCGGATTCCGAAATTCCCTTGAAATGGAATTTCGGAATCCGCGTACGTGGCGGTGAAAGGGGTCAGTCGCAGGCGACCACGCGCGGCCAGCGGTCGGCGAGCAGATCGCCGAGCAGCGTCCGTAGCCGCTCACGGTCGGCCTCGGGTACAGAGGAGAGGAATTCGCGTTCCACCTCGTCGACGGCGTGCCCGGCGCGCTCCAGGGCCTCGCGGCCGCCGTCCGTGAGGTGCAGGATGTAGCGCCTGCGGTCGGACGGGTTGCGGCGACGTTCCACGTGGCCCGCGCCCTCCATCTCGTCGATCAGAGCGACCATGGTCGTCGGGTCCAGGTTGAGCAGTCGGCTCAGATCCTGTTGGGACAGGCTGAGGCCGCTCTCCAGGGCCGCGAGGACGTAGAAGTAGCGCAGGCGCATGCCCTGCGCGGCGAGCGCCTTCTCGGCGTCCTCCATCAGGAGCGAGCCGGCCTTGTGCAGCAGATAACCGGTCCTGCTGACGAGCGGGAAGTCGAGCCCCGCGGGCTCCGCCGGGGTGGGCATCGCCTGTGTCATCCGGGCCACTCCCCTTGTCGATGAGCTGAGGTGACGGGGCCCCGGTACGCCGCGTTCCTTGACGGTGCCAAGCGTCCCCGGTGCCGATCGTCGGCTTGTTCGAGAGTACCGGCCCAGGCATCCGGCCTCCACTGCCGGATGCCTCCGGACTGGACGTCTTCGAGGCCGGACCGCCCTGCGCCGCCCGGGGGTTGCCCGGGCGGCGCCCTGCCTCAGAGTGACGCGGTCGTCGGCACCGGACTGTCGCCCGCGGGGTGCGCGGCGGGTCCGGTGCTCTTGGTGACCGAATGGTGCCCCTCGTGGCCGTGCTCCTCCGTGCGGGCGCTCTCGTGGAGGTCCCGGGTGCGGATGAAGGCGAATCCGATCACCGCGCCGACCGCGGCGACGACGGCACAGATGAACATGACGTCGGTCAGGCCGTCCACGAAGGCGGTACGCGCCGCCTCGTCCAGCGCGGAGGCCAGCCCGTCGGGCGCCCGGCCGACGGCTTCGGCCCCGCCGCCCGCCGCGACCGCCTCGCCGAACTCGTGTGCGTCGGGGCCCAGTCGCCGCCCAGCCTCGGACTCGGCGAACAGATTCGTCACTCGGCTCTGGAAGATCGCGCCGAAGCCGGCGATGCCGATGGCGACGCCCACCTGCTGGAACGTCTCGCTGATGCCCGAAGCCATGCCCGCCTTGGACGGTTCCACGACGGCGATGGACAGGGAGGCGCGCGGCGGGTTGAAGAGCCCCATGCCCAGACCGATGCCGAACATGCTCGGTAGCAGCGCGGTCCAGGAGGTGTCCGGGCCGGTGAGCGCGACGAGGAGCAGCCCGATCGCGATGAGCGCGAGCGAGGACCCCATCAGCAGCCGCTGCGGCACCCGGGTCGTCAGCGAGCCGGCGACCGCTGCCGCGACGAACAGGGTCAGGGTCAGTGGCAGGAACCGCAGGCCGGTTTCCCAGGGAGAGAACGCCAGCACGTTCTGTACGTAGGAGACCAGCAGGAAGAGCGCGGACATGGTGGCGGCGGCGCACAGCAGCGTGACCGCCGACACCCCGTTGAACGTGACGTTCCTGAACAACGACAGCTGGAGCATGGCCCGTTCGCCGAGCCGCCTCTCAACGACGGTGAACACCACGAGGAGAAGTGCGGAGGCGCCGAACATGGCGACGATCGGCGAGCTGCCCCATCCGTCGGCCTCGCCGCGCAGCAGCCCCAGGACCAGCAGGGTCAGGGCGCTGGAGAAGAGGACCAGGCCCCACCAGTCGACGGCGGGTGCCGACTCCGCGCGGGACTCCCGCATACGCAGCAGGCTGATGAGCAGCGCGAGCAGGCCGACCGGGACGTTGACCAGGAAGATCCAGCGCCAGCTGAGCCCGTCGGTGAGCGCGCCCCCGATCAGCGGCCCGAAGGCGATGGACAGGCCGACGACACCGCCGAAGACGCCGAAGGCCTTGCCGCGGTCCTTGCCCTGGTACTCCTGCCCGATCAGCGCGGGGCCGATGGCAAAGAGGACGGCGCCGCCGAGGCCCTGGATGCCGCGGGCCACGGAGAGGACGGCGGTGTCGGTCGCGAGGCCGCACGCCAGTGAGGCCAGCAGGAAGACGACAAAACCGAAGTTGAACATCCGCTTGCGGCCCAGCCGGTCCGCCAGCGAGCCGGCGGTCAGCAGCACCGCCGCGAGCCCGAGGGCGTACGCGTCGAGCACCCACTGGAGGGAGGTGAAGCTCGCGTCGAAGTCCTCCCTGATGTCCGGCAGCGCGACGTTCACCACGGTCAGGTCGAGCAGCAGCATGAACGTGGCCACACACACAACGGCCAGCGTCCACACCCGCCCGGCACCCCCGGCGCCGGGCTCGGCCGCCTGGTGCGGCGTTCGCGTCGTTCGTTCGGCCATCATTCCCCCGAGTCTCGATGATCAAAGAAGTCAATCGTTTGTGATTTCTATGATCCGAGAAGCTATGAATGCCTGGGGGTGACTGTCAATGAACTCCGTGGTTTTCGGCCGACATTGGCCGGCAAGCGCCGGTCCGGTGGCTCGTCACGTCTGAACGGAGGCCGTTCGGTGCGGTACGGCGCCCCGGAAGGGGCGCGGGGCTGTGACATGTGAGCCTCCGCCGCGATGGGGCCCCGCTCGAGCGAAGTCGAGAGTGGGGGAGCGACCAGCCCCCACCAGCCCGCGCCCGCGGCGTAGCCGCACGTCGATACAGCATCACCGTTCTTCCGGCGGAGCGCTTAGCGCAGCTTCCCCAGCACCTCCCGCACGCGCCGCGCGTCGCGGATCCGCTGCTCGTACGTCGCGCCGAGCGCGAGCAGCAGCAGACCGGCGAGCGCGGGCGGCAGCCAGCGGGGGAGTGCGCCGGCCAACTGGACGAGGTACGGGGCGAGTTCGTGCAGCGCGTCCAGGACGAGCACGGTTCCGCCGAGCGTGAGCGGCGCCTGGAGCCGGTGCCGGGCGCCCACAAGGGTGACCAGGAGCGCCGCTGTGCCGAGCAGTAGCGGGCGCGGCCAGTCCGGATCGCTCCATGCCGCGAGAAGGCTCGGCACCATCGTCACGGACAGACCGGCTCCGTACGCCGCCCAGGACGAGGCCTGCGCGTCGCGCCTCCGGCGGACGAACCCGACGACCAGCGCCGGCACCGTCACCGGCAGCGTGTACGCCTCCGGTGAGCCGACCTCCCAGGACGCCAGGCGGACCCAGGTGGCCAGCACGAACAGGGCCCCCGCCGCGTAGGCCACCTGCCGACGGTCCGGCCGGACGGCCGTCCCCGCGGCGATCGCGCCGCACAGGGCCAGGACGAGAGCGAGCGCGGCCGGTTCCGCGACCGCGAGGCCGATGGCCACCGAACCGGCCATGGCTCCCGTGACCTCGACGGACATCGTCAGCGCGGCGTCCTTGAGCCGGGCCGCGAACAGCGCCGCCGCAGTCGGCACCAGCAGGACGAGCAGCGCGATGTGGTGCGGCTCCCAGTCCAGCGAAGCCCCTGTGGCGCAGGCGAGCGCGGTGGCGTACGCGAGCGACGCCGCGGCCGAAGCAGGGCGGAGCGGCTGCTTCTGCCAGGCGGCGGCCGCCGCGAACAGGGCGGTGAGGCTCGCCAGGACGGCGAGGGTCGCCGCTTCGGCGGGCAGGGAGAGGGCGACGAGGTGGAGAGAGGCGAGGAGCGCCAGACACAGGGCGGTTGGGGGAAGAGGCGAGGGCTGGTCGTCCGTCGGCCGTGCGTACGCCGCTGCCGTCAGCGCTGCCACCGTTGCGACGCCGTCCATCAACAAGGCCGCCGAATAAGGGAGTTCGAGTGTGGCGGGCAGAACGACGACCGTGGCCCAGGCCAGCGTCAGCGCGCCACTCAACAAGGGGCGACGAGAAGAGCCTCGGAACGCCAGCGCCAGGACCACTGCGACCGTGGCCAGTACCAGAGGAGCCGTCTCCGAGATCGGCGGCCAGGGCGTGGTGACCGTCACCGCGTCCCGCGCGTCCGAGGGAGCCCCGGACCAGACACGTGGCATCCAGCCGGCCGGGCCCAGGAACACCGCCGTGACGAGGGGGAGGGTCCACGCCAGAGCGAGGGCCTGCACACAGGCGGAGGAGCACCAGAGGCCACGGCGTACGGACTCCGGCAGCCAGGTGCCCCGTACGGCCAACAGTGCGACGCCGCACGCCAGGTAGCCCGGAACCGTCCACGCGTCGGGCAGCACCGAGCGAAGGACGCCCCCGGCCCCGGCGACGGCGATCAGACCGCCGGCCAGCGCGATCCCGGGGGCCGCCTTCGCGTCGCGCGCCCGCCACGCCGCCCCCAGCGCGATCGCCGCGGCGAAGGCGAGGAGCGCCGCCGCACGGGCGGCGGCGCTCGGTCCTGTGGCCTCCGATGAAAGCCATCCGGCGGTCAGCACGCCCAAGGCGCCCGTCCCGTAGGCGCCGACGGCGGCGACGACCCGGACGGACCGCGCGGACGCCCGGAGCGCCACCACCGCGTCGAACGCGGCCGTCACCAGCAGCGCCGCGGTGATCGTGTGATCGCCCGCGCCGGCCGCCACCGCCCAGAGAAACAGCGGGAGTTGGGCCGTCGCCATGGCCGCGGGGAGTGGTAGACGCAGGGTGTCGAGGGAGAGTCCGTACGCCGCCCACAGCACGGCCAGGAGCGCGGATGCCGCAGCCGCGAACCCGCCGCCGTCCACGTTCGGGAAGGCGACCTCGTGCAGGGCGTAGGCGTCGAGGACCGTCAGTGCGAGGCCGAGGCCCGCCACCGACTCGGCCGTCGAGCGGAGTCCGCGCTTCAGGAGCGGTACGGGCGCGGCGAGCGCGGCCAGGGTGACCCCGCCGAGTACCGCGGCCCGCCCGGCGATCCCCAGGTGCCCCCAGCTGACCAGCGTGAACGCGATCGCCGCGATGGTCAGCAGGACGCCGCCGAGCACGAGCAGCACATTCTGGACACCGGGAGCGGTGGCCTCGGGCTGCCGGGGGTGAGGGGCGGGCGTCCACGCGGCCGCCCGCACTGGCGCGGGTGCCTGGGCCTGGAGAACGCCGAGCAGCCAGGTCCGACGGGCCAGCAACTGGGCCCTGCGTGCGTCCAGTTGCCACAGCTCGTGGTCGAGGATCCGCAACTCCTCGGCCGGCGGCGGAATGTTCGTCATGCTCCGGAGTGTGGTCCAGCTCACGTCGTATGGCATGAGCGCACATACTCAGGGCGTACTCAGATCAGGGCGTACCCACATCCCCCACGGCGGGCCGCGGACCGGCAGACTCGGCACATGGACTGGACGCATTACCGCTTCCGCAGCCTCTGGGCCCTCGCCGCGCCCCTCGGCGACGTCTACGACGCACTGGCCGACGCCGAGCGCTATCCGCGCTGGTGGCCGCAGGTACGCGAGGTGACCCCGCTCGACGAGCGCAGCGGTGTCGTCCGTATCCGCTCGGTGCTTCCGTACGACCTCGTGTTCACGGCGCGGGAGGTGCGCCGCGATCCGGCGGCCGGGATCCTGGAGATCACGATGACGGGTGACGTGAACGGTTGGGCGCGATGGACCCTCGCGGCCGGCGGACCCGGGACGCGCGCCCGCTACGACCAGGAAGTCCACGTGGCCAAGCCCCTGCTGCGGCGGCTCGCCGTGCCGGGACGGCCCGTGTTCCGCGTCAACCACACACTGATGATGCGGGCGGGGCGGCGCGGACTCGTCGCCTACCTTCGTGGGAACCGTGAAGCGGTTTGAAGGAAACGCGCCGGGACCTGTATTGTTCGGTGCGTTCCCGGGCGATTAGCTCAGTGGGAGAGCGCTTCGTTCACACCGAAGAGGTCACTGGTTCGAACCCAGTATCGCCCACCGGGAAAGGCCGGTCCGTCACAGACGGACCGGCTTTTTGTATGGCCTTCGTGTCTCACGGCTCAAGCAGCCGCCGAGAGTTCGGGGCGCAGGGGCCAGGCCGGATCGACCGCTTCCTCCGTGCCACTGCGTGCGAACCACGCCTGCAGTCCGCGCGCCTGCGCCGCATGCCAGACGGCCTGCAGCGTGTGCAGTTCGGCCGCTGAGAGCCGCTCCAGGCGGGCGGCGAAATGGCGCCCGACCGCCCGTACGACATCCAGTGAGGCCCGTGCGTCGGCCGCCGCGTCATGCGCTCCGTTCAGCTCCACGCCGTAGTGCGCGCAGAGATCGGTGAGCGTGCGACGGCCCTTTCGGTAGCGGTCCAGGTGTTTGTCGAGGACGCGCGGATCGAGGACGCGCAGAGGCACGGTCTCGAACCAGTGGTCCAGGGAAGACGCCCGGTGCCGGCGCAACTCCCGGTCCAGGAGCGTCAGATCAAAAGGTGCGTTCATTACCACCAGCGGGCGTCCCGCCGCGCTCTGCTCGGCCAGCTCCCTGGCTATCTCGTCCACCACCGGGGACGGCCAGCGGCCGTTGAGCTGCAGAAACTCCTCCGTCAGCCCGTGCACCGCCGTCGCCGCCTCAGGCACCGGCACTCCCGGATTCACCAGCCAGCTCCGCACGCGCGGGCGGCTGCCGGGAGCGTCCTGGACGACGACGGCGGCCGACACGATCCGGTCGGTTTCCACGTCGACACCCGTCGTCTCCGTGTCGAACGCGGCCAAGGGGCCCTCGTACCAGCACGTCATACGCATACAACTCCTCGTTCACCTTCGGCAGTTGACGCGCCGTCCCCTGCCCTATTTGTGATACCCGGGCTGTTTGCGCCGTACGCCGGAAGGAGACAACAGAGGTACGGGTCTTTGCAGTTCAGCGGCCCGTCACGGGGATTCACCTGATTCGGAAGGCTGTTGGACATGGCGCTAGCGCAGCCCGAGCAGGGCGGGCTGCTGCCCCAGCGGACGGCACCGCATCGTGGCTCGCTGGCCACCACCGCCTGCATGGAGACACTGCAGGTCGGCTATCTGCACGCGGTCGCGGCGGCAGCGGGCTGCTCCCTGTCCCAGCCTTTTCCGGACAACGGCATCGACTGGCACGTCAGCCACAGCGCCCCCGGGCACACGGTCGACGACGAAGTCACCATCAAGGTGCAGCTCAAGTGCACGTACCAGATCCCGCCGAACCCCGCGGGCCCCGCGTTCTCCTTCACGCTCGACAACGCCCACCTGGAGAAGCTGGCCCGCACCCCGGTCTCGGTGCACAAAATACTGGTCGTGATGCTCGTGCCCAGATCCCAGGACGACTGGCTGCGTGCCAGCCACGACCGCCTCGACCTGCGGCACTGCTGCTACTGGATCAACCTCGCCGGACACCGGATCACCGGCCGGCGCAGGACCACCGTGCGGATACCGACCTCGCGCATCTTCGACGACAGGGCGCTCTGCGAGATCATGACGCGGGTCGGTACGGGAGGCAGACCGTGACGCACCGCCCGATCGACGAACCGGTACGACCAGCCAGGCCCCACCCCGTCGAGACGTCGGGACTGTGGGACCAGCCGCCACGGCCCGACCGGGTCGACCCCGCCGTCCTCGGCGCGCTGCTGCACCGGCACGGCTGGCAGCGCCGCGGCGGAGCTCCCGGGCGGTACGGCCGCTGGACCCCACCCGGGCCCGGCGGCGCCGGCACCAGCCTGCTCGTGCCGGAGAACCGGGCCTTCCCGGACAGCGAAGACCTCCTCGGTGAGGCCCTCGTCGCGCTGTCCCGCAGCGGCTCGCCCTCCGCCCGCGACGTCCTGGTCGGCCTCGCCGTGCCCAGCGACGAGATCAGCTGGTGGCGCGACGTGCCGACCGGGCCGGTCGGTGTCGCGCAGTGGACCGTCGAGGAGCAACTCCGCTCGGCCGCCCGCCAGATGCTCCTCGCGGGCGCCCTCGCGGCACGCGCGCGTGCCGGCTATTACGGCGCACGCCACCGCAGGCCCGCCGCCGCGTCCCTGGAGAACGTGCTCGTCGGCGCCGCACCCGGCGGCCGGCGACTCACCGCGTTCGTGCCCGTCGCCACCGGCCGGCCGCTCGCCGTCCGCCTCCACCAGGCGTTGTTCGCGGCCCGCGAGGCCATCGACTACAAACGCGCCACCGGCGGCATGGACGCCTTCGACGGAGCAGTGGAGGCGGGCGTGAGTCACGAACTCACGGAGGCCTTGGTGACCCTCGTACGGGGCACGGAAGGCGCGAGGATCGCCGTCGAGTGGGCGCCTGCCGCCGGGGTGCCCGAGGGATGCGCGACGCCCGCCGAACCCGTCGAGTTCTCGCCCGGAGATCTGCCCGTGCTCCGCGAGGCCGGGGCCCGCTATCTGCGCGAGGAGCCGTCCGTCTCCGTGCGCATCACCGGAACCGTGGTGCGGATGCGCAGGTCCGAGCCGCGCGGCGACGGGAGCGTACGGCTGCGGGTCATCGCCGGGGCCGAGGTGCCGCACGTACGGATGACGCTCGACGAGGAGGCGTACCGGATAGCGGGGCACGCGCATCTGGTGGGGCTGCCGGTACGGGTGCACGGACGGCTGGAGA
The DNA here is from genome assembly GCF_052245575.1 of Streptomyces sp. 2A115. Classification (NCBI taxonomy): domain Bacteria; kingdom Bacillati; phylum Actinomycetota; class Actinomycetes; order Kitasatosporales; family Streptomycetaceae; genus Streptomyces; species Streptomyces sp. 2A115. The sequence continues at coordinate 143,837 of NZ_JBQQCG010000007.1, read as the reverse complement.
GCCGTGGGGGATTCCGGCGGCTGACCGGGGCGTCCGGGGTGGCGCCCGTGCAGGTGGACGAGGCGGAGCGGGACCGGCTGATGAAGTCGCTCCAGGAGAACCTCGACTTCTTCGAAGAGGCGTGCAGCGGGGACTGAGACGGGGTGATGTCCAACCGTTTCGCGGTCGGACCCCCGGGCTCGGTACGATCGCCTCTATCTATTGCGCGTGTAAGAGAAGATGCGCGCGCCCCTTGCAGGCAGGAGAGTCCGGTGTCAGACGTCCGTGTGATCATCCAACGCGATTCCGAGCGGGAAGAGCGCGTGGTGACGACGGGCACTACGGCGGCCGAGCTCTTCGCCGGTGAGCGCACCATCGTCGCGGCCCGGGTGGCGGGCGAGCTGAAGGACCTCGCGTACGAGGTGAAGGACGACGAGACCGTCGAGGCCGTCGAGATCTCCTCCGAGGACGGCCTCAACATCCTGCGGCACTCCACCGCGCACGTCATGGCGCAGGCCGTGCAGGAGTTGTTCCCCGAGGCCAAGCTGGGCATCGGCCCGCCGGTCAAGGACGGGTTCTACTACGACTTCGACGTCGAGAAGCCGTTCACGCCCGAGGATCTCAAGGCCATCGAGAAGAAGATGCAGGAGATCCAGAAGCGTGGGCAGCGCTTCTCCCGTCGTGTGGTCACCGACGAGGCGGCCCGCGCAGAGCTGGCTTCGGAGCCGTACAAGCTGGAACTCATCGGCATCAAGGGCTCCGCGTCCAGCGACGACGGCGCGGACGTCGAGGTGGGCTCCGGCGAGCTCACCATCTACGACAACCTCGACGCCAAGACCGGCGACCTGTGCTGGAAGGACCTCTGCCGGGGTCCCCACCTGCCGACCACCCGGAACATTCCGGCGTTCAAGCTGATGCGCAACGCCGCCGCCTACTGGCGCGGCAGCGAGAAGAACCCGATGCTCCAGCGCATCTACGGCACCGCGTGGCCGTCCAAGGAGGAGCTGAAGGCCCACCTGGAGTTCCTCGCCGAGGCCGAGAAGCGGGATCACCGGAAGCTCGGCAACGAGCTCGACCTGTTCTCCATCCCGGAGCAGATCGGCTCCGGCCTCGCCGTCTTCCACCCCAAGGGCGGCATCGTCCGCCGGGTCATGGAGGACTACTCGCGGCGCCGCCACGAGGAAGAGGGCTACGAGTTCGTCTACACCCCGCACGCCACCAAGGGGAAGCTCTTCGAGACCTCGGGCCACCTGGACTGGTACGCCGACGGCATGTACCCGCCCATGCAGCTCGACGAGGGCGTGGACTACTACCTCAAGCCCATGAACTGCCCGATGCACAACCTGATCTTCGACGCGCGCGGCCGCTCGTACCGTGAACTGCCGCTGCGGCTCTTCGAGTTCGGCACCGTGTACCGGTACGAGAAGTCGGGCGTCGTGCACGGTCTGACCCGGGCCCGGGGCTTCACGCAGGACGACGCGCACATCTACTGCACGCGCGAGCAGATGGCCGAGGAGCTCGACCGGACGCTCACCTTCGTCCTCGGTCTGCTGCGCGACTACGGTCTGACCGACTTCTACCTGGAGCTGTCGACCAAGGACCCGGAGAAGTTCGTCGGCTCGGACGAGGCCTGGGAGGAGGCCACCGAGACGCTGCGGCAGGTGGCCGAGAAGCAGGGTCTGCCGCTGGTCCCGGACCCGGGCGGCGCCGCCTTCTACGGGCCGAAGATCTCCGTCCAGGCCAAGGACGCGATCGGCCGGACCTGGCAGATGTCGACCGTGCAGCTGGACTTCAACCTGCCGGAGCGGTTCGACCTGGAGTACACGGGCCCCGACGGCGCCAAGCAGCGTCCGGTCATGATCCACCGGGCCCTCTTCGGCTCGATCGAGCGGTTCTTCGCGGTGCTCCTCGAGCACTACGCGGGCGCGTTCCCGGCGTGGCTGGCGCCCGTGCAGGCGGTGGGCATCCCGATCGGTGACGCACACGTGGACTACCTGCAGAAGTTCGCCGCCGACGCGAAGAAGCAGGGACTGCGCGTCGAGGTCGACTCGTCCTCCGACCGCATGCAGAAGAAGATCCGCAACGCCCAGAAGCAGAAGGTCCCCTTCATGGTCATCGCGGGCGACGAGGACATGGCCAACGGTGCCGTCTCCTTCCGCTACCGCGACGGCTCCCAGGAGAACGGCATCCCCCTCGACGAGGCCATCGAGAAGATCGCGAAGGTGGTCGAGGAGCGGGTACAGGTCTGATCCGTACCTGAGCGTCTGACCTGTACGTGGCTGTAGGCCCCCGGAGAGCCCCTCTCCCCGGGGGCCTTGCGCTGTCCTCACCTACCCGGGGACACCCCGCGAACAGGCGAAGCCATATGCTGCACCACATGACGAGTGAGCCGGAGCAGCAGATCGGAGTCGGAACACGGGACGCTTTCCAGCGCCTGTGGACGCCCCACCGGATGGCTTACATCCAGGGTGAGAACAAGCCGACCGGTCCGGGGGCCGACGACGGCTGCCCGTTCTGCTCGATCCCGGCGAAATCCGACGAGGACGGGCTGATCATCAAGCGTGGTGAGCAGGTCTACGCGGTGCTCAACCTGTACCCGTACAACGGTGGGCACCTGATGGTCGTGCCCTACCGGCACGTCGCGGACTACACCGACCTGACCGCGCCGGAGACCGCGGAACTCGGCGAGCTGACGAAGCAGGCGATGGTGGCCCTGCGCGCCGCCTCCGGCGCGCAGGGCTTCAACATCGGCATGAACCAGGGCGGGGTCGCGGGTGCGGGGATCGCTGCGCACCTTCACCAGCACGTTGTTCCTCGCTGGGGCGGGGACACGAACTTCATGCCGGTGGTCGGTCACACGCGGGTGTTGCCCCAACTCCTTGCGGACACCCGGAAGATGCTCGCGGAGGCTTGGCCGACGACCTGAGCCCCGTAAGGGACTCGGGGCTGTGGCATCACGCGGTTCTGCCGCGATGGGGGTCCCCTCGCTCATGGGGGTCCCCCGCTCGAGCGAAGCCGAGAGTGGGGGAGCGACCAGCCCCCCCCCCACGACCCGAACGTCGTCCGCCGAGCCGCCGGAGGCCTACGCGTCGTACAGGTCCGCCTTCCTCGGTGTCGGGTCCTGGACCGATGTGCTGAGGAAGGACGAGCGGTTGCCGAACTTCTCCGTGTCCACGTTGTGGGCATCGAGGAAGTCGATGACCGCCGAGTGCACCACGCGGAGTACGGGAGTCGCGGTGCGCAGCACGTCGTCGGTCATGAAGCGGTGCCGCCAGGGCTGGTCGGCCCAGGCGTGGCGCAGTCCGAAAGGCTCGGGGAGCGTCAGTGAGCCGCCGAGCCAGTTGAGGAGCGGCGGATACCAGGTAAGAGGGGCGCGAGCCGCGAGGCGGACCACTTCGTCGCTGTCGACCAGCGGAAGCTTCACCTTGCGGGTCTCCCAGAACTTGACCGGCTTGGCGACTTCCTTCTCCTTGGCTTCCGGTTTGCTCGTGAAGAGAGGGTTCACCGGGCCCAGGGCATGGCCGGTCAGCTCGATGCGCAGGGTCTCGTGCAGCACGGTCACGGTGATGAGCATCGTGATGACCAACTGGCCGTCCCAGAGCGTCCACTGGACGCCCAGGTAGTGCCGGTCGCCGCTGCCGAACTGCTGTGTGTTGCAGACGTCCTTTATCTGCTTCACGTTGATCTGGTGCGCCGTGCTGCCGCCGGGACGGGAGACCGCCTTGGCGTTCTGCCCGATGGGCGTGACGATCCAGTGCCGTATGTCCGGTGCCGGGAAACCGCCCGTGGACAGTGGGCTCTTGCTGAGCTTCCCCAGCTCCCGCTCGATGGCGCTCGCGACGTCGAAACTCTGGAACTTGGGGACCTCTGGAGGCGGCACCAGGTGCTTTGCCATCTCCGCGGACAGTGTTCCCAGGTTCTGCACCTGTTTCGACGGGTTCGGAATCAGATCCTCGGCGAGATGCCAGTTGCCCCAGCGCGTACCCATGCCGAGGATGCCCTTGGGGCCGGCGTAGAAGACCGAGTTCGACCGCTGTTCGGCTCTCAGCTCGCTGAATGCCTGGCGCAGCCGCTCGGCCGCGGTGTCGCCGGGACTGCTGGGAACCGCTTCCGGGACCCTGACGCCGACGGTGCCGCCCGAGAGGAGACCGTTCCAGCGCCCCCGCAGGTCCTTCGCCGTGCGTTCGCAGATCTGCTTCGCCCACAGCCAGCCGACGACCGGGGCGACGATCGCGGCGCGCGCGTACCAGGCCCAGAAGCCGGTGAAGGGCATGCGGATCAGGAAGATCACGGCCAGCGCGCCCACGGCGACGAGCAGGGTGGTGGCGAGGGCGGAGGCCCGCTTGTCCTCGCGCTTGGCGATGGTGGTCCGTATCTGGAAGACCAGCAGCCAGACGAGGAGCCCGGGCAGGAAGGCCAGGCCGCACAGCACCATCACGGCCGTGAGCCGGTTGTCGCGCTCCCTGCGGAGGCGGTTCGCCGCCATGCAGTGTTCGACGACCATCTGCGGTTCCATGCCGAAGGACTGGATGACCGGCTTCCGGCCGACCCCCAGCATGCGGCCCACCACGGCCTGGGAGTAGGCCTCGCCGAGGTTGGGCCGGAAGATCGTCGCCCACTTGCGGCTCGGCTTGACGGTCGACTCGTGCCACTCGTTGTTGGCCTCGAGGATCTTCTCTGCCTCGTCGTCCCGGTAGGCCGCCGAGGCCAGGGCGAACGTCGCCATCTCGTCCGAGCCCGAACGAGGGACCTCCGGCCCGATATCGCCAAAAGACATTGCCGCCCCCATCGCCGCAGTACCCGCTTCTGCGGCCTTCCCGACTTCCTTGCCCCGCACACCTGTTGAGCAGGTCAGGTGCTGATCGAGTGACAACTTGATCAGGTCATCAGGGTATCCGCAGGCACCGACATTCGTCGGCGGACGGCCCAGAAGGCGTCCGCCGACGGGAGTCGGGCGCGACGTCGGTGCAACTACGAGGCGTCCTGCGTCTGTTCGCGGATCTTCTCGGCCAACTGCGGCGGCATCGGCTCGTGCCGGGCGTATTTCCGGCTGAAGCGCGCGGTGCCGTGCGAGATGGAGCGCAGATCGACCGCGTACCGACCGATCTCGATCTCGGGGACCTCGGCCCGGACAAGGGTCCGGCCGCCGCCCGCCTGCTCGGTGCCGACGACGCGGCCGCGCCGTCCCGACAGGTCGCTCATCACGGCGCCCACGTACTCGTCGCCGACCATGACCGTCACCTCGGCGACGGGCTCCAGGAGATGGATCCGGGCGTCGGCCGCCGCCTCCCGCAGGGCCAGTGCGCCGGCGGTCTGGAACGCGGCGTCCGAGGAGTCCACCGAGTGCGACTTGCCATCGAGCAGCGTGACCCGTACGTCGACGAGCCCGTAGCCCGCGGCCACCCCCTTGGTGGCCTGGGCGCGTATGCCCTTCTCGACGGACGGGATGAACTGCCGGGGCACGGCGCCGCCGACGACCTTGTCGACGAACTCGATGCCCGAGCCGTTCGGCAGCGGTTCGACCTCGATCTCGCAGATCGCGTACTGCCCGTGCCCGCCGGACTGCTTCACATGGCGGCCGCGCCCGGCGGACTTGGCGGCGAACGTCTCCCGTAGGGAGACCTTGTGCGGTACGACGTCGACCTGGACGCCGTAGCGATTGCGCAGCCGCTCCAGGGCGACGTCCGCGTGGGCCTCGCCGAGGCACCACAGGACCACCTGGTGGGTGTCCTGGTTCTGTTCGAGGCGCATCGTCGGGTCCTCGGCGACCAGTCGGCTCAGGCCCTGTGAGAGCTTGTCCTCGTCCGCCTTGCTGTGCGCCTGGATGGCGAGCGGCAGCAGCGGGTCGGGCATCTCCCACGGTTCCATGAGCAGCGGGTCGTCCTTGGCCGAGAGCGTGTCTCCGGTCTCGGCGCGGTTGAGTTTGGCCACGCAGGCGAGGTCGCCCGCGATGGCGTGCGTGAGGGTGCGCTGCTGCTTGCCGAACGGCGCGGACAGGGCGCCGATGCGTTCGTCGACGTCGTGGTCCTCGTGGCCGCGGTCGGAGAGACCGTGCCCGGAGACGTGCACGGTCTCGTCGGGCCGCAGCGTTCCGGAGAACACGCGGACCATCGACACCCGGCCCACGTACGGGTCGGACGCGGTCTTCACGACCTCGGCGACCAGCGGCCCGTTCGGGTCGCAGGCCTTGACCCGGCGGGCCTTGCCGTCCGGCGTGGTGACCGTCGGAGCCTCGCGCTCCAGGGGGGTCGGGAAGCCGCCGGTGACGAGTTCGAGGAGCTCCACCGTGCCGAGGCCCTGGCGGGCTCCCTCGGCCGCCGGAGCGGCTGCCAGCACCGGGAAGAAGACCCCGCGTGCCACGGCCCGCTCCAGGTCCTGCACGAGGGTCTTGTAGTCGATCTCCTCGCCGCCGAGGTAGCGGTCCATGAGGGTCTCGTCCTCGCTCTCGGCGATGATGCCCTCGATCAGCCGGTTGCGGGCCTCCTCGATGAGCGGCAGCTGGTCGGGGACCGGCTCGGACTCCTTTCGCTCCCCGGAGGAGTAGTCGAACAACCGCTGCGAGAGCAGCCCGATCAGGCCGGTCACCGGCGCGTGCCCGTCCGGCCCCTGCGGGCCGTGCAGCGGCAGATACAGCGGGAGTACGGCGTCGGGGTCCTCGGCGCCGAACGCCTCCGCGCAGATCCGTGTCATCTCGTCGAAGTCGGCCCTGGCCGCCTCCAGGTGCGTGATCACGATCGCCCGCGGCATGCCGACCGCCGCGCACTCCTCCCACACCATGCGGGTCGAGCCGTCCACCCCGTCCGAGGCCGAGACGACGAAAAGGGCCGCGTCCGCCGCTCGCAGACCGGCCCTCAGCTCCCCGACGAAGTCGGCGTATCCGGGAGTGTCCAGAATGTTGATCTTGTACCCGCCCCATTCGACGGGAACGAGGGAGAGCTGCACCGAGCGTTGCTGCCGGTGCTCGATCTCGTCGTAGTCGGAGACGGTGCCGCCGTCCTCCACGCGGCCCGCCCGGTTCACTGCTCCCGCTGTGAGCGCGAGAGCTTCCACCAGAGTGGTCTTGCCCGATCCGCTGTGGCCGACCAGCACCACATTCCGTACGGACGCGGGGTGGTCGGCCGCTGTAGCCCTGCCGGCGGCTCCGGGGTGTGCGTTCGCCTTGTCGCCCATGGCCTTGCCTCCCGTGCACGGTGAGGTCACTGTGGGCGCGGACACGCGGCGCCGCGTGCGGTGGCGGCTCCGACGACGCCCGCGGTGTCCTTCGAGCTTTGCACTCGTGTCACGGTGCGTCCATACGGCGGACGTGATCCCGCCGTCTCCCGGTGTCATCGGCTCCCGGATGTCATCAGGCCGTGACCCGGGGCGCGGGTGCCCGACCGTCGCACACGCGCACGCGTGGCTACGATGGGCCAGCCGGTGGCCAGCAGGGGCCGCGCGGCCACACCGACCGTCGGGAAGGCCATGCTGAACAAGTACGCGCGTGCATTCTTCACGCGTGTCCTCACACCGTTCGCCGCGTTTCTCATCCGCCGGGGGGTAAGCCCCGACACGGTCACCCTCCTGGGTACGGCCGGAGTGGTGGTGGGCGCGCTGGTCTTCTTCCCCATGGGGGAGTTCTTCTGGGGCACGATCGTCATCACGCTGTTCGTGTTCTCGGACCTCGTCGACGGCAACATGGCGCGCCAGTTGGGCCGCTCCAGCCGCTGGGGCGCCTTCCTCGACTCGACCCTCGACCGGGTCGCCGACAGCGCGGTCTTCGGCGGCTTCGCGCTCTGGTACGCGGGCAGCGGTGACGACAACGTCCTGTGCGCCGTCTCGATCTTCTGCCTGGCCAGCGGCCAGGTGGTGTCCTACACCAAGGCCCGCGGCGAGTCGATCGGCCTGCCCGTCGCCGTCAACGGACTCATCGAGCGCGCCGAGCGCCTGGTGATCTCGCTGGTCGCGGCCGGTCTCGCGGGCATGCACAAGTTCGGCGTGCCCGGCATCGACGTTCTGCTGCCCGTCGCGTTGTGGATCGTCGCCGTCGGCAGCCTCGTCACGTTGATCCAGCGCGTGGTCACGGTGCGCAGGGAATCCGCCGAGGCCGATGCCGCGGCCGCTGAGGAAAGCGCCGCGCAGAGCAGCCCTCAGAGCAGCCCCCAGAACAGCCCTCAGGGCAGCCCGCAGAACCGTCCGCAGAGCAGCTCGCAGAACAGCGAGGCCACGTCGTGAGCGGTCTCAAGGGCCATCTCACGTACGGGGTGTACGCCGCGGGCTGGGGAGCCGTCAAGAAGCTCCCCGAGCCCGTTGCCGTACGCCTGGGGCGGACCATCGCCGACATCGCCTGGAAGCGGCGTGGCAAGGGCGTACGACGCCTCGAATCGAACTACGCGCGCGTGCTGCCCGACGCGACCCCCGAGCGGCTCGCCGAGCTCTCCAGGGCGGGCATGCGCTCGTATCTGCGCTACTGGATGGAGTCCTTCCGGCTGCCCGCCTGGAGCAAGGAGCGCATCAAGGGCGGCTTCGACCCGAAGGACCTCCACTATCTGACCGAAGGGCTCGCCTCCGGCAAGGGCGTCATACTCGCGCTGCCGCACCTGGGCAACTGGGACCTCGCCGGCGCCTGGGTCACCACCAATCTGGAGACGCCCTTCACCACGGTCGCCGAGCGGCTCGAGCCCGCGAAGCTGTACGACCGGTTCGTCGCCTATCGCGAGAGCCTCGGCATGGAGGTCCTGCCGCACAGCGGCGGCACCGCGTTCGGCACGCTGGCCCGGCGGCTGCGCGACGGCGGCCTGGTCTGCCTGGTCGCGGAGCGCGATCTGTCCGCTTCGGGTGTCGAGGTGAAGTTCTTCGGTGAGGCCACGCGGATGCCGGCCGGTCCCGCGCTGCTCGCCCAGCAGACCGGCGCGCTGCTGCTCCCGGTGACGCTCTGGTACGACGAGTCGCCCGTGATGCGGGGTCGTGTCCATCCGCCCGTAGATGTCCCCGAGTCAGGTACCCGGGCCGAGAAGACGTCTGTCATGACGCAGGCGCTGGCCGACGCCTTCGCCACCGGGATCGCCGACCATCCGGAGGACTGGCACATGCTGCAGCGCTTGTGGCTCGCCGACCTGGAGCCCCGCTCCGGTCCGGCCGAAGGGGAGTCCCGTTCCGGGCCGCCCGATGGGGAGCGGCCGTGAGGATCGGCATCGTCTGCCCGTACTCCTGGGACGTGCCCGGAGGCGTCCAGTTCCACATCCGCGATCTGGCGGACCACCTCATCGGCCTCGGGCACTACGTGTCCGTCCTCGCCCCCGCCGATGACGAGACCCCTCTTCCGCCGTACGTCGTCTCGGCGGGCCGCGCGGTCCCGGTGCCCTACAACGGGTCGGTCGCGCGCCTCAACTTCGGGTTCCTGTCGGCCGCGCGGGTGCGGCGCTGGCTGCACGACGGCACGTTCGACGTGATCCACATCCACGAGCCCGCCTCGCCGTCCCTCGGTCTGCTGGCCTGTTGGGCCGCGCAGGGTCCGATCGTCGCGACCTTCCACACGTCGAACCCGCGGTCCCGGGCGATGATCGCCGCGTACCCGATCCTGCAGCCCGCGCTGGAGAAGATCAGCGCGCGGATCGCGGTGAGCGAGTACGCGCGGCGCACGCTCGTCGAGCACCTGGGCGGTGACGCCGTGGTCATCCCGAACGGCGTCGACGTCGACTTCTTCGCGAAGGTCGAGCCGAAGCCGGAGTGGCAGGGCGACACGATCGGCTTCATCGGCCGCATCGACGAGCCCCGCAAGGGCCTGCCCGTCCTCATGAAGGCTCTCCCGAAGATCCTCGCCGAGCGGCCGGGTACGCGGCTCCTGGTCGCCGGGCGCGGTGACGAGGAGGAGGCCGTCGAGACGCTTCCCGAGGAGCTGCGGTCGCGTGTCGAGTTCCTCGGCATGGTGAGCGACGAGGACAAGGCGCGGTTCCTGCGCAGCGTCGACCTGTACGTGGCGCCCAACACCGGCGGCGAGAGCTTCGGAATCATCCTGGTCGAGGCCATGTCGGCGGGCGCGCCCGTCCTCGCCTCCGACCTGGACGCCTTCGCTCAGGTCCTCGACCAGGGCGCGGCGGGCGAACTGTTCGCCAACGAGGACGCGGACGCGCTGGCCGCCTCGGCGCTGCGGCTCCTCGCCGACCCGAAGCGCCGGGCGGAACTGCGCGAGCGGGGGAGCGCCCACGTACGGCGCTTCGACTGGTCGACGGTCGGGGCGGACATCCTGTCCGTGTACGAGACGGTCACAGACGGGGCCGCGGCGGTCGCCGCCGACGAGCCCGACGAGCACGGTGGGCTGCTGGCGCGGTTCGGGCTGGCGCGCGACTGACGGATACGAGAGGGGCCCGTGGTGCGGGAACTGCGCAACGTACGGGAACTGCCGCAGGAGGGAGCCACGACGCCCCTGACGGCGGAGGAGGAGCTGCGCGTACGCGCGGTGTTCGTCGCCGACATCGGTGCGCGGCTGGTCCGCCAGGGGTGGGCGACCTTCCCGGCGTACACCCCGGAGGAGCGCATCCGGCTCTTCGCGGTGGCGCGGATGATCGAGGAGCGGCTGGGATGCCGCGTCGAGGCCGTGCCGGAGGACATCTGTTCCATGCGGTTCACGGTCACCGGGACCGATGATCCGGCGACGGATACGGCGGTGTCCGGGGCCGCTGACTCCGCGACGGCGCTGCCCGGAGCCGGTGGTTCCGCAGCGGCGGTGTCCGGCTCCGGGGCCGGGGATTCCGGGCGGCTCGCCGACTGATCCACGCCTGACCGAGGCCGCGACGGACGGCTCGGCCCGCCCCGGTAGCCTTGCCGCCCGTGACCTCCACACTGATCTGGATCGTGGTCGCCCTCGTGGCGATCGGCCTCTACCTGAGCTGGACCGCGGGCCGCCTCGACCGGCTGCACTCGCGCATCGACGCGGCGCGCGCCGCCCTCGACGCGCAACTGCTGCGACGCGCCTCGGTGGCACAGGAACTGGCCACCTCCGGAGTGCTCGACCCGGCCGCCTCGATCGTGCTCTACGAGGCGGCGCACGCGGCCCGGCAGGCCGAGGAGGAGCAGCGGGAGGTAGCCGAGAGCGACCTGAGCCAGGCGTTGCGGGCCGTCTTCGGAGAGGCCCCGCAGGTCGAGGCCGTACGGGAGGCTCCCGGCGGCGAGGCCGCCGCACGCGAACTCGCCCAGGCCGTGCGCCGGGTCCCGATGGCCCGGCGCTTCCACAACGACGCCGTGCGAGCGGCCCGCGCGCTGCGCCGCCACCGCAAGGTGCGTTGGTTCCGGCTGGCCGGACACGCGCCGTTCCCGCTGGCCTTCGAGATGGACGACGAGCCCCCGGCGGCGCTCGCGGACCGCCCGGGGACCTAGCGAAGCCAGGGCTTCTGATGGATCTCCGCGGCGTCGCGACGCCCGGCACGCTCCCCCACAGCCCTGGGGGGGTGGGGTGCCCCCACTCGCCGCACCGACAAAAGCCCAGGTAGCTCCTCCCACACTCTCGGCTTCGCTCGAGCGGGCGACCCCCGTCATGGACTTCTGCCCGGCACGCCGAGAGCACGTACCGAACGCCGCTCCTTCTCCCACGGAGATCCATCAGAAGCCCTCTTGGCCACGCGCGCGTGGACCCCGAATAAGGTCCCCGAAGACCCGGAGAAAAGTTCTCTGACCACGGAAAACGCGCACGTGGGCCCCGAAAATGAGCCACCGCCTCCTCATTGGCCCTTGCTGTGGCCTGGTTCCCGGGCGTTTCCTCGGTACCTGCAGAAGCCTTCTTTTTCACCGAGTGAGGTCAATCCGTGTCCAGCACGCTCTCCAACCCCGCCCAGCCCACCGACACCACTGCCACCGGCACCGCGCGCGTGAAGCGCGGCATGGCCGAGCAGCTCAAGGGCGGCGTGATCATGGACGTCGTCACGCCGGAGCAGGCGAAGATCGCCGAGGACGCGGGCGCCGTCGCCGTCATGGCCCTGGAGCGGGTCCCCGCCGACATCCGCAAGGACGGCGGAGTGGCGCGCATGTCCGACCCGGACATGATCGAGGGCATCATCGAGGCCGTCTCCATCCCGGTGATGGCCAAGTCGCGCATCGGCCACTTCGTCGAGGCCCAGGTCCTGCAGTCCCTCGGCGTCGACTACATCGACGAGTCCGAGGTCCTCACCCCGGCCGACGAGGTCAACCACTCCGACAAGTGGGCCTTCACCACCCCCTTCGTCTGCGGTGCCACCAACCTCGGCGAGGCCCTGCGCCGCATAGCCGAGGGCGCCGCGATGATCCGCTCCAAGGGCGAGGCCGGCACCGGGAACGTCGTCGAGGCCGTCCGGCACCTGCGCCAGATCAAGAACGAGATCGCCCGGCTGCGCGGCTACGACAACAACGAGCTGTACGCCGCCGCCAAGGAGCTGCGCGCCCCGTACGAGATCGTCAAGGAGGTCGCCGAGCTCGGCAAGCTGCCGGTGGTCCTCTTCTCCGCCGGTGGCGTCGCCACTCCCGCCGACGCGGCCCTGATGCGCCAGCTCGGCGCCGAGGGCGTCTTCGTCGGCTCCGGCATCTTCAAGTCGGGCGACCCGGCCAAGCGCGCGGCCGCCATCGTGAAGGCCACCACCTTCTACGACGACCCCAAGATCATCGCCGAAGCGTCGCGCAACCTGGGCGAGGCCATGGTCGGCATCAACTGCGACACCCTCCCCGAGGCGGAGCGCTACGCGAACCGCGGCTGGTAGGCATCCGTCAACCGCGGGCATCCGTCAACCGCGGCTGGGGGCCACCCGTCCGCGGCTGAGCGCCGCCCGTCGTCAGCATCCCTACGTAACAAGGCAGGCACTGCGTAGATGAGCAACATCCCCGTCATAGGCGTCCTGGCCCTCCAGGGCGACGTACGGGAGCACCTCATCGCCCTGGCCTCGGCGGACGCCGCGGCCAGGCCGGTGCGGCGCCCCGAGGAACTCGCCGAGGTCGACGGACTCGTCATCCCCGGCGGCGAGTCCACCACCATCTCCAAACTGGCCGTCCTCTTCGGCCTGATGGAACCCCTCCGCGCGCGCGTGCGGGCCGGAATGCCCGTCTACGGCACCTGCGCCGGCATGATCATGCTCGCCGACAAGATCCTCGACCCGCGCTCGGGCCAGGAGACGATCGGCGGCATCGACATGATCGTGCGCCGCAACGCCTTCGGACGGCAGAACGAATCCTTCGAAGCGGCGGTCGACGTGAAGGGCGTCGAGGGCGATGCTGTAGAGGGCCTCTTCATCCGCGCCCCCTGGGTCGAGTCGGTGGGTGCCGAGGCCGAGGTGCTGGCGGAGCACGGCGGTCACATCGTCGCCGTCCGCCAGGGCAACGCGCTCGCCACGTCGTTCCACCCGGAACTGACCGGCGACCACCGCGTGCACTCCCTGTTCGTCGACATGGTGCGCGCGAACCGGGCAGCGGAGTCCTTGTAGGATCTCTGGCGTTCGTATCTGGATGGGTTACGCGAAGGAGACAGGCAGATGTCCGGCCACTCTAAATGGGCTACGACGAAGCACAAGAAGGCCGTGATCGACGCCAAGCGCGGCAAGCTCTTCGCGAAGATGATCAAGAACATCGAGGTTGCCGCCCGTACGGGCGGCGCTGACGTGTCCGGCAATCCGACGCTGTTCGACGCCATCCAGAAGGCCAAGAAGAGCTCGGTCCCGAACAAGAACATCGACTCCGCGGTCAAGCGCGGTGCCGGTCTCGAGGCCGGCGGCGCCGACTACGAGACGATCATGTACGAGGGTTACGGCCCGAACGGTGTCGCGGTGCTCATCGAGTGCCTCACCGACAACCGCAACCGCGCCGCCTCCGACGTCCGGGTCGCCATGACGCGCAACGGCGGCTCGATGGCCGACCCGGGTTCCGTCTCGTACCTCTTCAACCGCAAGGGTGTCGTCATCGTCCCCAAGGGCGAGCTGTCCGAGGACGACGTCCTGGGTGCCGTGCTCGACGCGGGCGCCGAGGAGGTCAACGACCTCGGTGAGTCCTTCGAGGTGCTCAGCGAGGCCACCGACCTGGTCGAGGTCCGCACCGCCCTCCAAGAAGCCGGCATCGACTACGACTCGGCCGACGCCAACTTCGTCCCCACGATGCAGATCGAGCTGGACGAAGAGGGCGCCCGGAAGATCTTCAAGCTGATCGACGCCCTCGAGGACAGCGACGACGTGCAGAACGTCTTCGCCAACTTCGACGTGAGCGACGACGTGATGGCGAAGGTCGACGCGTAGCGTTCCGCGAGCTCAACGGGCCGACGGGACACACCCGTCGGCCCGTCGCTTTGTCGGTGGCACCCGATAGCCTGCACAAACTGGGGGTACCTCCCAGCGGTAGCCGGGGGAGATCGAAGGAGGGGCTGGGTGCGCGTACTGGGTGTTGACCCGGGGTTGACCCGGTGCGGTGTCGGCGTGGTCGAAGGTGTCGCCGGCCGGCCCCTGGCCATGCGCGGTGTAGGTGTCGTACGAACCGCGGCGGACGCCGAGTTGGGCGAGCGCCTCGTCGCCATCGAGCAGGGCATCGAGCGGTGGCTGGACGAGTACGAGCCCGAATTCGTCGCCGTGGAGCGGGTGTTCAGCCAGCACAACGTCCGTACGGTGATGGGCACGGCCCAGGCCAGCGCGATCGCCATGCTGTGCGCCGCCCGACGCGGCATCCCGGTGGCCCTGCACACCCCCAGCGAGGTCAAGGCCGCCGTCACCGGCAGCGGCCGCGCCGACAAGGCTCAGGTCGGCGCCATGGTCACGCGACTGCTGCGGCTCGACGCACCTCCCAAGCCCGCCGACGCGGCGGACGCCCTCGCCCTCGCCATCTGCCACATCTGGCGTGCCCCGGCCATGAACCGCCTCCAGCAGGCGCAGGCCGCGCAACGTCAGGCTCAGCTCTCAGCACGGAAGGTCACCCGATGATCGCCTTTGTCAGCGGCCAGGTCGCCGCCCTCGCCCCCGACTCCGCGGTGGTCGAGGTGGGCGGCATCGGTATCGCCGTCCAGTGCGCGCCCAACACGCTCTCCCAGCTACGCATGGGCCGGCCGGCCAAGCTCGCCACCTCCCTCGTCGTCCGCGAGGACTCACTGACGCTGTACGGCTTCGCGGACGACGACGAGCGGCAGACCTTCGAGCTGCTCCAGACCGCGAGCGGCGTCGGCCCGCGCCTCGCCCAGGCCATGCTCGCCGTGCACAGCCCCGACGCCCTGCGCCGCGCGGTGTCCACCGGCGACGAGAAAGCGCTCATGGCTGTCCCCGGCATCGGCAAGAAGGGCGCCCAGAAGCTACTCCTGGAGCTCAAGGACCGGCTCGGCGAACCCCTCGGCACCGGCGGCCCGGCCATCGGCACGGCCGTCACCGCCGGCTGGCGCGAGCAGCTGCACGCCGCACTGATCGGGCTCGGGTACGCGACCCGGGAGGCAGAAGAGGCGGTCTCCGCGGTGGCGCCGCAGGCGGAGGCAGCCGAAGGGGCGCCTCAGGTGGGCCAGTTGCTGAAGGCCGCCCTGCAGACCCTCAACAGGGCACGCTGAGCTCCGGGGGAGGTGCGTTCATGAACCCGCGGGCCCGTTGTGGCTGGTCGCTCCCCCACTCTCGGCTTCGCTCGAGCGGGGGGACCTCCATCGCGGCGGAGCCGCAAATGTCATAGCCCCGCGCCCCCATGGGGCGGCGGCTCTCGTCAGGGCACCGCCCGCCCCACTCCTATGAGACCCGGATCCACTACACCGCGAGGCACAGCAAATGAACTGGGACGACACGACCGACGACGCAACCGCCGCCGAGCGGCTCGTCGGTGCGTCCGCCGACGGTGAGGAGCAGGCCGTCGAGGCCGCCCTGCGCCCCAAGGACCTCGACGAGTTCATCGGCCAGGAGAAGGTCCGCGAGCAGCTGGACCTCGTCCTGCGCGCCGCACGCGCGCGTGGCGCCACCGCCGACCACGTGCTGCTGTCCGGTGCCCCCGGCCTCGGCAAGACCACCCTCTCGATGATCATCGCCGCCGAGATGGAAGCCCCGATCCGCATCACCAGCGGCCCCGCCATCCAGCACGCCGGCGACCTCGCCGCGATCCTCTCTTCGCTCCAGGAGGGCGAGGTCCTCTTCCTCGACGAGATCCACCGCATGTCGCGGCCCGCCGAGGAGATGCTCTACATGGCGATGGAGGACTACCGCGTCGACGTGATCGTCGGCAAGGGCCCCGGCGCCACCGCCATCCCCCTTGAGCTGCCGCCCTTCACCCTGGTCGGTGCCACCACGCGCGCGGGCCTGCTGCCGCCCCCGCTGCGCGACCGCTTCGGCTTCACCGCCCACATGGAGTTCTACGAGCCCGCCGAACTGGAGCGCGTCATCCACCGCTCCGCGCACCTGCTCGACGTGGAGATCGGCGCCGAGGGCGCCGCCGAGATCGCCGGGCGCTCCCGGGGCACGCCGCGCATCGCCAACCGTCTGTTGCGTCGTGTCCGCGACTACGCCCAGGTCAAGGCCGACGGGATCGTCACCCGCGACATCGCCGCGGCCGCCCTCGCCGTGTACGAGGTGGACAGCCGCGGCCTCGACCGCCTCGACCGCGGCGTCCTCGAAGCCCTGACCAAGCTCTTCGGCGGTGGCCCGGTCGGCCTGTCCACACTCGCCGTCGCGGTGGGGGAGGAGCGTGAGACGGTCGAGGAGGTCGCCGAGCCCTTCCTCGTACGCGAGGGCCTGCTGGCCCGCACCCCCCGCGGCCGCGTCGCCACACCGGCCGCGTGGGCCCATCTCGGCCTCACACCGCCTCGTCCGTCAACCGGTGGAAACGGACAACAGGACCTGTTCGGGGCGTGACGGCGAGCGCGGTCGCCAGGTCAGGAACCCCGGTGTCATGCTGAGCGTTGTTCCATGAGTGCGGACTCGCTTAGACTCCGCCGATGCCGCCTTTGTCGACGGCACACATACCCCCATCCATCAGGCCGCTCAGCACCGCGGTCGAATGAAGGAAGTTCCGACCCGTGAGTCTCGTGACCCTCCTCCCGTTCATCGTGCTCATCGGGGCCATGTTCCTGATGACCCGGTCGGCCAAGAAGAAGCAGCAAGCGGCCGCGCAGATGCGCAACGACATGCAGCCCGGCTCCGGCATCCGCACGATCGGTGGCATGTACGCGACGGTGAAGGAGGTCAACGAGGACACGGTCCTCGTTGACGCAGGCCCGGGCGTCGACCTGCTCTTCGCCAAGAACGCGATCGGCGCGGTCCTCAGCGACGACGAGTACAACCGCCTCGTCCACGGCATCGAGCACGACCTGAAGGACGACGAAGCGGTCGTCCCGGACGACGCCTCCTCCCTCACCGAGACCGACGAGCCCGCCGACGCTTCCGACGACAAGCCCATCGACCTCGGCAAGAAGGACGCGGACGACGAGTCCGCCGACGAGCCCACCGAGGAGTCCGCCGACGCGGAGCCGAAGAAGGCCGATGAGGCAGAGCTGAAGAAGTCCGACGGCGAGTCCGACGCGAAGTAGTCATGACCGGGGACCGTGGAGTGCGCCGCTCGCGCACCGCGGTCCCCGGAATGTGTGGCTTTGCGTGGAATCTCGACACCATTCCATGGCCGTCCGCGCGGTTACTCCGACACCGGGCGGACGAAGAGGGAGAACGAGAAGGTGGCAGCACCTAAGAAGGGCCGAAATCAGGGCGCCCAGGGCAAGCCGGGCCGCACCTTGGCCCTGATCCTGATCGCCATCGTGGCGCTGACCGGAGGCATGTTCGCCTCTGGTCACACGACGCCGCGACTCGGCATCGACCTCGCCGGCGGTACGAGCATCACGCTCCAGGCGAAGAACGAACCGGGCCAGAAGAACGCGATCAACAAGGCCAACATGGACACCGCCGTTGACATCATGAACAACCGTGTCAACGGCCTTGGTGTCTCAGAGGCGGAGGTTCAGACCCAGGGCGAGAGCAACATCATCGTCAACATCCCCAAGGGCACGAACTCCAAGCAGGCCCGGGACCAGGTCGGCACCACCGCCAAGCTCTACTTCCGTCCGCTCCTGCAGCGCGAGGCCTCCGGCCCCGGCGCGACGGGCAGCCCCAGTGCTTCGCCGAGCGCCTCCAGCTCCGGCACGGACACCGGCAAGGAATCGGCGTCACCCTCCGGCTCCCCGTCGGCCAGTGCCACCACGCAGGGCCGTGCGGCCACCGACGCGTTGAAGGCCGACCCCACGCCGTCCGGCAGCGGCTCGCCGTCCACCGAGGCTTCGGACAGCGCTTCGCCGTCCGCCAGCGGCGGCGCCGACGACGCGACCACCAAGCTCCAGGCGGAGTACGCCGCGCTCGACTGCAGCAAGCCGGAACAGCGCGCCAAGGCCGGTGAGGGCTCCCAGCCCGGAGATCCCACCGTGGCCTGCGGTCAGGACGACGGCGTCTGGAACAAGTTCCTGCTCGGCCCGGTCGGGGTCGACGGCACCGAGGTCGAGAAGGCCCAGGCGGTCATCGACACCACGACCGGCGCGGGCTGGGAGGTCCGCATGGACTTCACGTCTGCCGGTTCCAAGAAGTTCGCCGACGTCACGACCCAGCTCGCGCAGCAGCAGTCCCCGCAGAACGAGTTCGCGATCGTGCTCGACGGCGAGGTCGTCTCTCACCCGTACGTCAGGACGGCCATCAGCGGCGGCACCGCCTCGATCTCCGGCAGCTTCACCCAGCAGGAGGCCAAGGACCTGTCCAACATGCTGTCGTACGGCGCGCTGCCGCTCACCTTCACCGAGGCGAGCGTCACCACCGTCACCGCCGCGCTCGGCGGCGAGCAGCTGGAGGCGGGCCTGATCGCCGGCGCCATCGGCCTGGCCCTGGTCATCATCTACCTGGTGGTCTACTACCGGGGCCTGTCGCTCGTCGCCATCGCCTCGCTGCTGGTCTCCGCCGTGATGACCTACGTGATCATGTCGCTGCTCGGACCGACCATCGGCTTCGCGCTGAACCTGCCGGCGGTCTGCGGCGCCATCGTGGCCATCGGCATCACGGCGGACTCGTTCATCGTGTTCTTCGAACGCATCCGTGACGAGATCCGCGAGGGCCGCACGATGCGGCCGGCGGTCGAGCGAGGCTGGCCGCGCGCCCGGCGCACCATCCTGGTCTCCGACTTCGTGTCGTTCCTCGCCGCGGCCGTGCTCTTCATCGTCACCGTCGGCAAGGTCCAGGGCTTCGCGTTCACGCTGGGCCTGACCACCCTGCTCGACGTGGTCGTCGTCTTCTTCTTCACCAAGCCGCTGATGACGATCCTCGCCCGCAAGAAGTTCTTCGCGGAGGGCCACAGCTGGTCCGGCCTCGACCCGAAGCGACTGGGCGCCAAGCCGCCGCTGCGCCGCACCCGTCGCGTGACCGCTCCCGTCGACACGAAGGAGGCGTGAGATGTCGAAACTCGGCACCCTCGGCGCCCGGCTCCACCGCGGCGAGATCGGTTACGACTTCGTCGGCAAGCGCAAGATCTGGTACGGCATCTCGATCCTGATCACCATCACGGCCATCGTCGGCCTGGCGGTTCGTGGCCTGAACATGGGCATCGAGTTCGAGGGCGGAGCCGTCTTCACCACCGAGAAGACGAGCATCTCGGTGTCCCAGGCCGAGGATTACGCGGAAGAGGCCTCCGGCCACGACGCGATCGTCCAGGAGCTCGGCAACGGCGGTCTGCGCATCCAGATCGCCGGCATCGACACCGACAGGTCCGACCAGATCAAGGAAGAGCTCGCCCGGGACCTGAAGGTCGACTCTGAGCAGATCAACGCCGACCTGGTCGGACCCAGCTGGGGCGACCAGGTCGCGAACAAGGCCTGGCAGGGCCTCGCGATCTTCATGGTCCTCGTCGTGATCTATCTGGCGATCGCCTTCGAGTGGCGCATGGCCGCGGCCGCGCTCGTGGCGCTCATCCACGACATCACCATCACGGTCGGCGTGTACGCCCTGGTCGGCTTCGAAGTCACCCCGGGCACCGTGATCGGTCTGCTCACGATCCTCGGTTACTCGCTCTACGACACGGTCGTCGTCTTCGACAGCCTCAAGGAACAGGCGAAGGACCTCACCAAACAGACCCGCTGGACCTACAGCGAAGTCGCCGACCGCTCGATCAACGGCACCCTGGTGCGCTCCATCAACACCACGGTGGTCGCGCTGCTCCCGGTCGCCGGCCTGCTGTTCATCGGTGGCGGTGTGCTCGGCGCGGGCATGCTCAACGACATCTCGCTGTCGCTGTTCGTCGGCCTCGCGGCCGGTGCGTACTCCTCGATCTTCATCGCCACGCCGCTCGTCGCCGATCTCAAGGAGCGCGAGCCGCAGATGAAGGCGCTGAGGAAGCGCGTACTCGCCAAGCGGGCCGCGGCCGCGGCGAAGGGCGAGTCCCTGGAGGCTCCGGTCGCCGACGGGCCGTACGACGACGAGGAACCCGAGGACGCCGCCGCGACGCCCGCGGTCGTGGGACCGCGCGGCCAGCGCACCCAGCCGTCGTCCCGGGGCAGGGGCCGCGGCCGACCGTCGGGGAAGCGCCGATGACCGAACTCGCAGACGTCACGGCGCTGCTGCTCAGCCGCATCCGTGACGTGCCCGACTACCCGGAGCCGGGCGTGATGTTCAAGGACATCACCCCGCTCCTGGCCGACCCGGCGGCGTTCACGGTGCTCACCGACGTGCTGGCCGAGATCAGCGTCCGCAACGGCGCCACGAAGATCGTCGGCCTGGAGGCCCGCGGCTTCATCCTGGGCGCCCCCGTCGCGGTCCGGGCCGGGCTCGGCTTCATCCCCGTACGCAAGGCGGGCAAGCTCCCCGGAGCGACCCTCAGCCAGGCGTACGACCTGGAGTACGGCTCCGCCGAAATCGAGGTGCACGCCGAGGACCTGGCCGCGGGCGACCGCGTCATGGTCGTCGACGACGTCCTGGCCACCGGCGGCACCGCCGAGGCCTCGCTCCAGTTGATCCGCCGGGCCGGCGCCGACATCGCCGGTGTCGCCGTCCTCATGGAGCTCGGCTTTCTGGGCGGCCGCGGCCGCCTCGAACCGGCCCTGGGCGGCGCCCCGTTGGAGTCGCTGCTCAAGGTCTGAGCAACCCCAGTGGCACCTGCACGACGCCCCTGAGGCGCCTGTACGACACCGCGGAGGCGGGTCCCGGAGGAATCCGGGGCCCGCCTCTCGCGTTTCTCGGACAGACGGCCGTCTCAGCGGCCGAAGGCGAGTCCCGAGTTCAAGCTCGCTACCATGGGGTCTCCGGAGCCTGACCGGGGACCCGGATCGCGCACGAGGAGTCCTCTTGCCAGACGAGGCCCAGCCACTCACCGCCGCCAAGCCCGACAAGTCGGCGGCGCCCGCAGGCACGCCCGCGCCGCCCGCGAAGAACGGGTCGGCCGAGCCCGCGGCCGGCGCCAAGGCGGCTGAGCAGCCACGCCCCAAGCCGGCCACTCCCGAGCGCCCGGCCCCCGCACCCACGCCCGCGGCCCGCCCCACGGCAGGCCAGCCCGCGCGCTCAGGGGGCTCCTCCAACCGCGTACGCGCCCGTCTCGCCCGCCTCGGCGTCCAGCGCTCCAACCCGTACAACCCGGTTCTGGAGCCCCTGCTGCGGATAGTGCGCAGCAACGACCCGAAGATCGAGACGTCCACGCTCCGCCAGGTCGAGAAGGCCTACCAGGTCGCCGAGCGCTGGCACCGCGGCCAGAAGCGCAAGAGCGGCGACCCGTACATCACGCACCCGCTCGCCGTGACGACCATCCTCGCCGAGCTCGGCATGGACCCGGCCACCCTCATGGCGGGCCTGCTGCACGACACCGTCGAGGACACCGAGTACGGCCTGGAGCAACTCCGCCGTGACTTCGGCGACCAGGTCGCGCTGCTCGTCGACGGCGTCACCAAGCTCGACAAGGTCAAGTTCGGCGAGGCCGCGCAGGCCGAGACCGTACGCAAGATGGTCGTCGCGATGGCCAAGGACCCGCGCGTCCTGGTCATCAAGCTCGCCGACCGCCTGCACAACATGCGCACCATGCGCTATCTCAAGCGCGAGAAGCAGGAGAAGAAGGCGCGCGAGACCCTCGAGATCTACGCGCCGCTCGCCCACCGCCTGGGCATGAACACCATCAAGTGGGAGCTGGAGGACCTCGCCTTCGCGATCCTCTACCCCAAGATGTACGACGAGATCGTCCGCCTGGTCGCCGAGCGCGCCCCCAAGCGCGACGAGTACCTCGCCATAGTGACCGACGAGGTCCAGTCCGACCTGCGCGCCGCCCGCATCAAGGCGACCGTCACCGGCCGGCCGAAGCACTACTACAGCGTCTACCAGAAGATGATCGTCCGCGGCCGTGACTTCGCGGAGATCTACGACCTGGTGGGCATTCGTGTCCTTGTCGACACGGTCAGGGACTGCTACGCCGCTCTCGGCACCGTGCACGCGCGATGGAACCCGGTCCCCGGCCGGTTCAAGGACTACATCGCGATGCCCAAGTTCAACATGTACCAGTCGCTGCACACGACGGTCATCGGACCCAACGGCAAGCCCGTCGAACTCCAGATCCGTACGTTCGACATGCACCGCCGCGCCGAGTACGGCATCGCCGCGCACTGGAAGTACAAGCAGGAGCCCTCCGCCGGCACCTCAAAGGTGCGCACGGACGCGCCCAAGGCCCTGAGCAGGGACAAGGACGGCGTCAACGACATGGCGTGGCTGCGCCAGTTGCTCGACTGGCAGAAGGAGACCGAGGACCCCAGCGAGTTCCTGGAGTCCCTGCGCTTCGACCTGTCCCGCAACGAGGTCTTCGTCTTCACGCCGAAGGGCGACGTCATAGCGCTCCCGGCGGGAGCGACCCCCGTGGACTTCGCCTACGCGGTCCACACGGAGGTCGGCCACCGCACCATAGGCGCGAGGGTCAACGGACGCCTCGTACCGCTCGAATCGACCCTGGACAACGGCGACTTGGTGGAGGTCTTCACCTCCAAGGCGGCCGGGGCGGGCCCGTCCCGCGACTGGCTGGGTTTCGTGAAGTCCCCGCGCGCCCGCAACAAGATCCGCGCCTGGTTCTCCAAGGAGCGCCGCGACGAGGCGATCGAGCACGGCAAGGACGCCATCGCGCGGGCCATGCGCAAGCAGAACCTGCCGATCCAGCGCATCCTCACCGGCGATTCCCTGGTCACGCTCGCGCACGAGATGCGCTACCCCGACATCTCGTCCCTGTACGCGGCGATCGGCGAGGGCCATGTGGCCGCGCAGAACGTGGTGCAGAAACTCGTCCAGGCGCTCGGCGGCGAGGAGGCCGCCAGCGAGGAGATCGACGAGAGCGTCCCGCCCGCGCGCGGCCGCGGCCGCAAACGCCGCGCGAACGCCGACCCGGGTGTCGTCGTCAAGGGTGTCGACGACGTGTGGGTCAAGCTGGCCCGCTGTTGTACGCCCGTCCCCGGCGATCCCATCATGGGCTTCGTCACGCGCGGCAGTGGCGTATCGGTTCACCGCAACGACTGCGTCAACGTCGACTCGCTGTCCCGTGAGCCCGAGCGCATCCTCGAGGTCGAGTGGGCGCCCACCCAGTCCTCGGTCTTCCTGGTCGCCATCCAGGTCGAGGCCCTCGACCGCTCACGGCTCCTGTCGGACGTCACGCGCGTCCTCTCCGACCAGCACGTCAACATCCTCTCCGCGGCCGTCCAGACCTCCCGCGACCGCGTGGCCACCTCCCGCTTCACCTTCGAGATGGGCGACCCGAAGCACCTGGGTCACGTCCTGAAGGCGGTCAGGGGAGTGGAGGGCGTGTACGACGTGTACCGGGTGACCTCGGCACGCAGGCCCTCCGAGGCCTGACGCCGACGGCGGTAATCGGCCAACTACGTAGAGGGGCTCCCGTACGCACCGTACGGGAGCCCCTCTACGTAGTGACGCGAAAACCGCTCAGCCGCCGAACTCCTGCAGACCCTTCAGCGCCTGGTCGAGCAGAGCCTGACGGCCATCGAGCTCCTTCTGGAGCTTGTCGGCCTTCGCGGTGTTGCCCGAGGAGCGCGCCGTCTCGATCTGGCCCTGAAGCTTGTCCACGGCGGCCTGGAGCTGACCGGTCAGACCCTCGGCACGCGCGCGTGCCTCCGGGTTCGTCCGGCGCCACTCGGTCTCCTCCTGCTCCTGGAGAGCCCGCTCCACCGCATGCATCCGGCCCTCGACCTTCGGGCGGGCGTCGCGCGGCACGTGGCCGATGGCCTCCCAGCGCTCGTTGATGGAGCGGAAGGCGGCCCGGGCCGCCTTCAGATCCTGCACCGGGACGAGCTTCTCGGCCTCCTCGGCCAGCTCCTCCTTGAGCTTCAGGTTCTCGGACTGCTCCGCGTCCCGCTCGGCGAAGACCGAGCTCCGCGCCGCGAAGAACACGTCCTGGGCGCCGCGGAAGCGGTTCCACAGGTCGTCCTCGTGCTCGCGCTGAGCGCGGCCCGCGGCCTTCCAGTCCGCCATCAGCTCGCGGTAGCGCGCCGCCGTCGGACCCCAGTCCGTCGAACCGGACAGCGACTCGGCCTCCGCGACCAGCTTCTCCTTGGTCTTGCGGGCCTCCTCGCGCTGCGCGTCCAGCGAGGCGAAGTGCGCCTTGCGGCGCTTGGAGAACGCCGAGCGCGCGTGCGAGAAGCGGTGCCACAGCTCGTCGTCGGACTTGCGGTCCAGCCGCGGCAGGCCCTTCCAGGTGTCCACCAGCGAGCGCAGCCGCTCACCCGCCGCCCGCCACTGGTCGGACTGCGCCAGCTCCTCCGCCTCGACGACCAGCGCCTCCTTGGCGTGCCGCGCCTCGTCGGACTGCTTCGCCCGCTGCGCCTTGCGCTCCTCCCGACGCGCCTCGACGGTCTCGACGAGCTTGTCCAGCCGCTTGCGGAGCGCGTCCAGATCCCCGACCGCGTGGTGGGCGTCCACCTGCTCGCGGATATGGTCGATCGCGATCTGGGCGTCCTTCGCGGACAGGTCGGTGGTCTTCACTCGTCGTTCGAGGAGGCCGATCTCCACGACCAGGCCCTCGTACTTGCGCTCAAAGTAAGCCAGTGCCTCGTCGGGAGAACCGGCCTGCCAGGAACCGACGACCTGCTCGCCGTCGGCCGTACGCACGTACACGGTCCCCGTCTCGTCGACGCGGCCCCACGGGTCGCTGCTCACAGCGCCTCCTCCACATGATGCCTGCGTGGGGCTGCTTTGCCCCCGGGCATCGTCCACAGTTTCGTCACGGCCAACATAGGCGACCGGCGGGGCGGCTGTCCGCATCCCGCGCGACCGAAATTAGGCAGCTGAGGGTCAGGATTTGGTGACGGTTGCCTTGTTGATCACGACGGTCGCGTTGGGAGGGGTGTTGCCCGTTGTGGGGTCGGCGGGCACGGCGCCGGCGTCAGCGATCTTCTTCAGCACCTTCATGCCGGATTCGGAAATCGTACCGAACGGTGTGTAGTCGGGCGGCAACTGACTGTCCTGGTACACGAGGAAGAACTGGCTGCCGCCGGTGTTCCGGCCTTCCTTCGTCTGCGCGTTGTACTGGTTGGCCATGGCCACCGTGCCCGCCGGATACACGTTCCCCTTCAGGCGCTTGTCCTTGAGGTTCTCGTCCGGGATCGTGTAGCCGGGTCCGCCCATCCCGGTGCCCTTCGGATCGCCGCACTGGAGCACGTAGATGCCCTCCGTGGTCAGGCGGTGGCACTTGGAGTGGTCCAGATAGCCCTTGCCCACCAGGAAGTTGAACGAGTTCACGGTGCGCGGGGCCTTCGAGGCCGGCATGTCGATGTCGATCGCGCCGCAGGTCGTCTGCAGCTTCATCGTGTAGTCCGCCGACTTGTCGATGGTGACTGCCGGCTCCTTCTTGTAGCTGAGCGGCTTCACCTTGCCCTCGGCGGGCTTCTCGCAGGGATCCGGCGCCTTGCTGGGGGAGGCGCTCGGGGTCACCTCGGCGCTCGCGTTGTCCTTCGTGTCGTCGCCCTTGAGGGCGTCGGTCGTGGTCGCCACCAGGACCAGCACCAGGATCACCCCGAGCGCCGACGCGATCGAGGCGTTGCGGACATGTGCCTTGCGCCGCGCGGCCGTACGCCGCTGCTGCTGCCGCAAGAACTTCTCCCGGGCGAGCTGACGCCGCCGCTGTTCCTGGGTGACCACCGGGATATCTCCTCATGCGTCTCGTACGTCAGGTGGGACGCGTGCGTCTTGTGAGCCGACCGCCTGCGTGTGCCCCGTACCGTATATGGGTTCGCTGTGGTTCCGGCAGCGCCGGTAGGCTCTGACCACTGCCAGCCACTCCCCATACGATCTACCGAAGAGGACGAACGTGCTCATTGCCGGGTTCCCCGCCGGGGCCTGGGGCACCAACTGTTACCTGGTCGCCCCCGCCGCAGGCGAGGAGTGCGTGATCATCGACCCGGGCCACCAGGCCGCCCAGGGAGTCGAGGAAGCGCTCGAGAAGCATCGGCTCAAGCCCGTCGCGGTCGTCCTCACGCACGGCCACATCGATCATGTGGCCTCGGTCGTCCCGGTGTGCGGCGCGCACGACGTACCGGCGTGGATCCACCCCGAGGACCGGTTCATGATGAGCGACCCCGAGAGGGCGCTCGGCCGCTCGATAGGGATGCCGCTGATGGGCGAGCTGACGGTCGGCGAACCGGACGACGTTCGTGAGCTGACCGACGGCGGGAAGCTGGAGTTGGCCGGCGTGGAGTTCTCCGTCGCGCA
The DNA here is from genome assembly GCF_052245575.1 of Streptomyces sp. 2A115. Taxonomy (NCBI): domain Bacteria; kingdom Bacillati; phylum Actinomycetota; class Actinomycetes; order Kitasatosporales; family Streptomycetaceae; genus Streptomyces; species Streptomyces sp. 2A115. The sequence goes on along the minus strand of NZ_JBQQCG010000007.1, from coordinate 117,231 downwards.
CGCGCCGGGCCATACGAAGGGGTCGGTGACCTTCCGGATGCCCGAGAACACGGAGGTCCCGTCCGTGTTCTTCTCCGGGGATCTGCTCTTCGCCGGCTCCATCGGACGCACCGACCTGCCCGGCGGTGACATGGACGAGATGCTCGGCTCGCTGGCCCGTGTGTGCCTGCCGCTCGACGACTCGACCGTGGTGCTGTCCGGCCACGGCCCCCAGACGACCATCGGCCAGGAGCGCGCCGCCAACCCGTATCTGCGGCAGGTGGCGGCCGGCCAGGGAGCCCCTCGGGCTCCTCGACGAGGAATGTGACGAGAGAACCATTCGTGAGCACCTTCAAGGCCCCCAAGGGCACGTACGACCTGATTCCGCCGGACAGTGCGACGTTCCTCGCGGTGCGCGAGGCGATCGCCGCACCGCTGCGGAACTCCGGCTACGGCTACATCGAGACGCCCGGATTCGAGAGCGTCGAACTGTTCGCGCGCGGAGTCGGTGAGTCCACCGACATCGTGACCAAGGAGATGTACGCCTTCGAGACCAAGGGCGGCGACAAGCTGGCCCTGCGGCCCGAGGGCACGGCCTCCGTGCTGCGCGCCGCGCTGGAGGCCAACCTGCACAAGGTGGGCAACCTCCCCGTCAAGCTCTGGTACTCGGGCTCCTACTACCGCTACGAGCGCCCCCAGAAGGGCCGTTACCGCCACTTCTCGCAGGTCGGTGCCGAGGCGATCGGTGCCGAGGACCCGGCGCTGGACGCCGAGTTGATCATCCTGGCCGACCAGGCGTACCGCTCGCTCGGCCTGCGGGACTTCCGCATCCTCCTCAACTCGCTGGGCGACAAGGAGTGCCGTCCCGTCTACCGGGCCGCGCTGCAGGACTTCCTGCGCGGGCTCGACCTGGACGAGGACACCCTCCGGCGGGCGGACATCAACCCGCTGCGCGTCCTCGACGACAAGCGGGACGACGTCCAGAAGCAACTGGTGGGAGCGCCGCTCCTGCGGGACTACCTCTGCGACGCGTGCAAGGCGTACCACGAGGAGGTACGCGAGCTGATCACGGCCGCCGGTGTCTCCTTCGAGGACGACGCCAAGCTGGTGCGCGGGCTCGACTACTACACCCGCACCACCTTCGAGTTCGTGCACGACGGGCTCGGTTCGCAGTCCGCGGTCGGGGGTGGCGGTCGCTATGACGGTCTCTCCGAGATGATCGGCGGGCCCGCGCTGCCGTCCGTCGGCTGGGCCCTCGGTGTCGACCGTACGGTCCTGGCGCTGGAGGCCGAGGGCGTCTCCCTCGAACTCCCCGCGTCCACCAGCGTGTTCGCCGTGCCGCTCGGCGAGGAGGCTCGGCGGTTGCTCTTCGCCGTGGTCACGGAGCTGCGCAAGATCGGGGTCGCGGCGGACTTCTCGTACGGCGGGAAGGGGCTCAAGGGTGCGATGAAGAACGCCAACCGCAGTGGGGCGCGCTACACCGTCGTCGCCGGCGAGCGCGATCTCGCCGACGGGGTCGTCCAGCTCAAGGACATGGAGTCGGGGGAGCAGGTCGCGGTCGGGGTGAACGAGATCGTGGCCGAGCTTGAGGCACGGCTGAGCTGAGGCGGGGGTTTCTTCGCCCCCGTCGGCCCTACCCGTCCCATCTCTGGGGCTGCGCCCGCAGATCCCCGCTTTCGGGCTGGACGGCCTCGTCCTCAAACGCCGGAGGGGCTGAGAATCAGCCCCTCCGGCGTTTGAGGAGCGGGGGTTCGGGGACTGGCCCCCCGAAAACGGGGTCTGGGGCGGAGCCCCAGGGATGATGGGGTCCCCCGCTCGAGCGAAGCCGAGAGTGGGGGAGGGTAGGGCCGGCGGGGGCGACAACCCTCAGTCCAGCAAACCGAACCGCATCGCACTCGTCACCGCCGCGGTCCGATCGTCGACCCCCAACTTCCCGAAGGCACGCAGGAGATGGGTTTTCACCGTCGACTCGCCGATGAAGAGCCGCCGGCCGATCTCCGCGTTGGTGCACCCCTCCGCCACCAGCCGCAACACCGCGGTCTCCCGCTCGGACAGCCGGGGCCGCTCCGGCTTCGTACGGAGCTGATCGACCAGCCGCGCGGCCACCGACGGTGCCAGCACCGTCTCGCCCCGCGCGGCGGCCCGTACGGCATTCGCCAACTCCCCCCGCGGCAGATCCTTGAGCAGATAGCCCGCGGCCCCGGCCTCGACGGCCCGCAGAATGTCGCGGTCCGTCTCGTACGTGGTGAGCACGATGACCCGGCACGACAGCCCCGCCTCGGTCATCCGGACGATCGAGTCCACGCCCCCGCCGCCGGGCATGCGCAGATCCATGAGCACGATGTCGGGCCGCAGTTCGGCGGCGAGGGCCTCGGCCTGAGGACCACTGGAGGCGTCGGCGACGACGTCGAGGTCGGGCTCGGCGCTGAGCATCGCGCGCAGGCCCTCGCGTACGACGGGATGGTCGTCGGCGAGGACGATCCGGATCACGGGGTGCTCCTTTCGGACGGTACGGGCAGCCGGACGGTGACGGTCGTGCCGTCGCCGGGTGCGGAGCACACCTGAGCCGTGCCACCCACCTCGGCGGCCCGGGCCCGGAGACCCGCGAGCCCGTAGCCACCGGAGGACGGCGCGGCCGGATCGAAACCGCGGCCATCGTCGTGTACGGACACGGTGAGCGCCTCGTCGGCGTAGGCGAGCGCGATGCTGACGGCGGCCGAACTCCCTGCGTGCTTACGGGCGTTGGCGAGCGCCTCCTGACAGGAGCGCAGAGCCACGACCTCCGGCCCGGCGGGCAGTGCGCGTACGGGACCGGTCACATCGACCGTCGCGTCGTGCCGGGCGGCGAGGCGGCGCAGCGCGTCGGGCAGCGAGGCCCCGTCGAGGTCGGCGGGCGTGCCCCCGGCGACCAGGGCCCGGGCCTCGGCGAGGTTCTGGCGTGCGGTCGCGTCCATCAGTGCCAAGTGCCGGCGTGCCTGCGGCAGGTCGTTCTGGTCGAGTTCGGCCTCGACCGCCTGGGCCAGCATCAACACGCTCGTGAAGCCCTGCGCGAGCGTGTCGTGGATCTCCCGGGAGAACCGCTCGCGCTCGGCCAGAGCGCCGTGCGAAGCGGACAGCCGGGAGAGTTCGTGGCGGCTGGCGTCCAACTCCGCGATCAGCTCGGCCCGTTCCTGGCTCTGCTCGATCACCCGGATGATCCAACTGCCGAGGGCCACCGAGAAGACGAGAGTGACCACGGCGAAGACCGAGTTGAAGAAGACGGCATGGTCGCTGGGCCACCACAGCAGAGCCCAGCCCACCACCGGCGCGATGTTGATGACGGTCACGGCGATCAGGGCCCAGCGCAGGCGCAGCGCGATGAAGCACTGCGGGACGAGCGCGAAGGTCATCGTTCGCGTCTCGCCGACAAGGACAGCCGACGGCAGGAACAGCACCATCGATGCGATCAGGTAGCCGAGGGCCCGCCGTTCGTCGGGTGGATCACCCTTGAGGATGGGGCGCCCCACCGCCAGGTACCACGGAACCAGAGGTACGAGCAGTGCGGCGGCCACGGCGCGGGTGTGCCACCCCGGATAGTCCGTGCCGAGCACGAAGACCAGGGTGGCCGCCCACACGACCGCGAAGTACGAGTCCCAGAGCCGGAAGGAGCGGTCCCAGGTGTACGTGCCGCAGGCCCTGGGTTCATCACTCACGTCGGCCATGGGCTTGCCACGATCCGTCATCCGTCGCGGCGGTTCTTCCAGCGGAAGGTCAGCAGACACAGCAGCAATCCTCCGACGCACCAGGCCCCGAGCACCAGGGCGATCCGCCCGAACTCCCAACTCCCCGCCTGCTCCAGCACCTGCGCCGATTCAGGCAGGAACACCCCGCGCAGACCCTGGCACATCCACTTCAGCGGGAACAGCGCCCCGACGTTGAGCATCCAGTCCGGGATGGTGTCGATGGCGATGTAGACCCCGGAGATGAACTGCAGCAGCAGGAAGGGGAGTACGACCACGGAGCTGGCACTCTTGCCGGACTTGGGGACCGAGCTGATCGCGATGCCGAGCAGGGCGCATGCCGTCAGGCCGAGGACGAAGATCCAGGCGAAGTCGAGCCACTTGCCGACGTCCGAGGGCAGGTCCACGTCGTACAGCGTCGTGCCGGTGAGGAGCAGGATCGCCGTCTCCACGAGACCGGTGACAAGGACGAGCCAGATCTTTCCGAGGAAGTACGAGGCGGGGGGCATCGGCGTGCCGCGCAGCCGGCGCAGCACCTTCTCGTCCCGTTCGATCGCGATCGAGATGCCGAGGGACTGGAAGCTGGTCGACATGATGCCGGCGGCCATCATCGCGGGGACGTAGAGCTGCGAGGCGGTGATGCCCGCCCCCTCCACGTCGTCGCTGAAGATGGACGCGAAGAGGAAGAGGAACATGACCGGGAAGGCGAAGGTGAACACCACCTGGTCGCGCTGGCGGAAGAACTGCTTGATCTCCAGAGCGCCCTGGTGAAGGCCGAGTCCCCACACTCCGGGGAGCCGCTGTGCCGCCCGGGCCTCGGTCGCGGTGCCGCTCGTGGTCGTGATCGTGGTCATCGCGGGTTCTCCTGTCCGGTCAGCCGCAGATAGACGTCCTCCAAGGTGGGGCGGGTGATGCTCAGTCCCGGGATCTCCCCGTCGAAGCGCCGCGTCAGCTCGGCGACCGTGCGCGTGGGCGTGGTGGTGCGCTCGCCGCGCGGGGTGCCGTCCGGCTCCGTCCACTCGACCGTGGCTTCGTCGCCGTACCGGTCGCGCAGTGCCGCGGGCTCTCCCTCCGCCACGACCTGCCCCTTCGCGATCACCGCGAGCCGGTGCGCGAGCGCCTCCGCCTCCTCCAGGTAGTGCGTGGTCAGCAGGATCGTCGTGCCCTCGGCCGCCAGCTTCCGGATCAGCTCCCAGAACTGGCGACGGGCCGCCGGGTCGAAGCCGGTCGTCGGCTCGTCCAGGAGCAGCAGTTCGGGACCGCCGATCACACCGAGCGCCACATCCAGACGCCGCCGCTGTCCGCCGGAGAGGGCCTTGATCCGGCTGCCCGCCTTCTCCTCGAGGCCCACCAGGCCGATGACTTCCTCCGGGTCACGCGGCTTCGGGTAATACCGGGCGAAATGCCGCACCGTCTCGCGCACCGTCAACTCGGCGGGCGCCGATTCGTCCTGCCATACGATCCCGACGCGCGAGCGCCACGCGCGCGTGGCCGTCGCCGGGTCCGAGCCGAGCACGGACACCTCGCCCGCGTCCCGGCCGCGATTGCCCTGGAGGATCTCCACCGTGGTGCTCTTGCCCGCGCCGTTGGGTCCGAGCAGGCCGAAGACCTCCCCCTGCCGGATGCCGAGATCGATACTGTCGACGGCGGTCACGTCCCCGTACTGCTTGCGCAGCCCCCGTACGTCCACCGCGAGATCGTTCGCGTGTGCTGTCATACCGACGAGCGTCCCGCCGAAGCGAACGTTCCGGGACGACCGTGCGTACCTCCTTATGTCCATCGAACGGTGGACAGACGCGCGTGTGCGGCACAATGACCGTGCCCGAAAGGTCCTCTCAAGCTACGGAAACGGCGTGATGAGCAAGACGACAGTCAGGGAAGGCGTCACCACCGACCAGCAGCGCGCCGAGGTCCCACGGACGGCGGGCGGCAGCCGTGCTCTCGCGGTCCTGCTGGTGATCACGGGCGCGGCCGGTCTGCTGGCCTCCTGGGTCATCACGATCGACAAGTTCAAGCTGCTGGAGGACCCCAACTTCACGCCGGGCTGCAGCCTGAACCCGGTCGTCTCCTGCGGCAACATCATGAAGAGCGACCAGGCCTCCGCCTTCGGGTTCCCCAACCCGATGATGGGGCTCGTCGCCTACGGCATCGTGATCTGCGTCGGCATGAGCCTGCTCGGCCGGGCCACCTTCCCGCGCTGGTACTGGCTGACCCTCAACGCGGGCACGCTCTTCGGGGTCGGCTTCTGCACCTGGCTGCAGTACCAGTCGCTGTACAACATCAACTCGCTGTGTCTGTGGTGCTCCCTCGCCTGGGCCGCCACCATCGTCATGTTCTGGGCCGTGACCTCGTTCAACATCCGCAACGGATTCCTGCCCGCGCCGGGCTGGCTGAAGGCCTTCCTCGGCGAGTTCGGCTGGGTGCTGCCGGTGCTGCACATCGGGATCATCGGCATGCTGATCCTTACGCGCTGGTGGGACTTCTGGACCAGCTGACGGACGGGCGGATCCCTTGGAACGGACCGGCGGATTGCTTGAGGACAGCGGCCCCGACGGCGTTGTCAGTGGCGTGACATAGGGTTTTGGACGTGGAGCCCGACCTTTTCACCGCCGCAGCAGAAGAACGCCAGGAGAAGGACCCGTCCAGCAGCCCCCTGGCGGTACGGATGCGCCCGCGCACCCTCGACGAAGTGGTGGGCCAGCAGCATCTGCTGAAGGCGGGCTCGCCCCTGCGCAGGCTGGTCGGCGAAGGTGGCGGAGGCCCGGCGGGACCGGCCTCGGTGATCCTCTGGGGGCCGCCCGGCACCGGCAAGACGACCCTGGCGTACGTGGTCTCCAAGGCCACCAACAAGCGCTTCGTGGAGCTCTCCGCGATCACCGCCGGCGTCAAGGAGGTCCGAGCGGTCATCGAGGGCGCCCGCCGCGCCACCGGTGGCTTCGGCAAAGAGACCGTCCTCTTCCTCGACGAGATCCACCGCTTCAGCAAGGCCCAGCAGGACTCCCTGCTCCCCGCGGTGGAGAACCGCTGGGTGACGCTGATCGCCGCGACCACCGAGAACCCGTACTTCTCGGTGATCTCTCCGCTGCTGTCCCGCTCCCTCCTGCTGACCCTCGAACCGCTCACCGACGACGACCTGCGCGGACTGCTCCGCCGCGCCCTCACCGACGAGCGCGGCCTCAAAGAGGCCGTCACCCTCCCCGAGGACACCGAGGAGCACCTGCTGCGGATCGCCGGCGGCGACGCCCGCCGCGCGCTGACCGCGCTGGAGGCCGCGGCCGGCTCCGCCCTCGACAAGGGCGAGCCGGAGGTCACCCTCCAGACCCTGGAGGAGACCGTCGACCGGGCCGCCGTGAAGTACGACCGCGACGGCGACCAGCACTACGACGTGGCGAGCGCCCTGATCAAGTCCATCCGCGGCTCCGACGTGGACGCCGCGCTGCACTACCTGGCCCGGATGATCGAGGCCGGCGAGGACCCCCGCTTCATCGCCCGCCGCCTGATGATCTCCGCCAGCGAGGACATCGGGCTCGCCGATCCGAACGCGCTGCCGATAGCCGTCGCCGCCGCACAGGCCGTCGCCATGATCGGCTTCCCCGAGGCCGCGCTCACCCTCAGCCACGCCACCATCGCCCTGGCCCTGGCCCCGAAGTCGAACGCCGCGACGATGGCGATCGGCGCCGCCATGGAGGACGTACGGAAGGGCCACGCGGGCCCCGTGCCGCTCCACCTGCGCGACGGGCACTACAAGGGCGCGGCCAAGCTCGGCCACGCGCAGGGGTACGTGTATCCGCACGACCTGCCCGAAGGCATCGCCGCCCAGCAGTACGCGCCGGAGGAGCTCAAGGACCGGGAGTACTACACACCCACCCGGCACGGCTCCGAGGCGCGCTACGCGGACGCGGTGGAGTGGACCAGGAAGCACCTCGGTCGAGGGCGGTCCTGACCACCCTGTAGACTTTCCCGAAGCGCTGCGTCCCGTGTCCGGCTCCGGTCGGCACCACCAGAACGGGACATCCAGCCGGAGCCCCCGCCTTCACGGGGGGATTCCAGGAGCGTCGCGCACCGTCGAAGGTGTCGCGGGCCGCCCACCACCCTCCCGGACCTCCGGGAAACGGTCGGTGGGCCACTCGCGTGCTGCACGTATGTGCCCAGACCAGGGAGCGGCTGCCCAGCAGGTCCGTAAGGGCCCGCGGGGTTTCCCAGGCTGCGGATGCGACCTCCCCTAACCCTGGTGAAGCCGTATTCGCATCAGAAACACGAGGTGTTTGGTTCATGCCGAACCAGTCCCGCCCCAAGGTCAAGAAGTCGCGTGCCCTCGGCATCGCGCTGACCCCGAAGGCCGTCAAGTACTTCGAGGCCCGCCCCTACCCGCCCGGCGAGCACGGCCGCGGCCGCAAGCAGAACTCGGACTACAAGGTCCGTCTGCTCGAGAAGCAGCGCCTCCGCGCGCAGTACGACGTGTCCGAGCGCCAGCTCGTCCGCGCCTACGAGCGTGCCGCCAAGACGCAGGGCAAGACCGGTGAGGCCCTGGTCATCGAGCTCGAGCGCCGTCTCGACGCGCTGGTCCTGCGTTCGGGCATCGCCCGCACGATCTACCAGGCCCGTCAGATGGTCGTCCACGGCCACATCGAGGTCAACGGCCAGAAGGTCGACAAGCCGTCCTTCCGCGTCAAGCCCGACGACGTCGTGATGGTCCGCGAGCGCAGCCGCGAGAAGACGCTGTTCCAGGTCTCCCGCGAGGGTGGCTTCGCCCCCGACGGCGAGACCCCGCGCTACCTCCAGGTGAACCTCCGCGCCCTGGCCTTCCGCCTGGACCGCGAGCCGAACCGCAAGGAGATCCCGGTGATCTGCGACGAGCAGCTGGTCGTCGAGTACTACGCCCGCTGATCCAGCGGCCATAGCACCACCGGCTTCGCGCCTCAGCCCGCCGCTTTCCCGCCGTCACCGGTGGGGGAGCGGCGGGCTTTCGCGGCTCCCCTCCCAAGGGCCCCCGATCCGGTAAGGCGAGCCACCGCGGTCGCGATAGGGTCGGTGGCGACTTTCGAAGTACCCATGGACGAGAAGTACCCATAGACGAGCAGAGAGTGGTGCAGCGTGACCGGTGGAGAGGTTGCCGGGATCCTGGTGGCCGTCTTCTGGGCGATCCTGGTCTCCTTCCTCGCCGTCGCGCTGGTGAGGCTGGCCCAGACCCTCAAGGCGACCACCAAACTGGTGTCGGACGTGACGGAGCAGACCGTGCCGTTGCTGGCCGACGCCTCCCAGGCGGTGCGCTCGGCGCAGACCCAGATCGAGCGGGTCGACGCCATCGCCTCCGACGTCCAGGAAGTCACCTCCAACGCGTCGGCGCTCTCCACGACCGTCGCCTCGACCTTCGGCGGCCCGCTCGTCAAGGTCGCGGCATTCGGTTACGGCGTACGCCGGGCGATGAGCCGCAACAGGGCCGACGAGGCGCCGCCCGAGCGGACCCGGCGCACGGTCGTCGTCGGCCGCACCGTGCCGGCCGCAAGGCGCCGCAAGCAGAAGGGCTGAGCCCTCGATGTTCCGTCGTACGTTCTGGTTCACCGCGGGCGCCGCAGCCGGTGTGTGGGCCACCACCAAGGTCAACCGGAAGCTCAAGCGGCTGACCCCCGAAAGTCTTGCCGCCCAGGCCGCCAACAAGGCGATCGACGCCGGGCACCGCCTCAAGGACTTCGCCCTCGACGTCCGGGACGGAATGGCCGAGCGCGAGGCCGAGCTCGACGAGGCACTGGGCATCGCGGCACCCGAACGCCGTGGGCTCCCCGCGCAGCGACGCCTGGTCGCCCTCGACGGCCGCGTCGAAAACCAGAAGCAGGAAGAGAAGCACTACGGGATGCTGGACAACAAGCACTCGTACAACCGGAATGAGGACCACTGATGGAGTCGGCCGAGATTCGTCGCCGCTGGTTGAGCTTCTTCGAGGAGCGCGGGCACACCGTCGTCCCTTCGGCGTCGCTCATCGCGGACGACCCGACTCTGCTCCTGGTCCCGGCCGGCATGGTGCCCTTCAAGCCCTACTTCCTGGGCGAGGTGAAGCCGCCGTACTCGCGCGCCACCAGCGTGCAGAAGTGCGTGCGTACGCCGGACATCGAAGAGGTCGGCAAGACCACCCGGCACGGCACGTTCTTCCAGATGTGCGGCAACTTCTCCTTCGGCGACTACTTCAAGGAAGGCGCCATCAAGTACGCCTGGGAGCTGCTCACCAGCTCCGTGGCGGACGGCGGCTACGGCCTGGAGCCGGAGAAGCTCTGGATCACGGTGTACCTGGAGGACGACGAGGCCGAGCGCATCTGGCACGAGGTCGTCGGCGTGCCCAAGGAGCGGATCCAGCGCCTCGGTAAGGCCGACAACTACTGGTCCATGGGCGTCCCGGGCCCCTGCGGCCCGTGTTCCGAGATCAACTACGACCGCGGCCCGGAGTTCGGCGTCGAGGGCGGCCCGGCCGTCAACGACGAGCGGTACGTGGAGATCTGGAACCTGGTCTTCATGCAGTACGAGCGCGGCGAGGGCACCTCGAAGGAGGACTTCGAGATCCTCGGCGACCTGCCCAGCAAGAACATCGACACCGGCCTCGGCATGGAACGCCTCGCCATGATTCTGCAGGGCGTGCAGAACATGTACGAGATCGACACCTCCATGGCCGTCATCAACAAGGCCACCGAGCTGACCGGTGTCGAGTACGGCGCCGGCAAGAACTCCGACGTCGCCCTGCGCGTGGTCACCGACCACATGCGGACATCCGTGATGCTCATCGGCGACGGCGTCTCGCCCGGCAACGAGGGCCGTGGCTACGTGCTGCGCCGCATCATGCGCCGCGCCATCCGCAACATGCGGCTCCTCGGCGCCACCGGCCCCGTCGTCCAGGACCTCATCGACGTCGTGATCGAGATGATGGGCCAGCAGTACCCGGAACTCATCTCCGACCGCAAGCGCATCGAGACCGTGGCCCTCGCCGAAGAGGCCGCCTTCCTCAAGGCCCTCAAGGGCGGCACCAACATCCTCGACACAGCCGTCACGGAGACCAAGGCCGCCGGCGGCAAGGTCCTGTCCGGCGACAAGGCCTTCCTGCTCCACGACACCTGGGGCTTCCCGATCGACCTCACCCTGGAGATGGCCGCCGAACAGGGCCTCTCCGTGGACGAGGACGGCTTCCGGCGCCTCATGAAGGAACAGCGCGAGCGCGCCAAGGCCGACGCCAAGTCCAAGAAGACCGGCCACGCCGACATGGGCGCCTACCGCGAGATCGCCGACGCCTCCGGCGAGACCGACTTCATCGGCTACACCTCCACCGAGGGCGAGTCGAGGATCGTCGGCATCCTGGTCGACGGTGTCTCCTCGCCGGCCGCCACCGAGGGCGACGAGGTCGAGATCGTCCTCGACCGCACTCCGTTCTACGCCGAGGGTGGCGGCCAGATCGGTGACACCGGCCGTATCAAGGTGGACACCGGTGCCGTCATCGAGGTCCGTGACTGCCAGAAGCCGGTCCCGGGCGTGTACGTCCACAAGGGCGTCGTCCAGGTCGGCGAGGTCACCGTCGGTGCCTCCGCCCAGGCCGTCATCGACGTACGCCGCCGCACGGCCATCGCCCGCGCCCACTCGGCCACGCACCTCACGCACCAGGCCCTGCGCGACGCCCTCGGCCCGACGGCCGCCCAGGCCGGTTCCGAGAACCAGCCCGGCCGCTTCCGCTTCGACTTCGGCTCCCCGTCCGCCGTGCCCACGGCCGTGATGACGGACGTCGAGCAGCAGATCAACGAAGTGCTCGCCCGCGACCTCGACGTCCACGCCGAGATCCTGAGCATCGACGAGGCCAAGAAGCAGGGCGCCATCGCCGAGTTCGGCGAGAAGTACGGCGAGCGGGTGCGCGTCGTCACCATCGGCGACTTCTCCAAGGAGCTCTGTGGTGGCACGCACGTGCACAACACCGCCCAGCTGGGCCTGGTGAAGCTGCTCGGCGAGTCGTCGATCGGCTCGGGTGTACGCCGTATCGAGGCCCTGGTGGGTGTCGACGCCTACAACTTCCTCGCCCGCGAGCACACGGTCGTCGCCCAGATCCAGGAGCTGGTCAAGGGACGTCCCGAGGAACTGCCGGAGAAGGTCTCCGCCATGCTCGGCAAGCTGAAGGACGCCGAGAAGGAGATCGAGAAGTTCCGCGCGGAGAAGGTCCTGCAGGCCGCCGCCGGTCTCGTCGAGTCCGCCAAGGACGTACGCGGCGTCGCTCTCGTCACCGGTCAGGTCCCGGACGGCACGACCGCCGACGACCTGCGCAGGCTGGTCCTCGACGTGCGCGGCCGCATCCAGGGCGGACGGGCCGCCGTGGTCGCCCTGTTCACCACGGTCAACGGCAAGCCGCTGACGGTCATCGCCACCAACGAGGCCGCCCGCGAGCGCGGCCTCAAGGCCGGCGACCTGGTCCGTACGGCCGCCAAGACCCTCGGCGGTGGCGGTGGCGGCAAGCCGGACGTCGCCCAGGGCGGCGGCCAGAACCCGGCCGCCATCGGCGAGGCCGTCGACGCTGTCGAGCGCCTCGTGACCGAGACGGCCAAGTGAGCCAAGTGAGCGGAGACGAGCGGGTCATGCGCCGCGGCCGCCGTCTCGCCATCGACGTCGGGGACGCCCGCATCGGGGTCGCCTCGTGCGACCCCGACGGGATCCTCGCCACTCCGGTGGAGACCGTGCCGGGACGCGATGTCCCCGCCGCCCAGCGGCGGTTGAAGCAACTCGTCGACGAGTACGAACCGATCGAGGTCGTGGTCGGACTCCCTCGCTCCCTCAAGGGGGGCGAGGGCCCGGCCGCGGTCAAGGTCCGCGCCTTCGCCCAGGATCTCGCCCGCATGATCGCCCCTGTTTCGGTGAGGCTCGTGGACGAGAGGATGACTACCGTGACGGCCAGTCAGGGATTGCGCGCCTCGGGCGTGAAGTCCAAAAAGGGCAGAGCGGTCATTGACCAGGTAGCGGCCGTGATCATTCTTCAGCAGGCACTGGAGTCCGAACGAGTGTCGGGTATATCTCCGGGCGAGGGCGTCGAAGTGGTCATCTGATCGCGATACGGTAACGTTCCGCGCGATGCGGAGGTGTTCGAATAACCTCCATAACCTCCGCACAGGAGAAGAGGCGGACAAGAGCCGTGCCGCAACAGCCAGCGGCCGCCGCCTCGCGGCTCTAGGGGATCGATGACTGAGTATGGCCGGAGCCCAGGCTCCGAACCGTGGCATCCGGAGGACCCGTTGTACGGGGACGGCGGATGGGGAGGGCAGGAGGGCCACGAGCCCCAGTCCCCCTACGGCGGCCAGCCGCAGCACTATCCGCAACAGCCGCAGCAGCCGCAGTACGGCGACTGGGGCACGGGCCAGCAGGGCGGCTACGACCAAGGGCAGCAGCAGTACGCCCAAGGACAGCAACAGCAGCAGCCCTACGGCCAGGGGCAGCAGCAGTACGGCGACCAGGGTCCGCAGCAGTACAACAACCAGGGCGGCCAGGGCGGTCAGCAGTACGGCAACGGCCAGGGCGGTCACCAGTACGGCAACGGCCAAGGTGGTCAGCAGTACGGCAACGGTCAAGGCGGTCAGCAGTACGGCAACGGCAACGGTCAGGGTGGCCAGCAGTACAACGGCGGCTGGGACACGGGGCAGCAGCAGCCCCAAGTCCCGTACGGTGCCGATCCCTCCGGCTCTTATGGGAATCAGCCAGGTGCGTACGGCGGCCAGCAGCACGACTATTACGGGACCCCCGACGCGTATCCGCCGCCGGAGCCGCCCAGCCGCCGCGGTGCCGAGCCCGAGTCGCGGACCGACTGGGACCCGGGTCCCGACCAGGGCGAGCACGCCTTCTTCGCGGGCGGCGACGATGACGACGACGACTTCGACGACGACGACTCTCAGGGTCGACGGGGTAAAGGCGGCAAGGGCAAGAAGGGCAAGGGCGGCAAGAAGCGCCGCAGTGGCTGTGCCTGCCTGGTCCTGACGCTCGTCTTCGTCGGTGGTGTCGGCGGAGTCGGCTATTTCGGCTACCAGTTCTACCAGGATCGTTTCGGCGAGGCTCCCGACTATGCGGGGGACGGCACGAGCGAGCAGGTCACCGTCACCGTTCCCAAGAACGCGACCGGCTACGCCATCGGGCAGGCGCTGAAGGACAAGGACGTCGTCAAGAGCGTCGACGCCTTTGTGACCGCGCAGGCGAATAATCCCAAGGGTGACTCGATTCAACCGGGCGTCTACACGCTCAGCAAGGAAATGTCCGCCAAAAGCGCTGTTGCGCTCATGCTCGACCCCAAGAGTCGTAATAACCTGATCATTGCCGAGGGTAGGCGTAATGTCGAAGTATATACGCTGATCGACAAACGCCTTGAGCTCAAGAAAGGCACGACCGCGGCGGTCGCGAAGAAGGAGTGGGACAATCTCGGTCTGCCTGAGTGGGCGAACAACGGCAAGGACATAAAGGATCCGCTGGAAGGGTTCCTCTATCCGTCCAGCTATCCCGTCTCCAAGGGCATGAAACCCGAGGATGTCCTGAAGGAAATGGTCAAGCAGGCGACGGTGAAATACAAGGAATTCGGGCTCGAGTCGAAGGCCGAAGCGCTGGACCTGAAGAACCCACTGCAGCTCCTCACGGCGGCGAGCCTCGTTCAGGTCGAGGGCAAGTACGATCACGACTTCCGCAAGGTCGCCCGCGTCGTCTACAACCGCCTCAAGCCGGGCAACCTCGAGACGGTCGGCAGGCTGGAGTTCGACTCCACCATCAACTACATCAAGGGTCAGAGCACCCTGGACCTCGGGCCGGTTTCTCAGCTGCGGCAGATCAAGGACCCGTACAACACGTACGACATCAGGGGACTTCCGCCGGGCCCCATCAGCAACCCCGGCAAGGAAGCGATCGAGGCCGCGATGAAACCGACCCCCGGGCCCTGGTACTACTTCGTGTCGATCAACGAGGACAAGACGGTGTTCTCGGTCACCAACGAAGAACACAACAAGAACGTGGAAGAGTACGAGAAGGAACGGAACTAACAAGGTCAATGAGGACAGCGAAGCGCGCCGGGGTTGTCGGCTCGCCCATCGGCCACTCTCTCTCCCCAGTGCTGCACAGGGCCGCTTATGCGGAGTTGGGCCTTACTGACTGGATGTATGGGCGTTTTGAGGTCGATGAGGCCGGACTGCCCGGTTTTTTCGAGAAGCTCGACACGTCGTGGGCCGGGCTGTCCCTTACCATGCCGTTGAAACGGGCGGTCCTTCCGCTGCTTGACGAGATCAGTGAGACGGCGGCCTCGGTTGAGGCGGTCAACACCGTCGTGTTCACCGAGGACGGGCGTCGCGTCGGCGACAACACCGACATTCCCGGGATGGTCGCCGCCCTGCGTGAGCGGGGAATCGAACAGGTGGAGTCCGCGGCGATTCTCGGCGCCGGCGCCACCGCGTCCTCCGCGCTGGCCGCGCTCGCGCGGATCTGTACGGGCGAGGTCGTCGCGTACGTCCGGAGCGAGGCGCGCGCCGCCGAGATGCGGCAGTGGGGCGAGCGGCTCGACGTGGAGGTGCGTACGGAGGACTGGGCGGACGCCGAACGGGCCCTGCGGGCCCCGCTCGTGATCGCGACGACGCCCTCGGGCACCACCGACTCCCTCGCGGCCGCCGTTCCCGAGCGGCCGGTCGCGCTCTTCGACGTCCTGTACGACCCGTGGCCGACCCCTCTCGCGGCGCGCTGGTCGGCGTACGGCGGCGCCGTCGTCAGCGGTCTCGACCTGCTTGTGCACCAGGCGGTGCTCCAGGTCGAGCAGATGACGGGCCGCGTACCTGGCCCGCTGGAC
The DNA here is from genome assembly GCF_052245575.1 of Streptomyces sp. 2A115. Lineage (NCBI taxonomy): Bacteria > Bacillati > Actinomycetota > Actinomycetes > Kitasatosporales > Streptomycetaceae > Streptomyces > Streptomyces sp. 2A115. Next base: position 101,715 of record NZ_JBQQCG010000007.1, on the reverse strand, counting down.
GCCATGCGAGAGGCAGGGGAGAAAGCGCTCGCGGGCCGCTAGGTTCCGGTTTCCGGTTCCGCGGCGCCGACGCGAGAGCGCCCGCCGACTAGCTCTCGGCCCAATCAAGCCCATCCCCGACGTGCCGTACGCGCAAGGACGCGGCGCCGACTGTCTGGGCTCGTACGCACCCGGCCTCGCCAGGACGACGCCACGACCTGACGAGGTCGCGTCCGCCTGATGGACCGGCGGCCGGGTCGGGGGCGCGGACGTGGGAGGATCGGAAGTGGCGGGCCAGGGCCGCGCACCCGGTCGCGCCGTCGCCGTACGCGAGGACGCGCGTACGCAAAGGCAGTACGCAGTACCAGGGCGCGAGCATGAGGAGCACCGTTGAGCAGGTTGCGTTGGCTGACCGCGGGGGAGTCCCACGGTCCCGCACTTGTCGCGACGCTGGAGGGCCTTCCCGCCGGCGTGCCGATCACCACGGAGATGGTGGCGGACCACCTGGCCCGGCGGCGGCTCGGGTATGGGCGCGGTGCCCGGATGAAGTTCGAGCGGGACGAGGTCACCTTCCTGGGCGGCGTACGTCACGGGCTGACCCTCGGTTCGCCAGTCGCGGTCATGGTGGGCAACACCGAGTGGCCCAAGTGGGAGCAGGTCATGGCGGCCGACCCCGTCGACCCGCAGATCCTGGGTGAGCTGGCGCGCAACGCGCCGCTGACGAGGCCGCGGCCCGGTCACGCGGACCTGGCGGGGATGCAGAAGTACGGCTTCGACGAGGCCCGGCCGATCCTGGAGCGGGCGAGTGCCCGTGAGACGGCGGCGCGGGTGGCGCTGGGTGCGGTGGCCCGGTCGTACCTGAAGGCGACCGCCGGGATCGAGGTCGTCTCGCACGTCGTGGAGCTGGCGGCCGCGAAGGCGCCGTACGGTGTCTACCCCAAGCCGTCGGACGTCGAGAAGCTCGACGCCGACCCGGTGCGCTGCCTCGATGCGGACGCGTCGAAAGCGATGGTCGCGGAGATCGACCAGGCCCACAAGGACGGCGACACCCTCGGTGGCGTGGTCGAGGTGCTGGCGTACGGGGTGCCGGTGGGCCTCGGCTCGCATGTGCACTGGGACCGGCGGCTGGACGCCCGGCTGGCGGCCGCGCTGATGGGGATCCAGGCGATCAAGGGGGTCGAGGTCGGTGACGGTTTCGACCTGGCGCGGGTGCCGGGCTCGAAGGCGCACGACGAGATCGTGCACACCGAGGACGGGATCCGGCGGACCTCGGGGCGTTCCGGCGGTACCGAGGGCGGCCTGACGACCGGTGAGCTGCTGCGCGTGCGGGCGGCGATGAAGCCGATCGCGACCGTGCCGCGCGCGTTGGCGACCATCGACGTGGCGACCGGTGAGGCCGCCAAGGCGCATCACCAGCGCTCGGACGTGTGCGCGGTGCCGGCTGCAGGAATCGTGGCCGAGGCCATGGTGGCGCTGGTGCTGGCGGACGCGGTCGCGGAGAAGTTCGGCGGCGACAGCGTGCCGGAGACGCGCCGCAACGTCGAGTCGTACCTCGAGAACCTGGTCGTGCGGTGAGTCCGCTGAGTGCGCCGCGGGTGATCCTGGTCGGGCCGATGGGCGTCGGCAAGTCCACGGTGGGCGCGCTGGTCGCGGAGCGGCTCGGCTGTGCCTACCGGGACACCGACGACGACATCGTGGCCGAGCAGGGCCGCACCATCGCGGACATCTTCCTCGACGAGGGGGAGGCGGCCTTCCGCGCGATCGAGAAGCGGGCCGTGCACAAGGCGCTGGCCGAGCACGACGGCGTACTGGCGCTGGGCGGCGGCTCGATCCTCGACGCGGACACCCGCGCACTGCTGGCCGGGCAGTCTGTCGTGTACCTCTCGATGGACGTCGAGGAGGCGGTCAAGCGGACCGGGCTGAACGCCGCCCGGCCGCTGCTCGCCGTCAACCCGCGCCGGCAGTGGCGCGACCTGATGGAAGCCCGCCGCCACCTGTACACCGAAGTCGCCCGTGCGGTCGTCGCCACCGACGACCGTGGCCCCGAAGAGGTCGCCCAGGCGGTCCTCGACGCCTTGGAGTTGAAGCACGCATGAGCGAGCAGGCCCTCACTCGGATCCACGTCGGCGGCACGGCGGGCACCGACCCGTACGAGGTGCTGGTGGGCCGTCAACTGCTGGGCGAGCTCGGTGCGTTGATCGGCGATCGGGCCAAGCGGGTCGCGGTGATCCACCCCGAGGCGCTCGCCGAGACCGGTGAGGCGCTGCGGGCCGACCTGGCCGGGCAGGGCTACGAGGCCGTCGCCATCCAGGTGCCCAACGCCGAGGAGGCCAAGACCGCAGAGGTCGCGGCCTACTGCTGGAAGGCGCTGGGCCAGTCCGGCTTCACACGTACCGACGTCATCGTGGGCGTGGGTGGCGGTTCGACCACCGACCTGGCCGGGTTCGTCGCGGCGAGCTGGCTGCGCGGGGTGCGCTGGGTGGCCATCCCGACCACGGTGCTGGCCATGGTGGACGCGGCGGTCGGCGGCAAGACCGGCATCAACACCGCCGAGGGCAAGAACCTCGTCGGCGCCTTCCACCCGCCCGCCGGTGTGCTGTGCGATCTGGCGGCGCTGGACTCGCTGCCGGTCAACGACTTCGTGTCCGGGCTCGCCGAGATCATCAAGGCCGGCTTCATCGCCGACCCGGTGATCCTCGAACTCATCGAGGCCGACCCGCAGGGTGCCCGTACCCCGGCCGGTCCGCACACCGCCGAGCTGATCGAGCGCTCCATCAAGGTCAAGGCCGAGGTCGTCTCGTCCGACCTGAAGGAGGCCGGGCTGCGGGAGATCCTCAACTACGGGCACACGCTCGCGCACGCCATCGAGAAGAACGAGCGCTACGAGTGGCGGCACGGTGCGGCGGTCGCGGTGGGTATGCACTTCGCGGCCGAACTGGGCCGACTGGCAGGGCGGTTGGACGACGAGACCGCGGACCGGCACCGCACGGTCCTGGAGTCCGTCGGGCTGCCGCTGAGCTACCGCTACGACCAGTGGCCCAAGTTGCTGGAGACCATGAAGGTCGACAAGAAGTCCCGCGGCAACCTGCTGCGCTTCATCGTCCTGGACGGCCTGGCCAAGCCCACCGTCCTGGAGGGGCCCGACCCGGCGGTCCTCCTCGCGGCCTACGGCGAAGTGGGCGAATAGCTCCCCGGGGCACCGCTTGGGCCGATTTGCCTTGTGCGGATGGGCACTTCGGACCGTTCCCGGCCGTTCACCAAACGGCGGCCGGGGACGGTACCGTTCGGTAGGGAGCGGGGCAGGTACCCCGCTGCCAGCGCCAATCGCCTGCGGCGAGTGAGCTGAAGGGGCGCGTCGGGCTCTCGAAACCGACTGAGGCGCCCCGGAGGCGAATGAGTCAAGGACACGAGACGGAGTGGCACCGGATGCAGGACGCAGTGGGGTCTCCGCTGCCGCCGCCCCACCAACCGGGGCACGGACCGGCCGTCGGCTGGTCGTCGGCCGCGCAACACCCGGGACCGCACCACCCGGGCACGCACCCGGGCCCCGCGCCTGCGAGTCTGCCCGCGGGTCCCGCGCCCGTGGGTCCGCCGCCCGGCTTCGCCGGAGTGCCGACGGGGCCCGGCGCACCGCACCCGCCGAGCCACGCGCCGGCGTCGCATCACCCGGGCCCGCCGCGCCACGCTCCCGTACCGCCGACACCGGACACCACGGGTCATGTGCAGCTGCCCCCGGGCGGCCCCGTCCCCATGCCGAGCGCGCCGCCCGCGACCGGCACGCCCGACCCCACGTCCACGACGCTCGCCGTTCTGCTCATCGGCCCGGCCGGCGCCGGGAAGACCAGCGTCGCCAAGTACTGGGCGGGCCACCGCCGGGTGCCCACGGCGCACATCAGCCTCGACGACGTACGTGAATGGGTGCGCTCGGGCTTCGCCGACCCGCAGTCGGGGTGGAACGACAACTCGGAGGCGCAGTATCGTCTCGCCCGCCGCACCTGCGGCTTCGCGGCCCGCAACTTCCTGGCCAACAACATCTCCTGCATCCTCGACGACGCGGTGTTCCCCGACCGGCCCGTCGTGGGCCTCGGCGGCTGGAAGCGGCACATCGGCCCCGGGCTGCTGCCGGTCGTCCTCCTGCCCGGCCTGGAGATAGTCCTGGAGCGCAACGCCGAGCGCTCCGGAAACCGCCGCCTCACCGACGAGGAAGTCGCCCGCATCCACGGCCGGATGGCCGGCTGGTACGGGTCGGGGCTCCCCATCATCGACAACTCACAGCTCGACGTGCCGACCACGGCGCGAGTCCTGGACGACGTACTGGCACGGTCGATCGCGAGCCCGCCCCAGTGGTAGGGGACGTTCGAGGGGACTGAGCCCACCCACCCCACCCAGGGCACGCAGGGGCGCGGGGCTGTATCGATATGCGGCTCCGCCGCGCGGGCGCGACAAGCCCCCACAGACCCGCACCCGGCAAACAACCGTCGAACCCACCACATCCCCCGAACGGCACCCGCCCACTCGGCCTCCCTCAACCGGCGCCAACCCCCCGGAGCTCTTACGCTCGGGTCATGTCAGAGGTGTACGCGGCCCGCCGGGAGCGGCTACGGGAACGTTGCACGGCGGGCGGCAACGCGACCGCGCTGGTCTCCCGTCCCGCCAACGTCCGCTATCTAGCGGGTATGGCGCCGCTCGGCGCCGTTCTCCTGCTGGGCAAGACCGAGGACCTGCTCGTATGCGGCGGTCCGCCTGATACCCCACTGGACGAGGGCCGGCCGGACGAAGCCCTCCGGGTCCACCCGCTGCCGAGCCCCGGCGGCGACCCCGCCGTCGCCGCCGCGGACCTCGCGGCGGCCCAGGGCGCCGAGTCCCTCGCCGTCGAGGAGCACCACCTCACCGTGGCGCGGCACCGCGCGATCGGCTCGGTGGTGCCCCGGCTGCGCCTCGGCGACCTCGGCGGAGCCGTCGAGCAGCTGCGCGTGGTCAAGGACGAGGAGGAGATCTCCTGTCTGCGCATCGGCGCGGAGATCGCCGACCAGGCTCTGGGCGAGCTCCTGGAGTCGATCCTCGTCGGCCGCACCGAACGCCATCTCGCCCTGGAGCTGGAGCGCCGCCTCGTCGACCACGGCGCCGAGGGCCCGGCCTTCGCGACCTCGGTCGGCACGGGGCCGAACTCCGGGCGCGGCGGCCACCGACCCACCGACCGCCGGGTCGAGGAGGGCGATTTCCTCTCCGTCTGCCTCGGCGCGGTCTACCGCGGCTACCGCTGTGAGATCGGCCGCACGTTCGTCATCGGCACCTCGCCCGCCGACTGGCAGATCGAGCTGTACGACCTCGTCTTCGCATCCCAGCGCGCCGGACGCGAGGCTCTCGTACCCGGCGCCGCCTACCGTGACGTGGACCACGCGGCCCGTCAGGTACTCGACTCCGCGGGGTATACGGATGGCCTTCCTCCGCTGACCGGGCACGGTGTAGGGCTCGAAATCGACGAGGACCCGCAGTTGGCCCCCGCGGCCATGGGTAAACTGGACGCTTGCGTGCCGGTCACCGTCGAACCGGGGGTCCACCTTCCGGGCCGGGGCGGTGTCAGGATCGATGACACGCTCGTCGTACGCCCTGAGGCGGACGGCGGACCCGAGCTACTCACCATCACGACCAAGGAGCTGCTCGCGCTCTAGCTTCGAGCTGTCGCGCCTGCCCCGTGGTCGTCCACGTCAGTCCAGGAGATTCCGCAACCGTGGCTTCCACGAACGACCTCAAGAACGGCCTGGTGCTCAAGCTCGAAGGCGGCCAGCTCTGGTCCGTCGTCGAGTTCCAGCACGTCAAGCCCGGCAAGGGCCCGGCCTTCGTGCGCACCAAGCTCAAGAACGTGCTCTCCGGCAAGGTCGTCGACAAGACGTTCAACGCCGGCGTCAAGGTCGAGACGGCCACGATCGACAAGCGCGACATGCAGTTCTCGTACATGGACGGCGAGTACTTCGTCTTCATGGACATGGAGACGTACGACCAGCTCCACGTGGACCGCAAGGCCGTCGGCGACGCCGCCAACTTCCTCATCGAGGGCTTCACCGCCACCGTCGCGCAGCACGAGGGCGAGGTGCTCTTCGTCGAGCTGCCGGCCGCCGTCGAGCTCGTCATCCAGGAGACCGAGCCGGGCGTCCAGGGCGACCGCTCCACCGGCGGCACCAAGCCCGCCATCCTGGAGACCGGCCACCAGATCAACGTGCCGCTCTTCATCACCACCGGTGAGAAGATCAAGGTCGACACCCGCACGAGCGACTACCTCGGCCGGGTGAACAGCTAACCGTGGCTGCCCGCAACACGGCCCGCAAGCGCGCCTTCCAGATCCTCTTCGAGGGCGACCAGCGCGGCGTGGACGTCCAGACGGTCCTGGGGGACTGGATTCGGCACTCCCGGACCGACACCCGGCAGCCGCCGGTGAGCGAGTACACGATGCAGCTTGTCGAGGGCTACGCGAACTACGCGAAGCGCATCGACGAGCTCATCGCGCAGTACTCCGTCGGCTGGACACTCGACAGGATGCCCGTCGTCGACCGGAACATCCTGCGTCTCGGCGCGTACGAGCTGCTTTGGGTCGATGAGACTCCGGACGCTGTGGTGCTCGACGAGGCTGTACAGCTTGCCAAGGAGTTCTCGACGGATGAGTCGCCCGCCTTTGTGAACGGGTTGCTCGGCCGCTTCAAGGAGCTGAAGTCGTCGCTGCGTCGCGACGAGGTCTGACCTTCAGCTCAAGTGCTCCGTGCCGTCCGCTGTGAGGTGCGGGCCGTATTGGGCCGGTCGCACAGTTCCCCGCGCCCCTACCGGGGCGTGCACGAATGCCGGAGGGCCCCCAGCGAGACTGCTGAGGGCCCTCCGGCGTTCCCGTACGTGTGGGGCCTCTGAGGGTTTCCGGCCGCCCCGGCGGCACGTTTCTTCTCAGTGGTGGTACGGGTCAGGCGTCTTCGTGGGAGACCGCGCGGCGCGCGTCCGCGTCCAGGACGCCCCAGCTGATCAGCTGCTCGGTGAGGACCGAGGGCGACTGGTCGTAGATGACGGCGAGCGTGCGAAGGTCGTCCTGGCGGATCGACAGCACCTTGCCGTTGTAGTCGCCGCGCTGCGACTGGATCGTGGCCGCATACCGCTGGAGAGGACCCGCCTTCTCGGCCGGGACGTGGGCCAGCCGCTCCAGGTCCAGGACCAGCTTCGGCGGCGGCTCGGCGGCGCCGCCAGGCGTGGTGCCCGGCAGCAGCTCCTGCACCGGCACGCCGTAGAAGTCCGCCAGCTCGGCAAGGCGCTGCACGGTCACGGCGCGGTCGCCGCGCTCGTAAGAGCCGACCACGACCGCCTTCCAGCGTCCCTGGGACTTCTCCTCGACGCCGTGGAGGGAAAGGCCCTGCTGGGTGCGGATGGCGCGGAGCTTGGCCCCGAGCTGTTTGGCGTATTCGCTGGACATATAGCTCCCCGGACACTGTGTCATCATGCGGCTCCGCCGCGCGGCTGGTGACTCACTGTGAGGTTACGCAGCGTGACTCTGCCCCGTCAAGCCGAATGGTCCGGACCGACCCTTCCGTGGGAGTCACGCAAACGTGACGACAGGGTGGTGATCAGGGCTGTTGCCGGGCTGGTACCGTGGATGGCGCAATTCCGACGTCCTTTAATGATCCGTCCAGTGAGGCGGAGAAGGAGGTCCGTTTTTTATGGACTCAGAGCAGGACAAGCAGCAGTACGAATCCGATGCGCGGGCCGTTCTCGAAGCCCCCGACATCGCGCGGGTCCTGACCCGCATCGCCCACGAGATCGTCGAGCGCGCCAAGGGCGCCGACGACGTGGTGCTCCTCGGCATCCCGACCAGAGGCGTCTTCCTCGCCCAGCGGCTCGGCGCCAAGCTCGAGGAGATCACCGACCGCAAGATCCCGGTCGGCTCCCTCGACATCACCATGTACCGCGACGACCTGCGCATGCACCCGCCGCGTGCGCTGGCCCGTACCGACATCCCAGGTGACGGCATCGACGGCCGCCTGGTCGTCCTCGTCGACGACGTGCTCTTCTCCGGCCGCACCATCCGCGCGGCGCTCGACGCGCTGAACGACATCGGCCGCCCGCGCGCCGTGCAGCTCGCGGTCCTCGTCGACCGCGGCCACCGCGAACTCCCGATCCGCGCCGACTACGTCGGCAAGAACCTCCCCACGTCGTTGCGGGAGACGGTCAAGGTCCAGCTCGCCGAGGAGGACGGTCGCGACACCGTGCTGCTCGGTGCGAAGCGGACCTCCCAGCCCGGCGAGCAGTAGCAGGGTTCAGGCGTACGCCCACTCGTACGGCCCCCTCAGCGCGCCCCTGCGCGTCCGCGCGCCCGAATCCTCCCGATCTTGAACTGCCTTACGGAGCCTGACAGATGCAGCGTCATCTCATCTCGGCCGCCGACCTCACCCGCGACGACGCCGTCCTGATCCTCGACACCGCCGAGGAGATGGCCCGGGTCGCCGACCGGCCGATCAAGAAGCTGCCGACCCTGCGCGGCCGCACCGTCGTCAACCTCTTCTTCGAGGACTCGACCCGCACCCGGATCTCCTTCGAGGCCGCCGAGAAGCGCCTCTCCGCTGACGTCATCAACTTCACCGCCAAGGGATCCAGCGTCTCCAAGGGCGAGTCCCTGAAGGACACCGCCCAGACCCTGGAGGCGATGGGCGTCGACGCCGTCGTCATCCGGCACGGCGCCTCCGGAGCCCCGTACCGCCTCGCGACCTCCGGCTGGATCGACGCCGCCGTCATCAACGCCGGTGACGGCACCCACCAGCACCCCACGCAGGCCCTGCTCGACGCGTTCACCATGCGGCGCAGGCTCGTCGGCCGGGACGCGGGCCTCGGTCACGACCTGGCGGGCAAGCGCATCACGCTCGTCGGCGACATCCTGCACAGCCGGGTCGCCCGCTCCAACGTCGACCTGCTGCACACCCTCGGTGCCGAGGTCACCCTCGTGGCCCCGCCGACCCTGCTGCCGGTCGGCATCGGATCGTGGCCCTGCGAGATCTCGTACGACCTCGACAGCACGCTGTCCAAGTCCGATGCCGTGATGCTGCTGCGCGTCCAGCGCGAGCGGATGAACGCGGCGTTCTTCCCGACCGAGCGCGAGTACTCGCGGCGCTACGGGCTCGACGGCGACCGCATGGCGAAGATGCCCGAGCACGCCATCGTGATGCACCCCGGCCCGATGGTCCGCGGCATGGAGATCACCGCCGAGGTCGCCGACTCCGCGCGCTGCACGGCGATCGAGCAGGTCGCCAACGGTGTCTCGATCCGGATGGCCGTCCTCTACCTGCTGCTCGGCGGAAACGAGCCCGCCGTCACCCACACCCGTACCGAGGAGAAGTAAGAACATGAGCAAGACCCTGATCCGTGGTGCGAAGGTGCTCGGCGGCGAGCCGCAGGACGTGCTGATCGACGGCCGGACGATCGCGGCGGTCGGTGTCGGACTCGGCGCCGACGGCGCTGAGGTCGTCGAGGCCGACGGCAAGGTGCTGCTTCCGGGACTCGTGGACCTGCACACCCACCTGCGTGAGCCCGGTCGTGAGGACTCCGAGACCGTGCTGACCGGTACGCGAGCCGCCGCCAGGGGTGGCTACACCGCCGTGTTCGCCATGGCCAACACCTTCCCGGTCGCCGACACCGCCGGTGTGGTCGAGCAGGTCTACCGGCTCGGCCAGGAGCACGGCTACTGCGACGTGCAGCCCATCGGCGCCGTCACCGTCGGCCTGGCGGGCAGGAAGCTCGCCGAGCTGGGCGCCATGCACGAGTCGGCGGCCGGTGTCACGGTCTTCTCCGACGACGGCAAGTGCGTGGACGACGCGGTGATGATGCGCCGGGCGCTCGAATACGTGAAGGCCTTCGGCGGTGTCGTCGCCCAGCACGCGCAGGAGCCCCGGCTCACCGAGGGCGCCCAGATGAACGAGGGCGTCGTCTCCGCCGAGCTGGGGCTCGGGGGATGGCCGGCGGTGGCCGAAGAATCGATCATCGCCCGGGATGTGCTGCTCGCCGAGCACGTCGGCTCCCGCGTCCACATCTGCCACCTCTCCACCGCCGGTTCCGTCGAGATCGTGCGCTGGGCCAAGTCGCGCGGCATCGACGTCACCGCCGAGGTGACCCCGCACCACCTGCTCCTCACCGACGAGCTGGTGCGGACGTACAACCCGGTCTACAAGGTGAACCCGCCGCTGCGTACCGAGCGCGATGTGCTGGCCCTGCGCGAGGCGCTCGCCGACGGCACGATCGACATCGTCGCCACCGACCACGCCCCGCACCCGCACGAGGACAAGGACTGCGAGTGGGCCGCGGCCGCCATGGGCATGGTGGGGCTCGAGACCGCGCTGTCCGTCGTTCAGCAGACGATGGTCGAGACCGGGCTGCTCAACTGGGCCGCGGTCGCCGACCGCATGTCCTTCAAGCCCGCCGAGATCGGCCGGGCCAAGGGCCACGGCCGTCCCGTCTCGGCAGGTGAGCCCGCCAACCTCACGCTGGTCGACACGGCATACCGTGGTGACGTGGACCCCGCGGGCTTCGCGTCACGCAGCCGCAACACTCCGTACGAGGGTCGTGAGCTGCCGGGCCGTGTCACGCACACGTGGCTCCGGGGCAAGGCCACGCTCGTCGACGGGAAGCTCGCGTGACATCTCTGCCGCATCTGACGTACATCGCCGCCGAACAGAAGTCGGCGGAAGTGACCGACTGGGCCGCCCGTATCGGCTGGCTCGTGGGCCTCGCCCTGTTCATCGCGCTCGTCTACTGGCTGATGCGCGAGGGCTGGAAGTGGCGCGGCACCCTCCAGGGGGACCTGCCCGAGCTGCCCAGCGCGCCGACCGAGCCTGGTCCGGCCAAACTGACGATGAGCGGGCGCTACCACGGCTCCACCACCGCCGGGCAGTGGCTCGACCGCATCGTGGCGCACGGCCTGGGCACCCGCAGCCGGGCCGAGCTCACGCTGACGGACGCGGGACTGGACGTCGTACGCCCCGGAGCTGCCGACTTCTTCGTCCCCGTCTCGCAGCTGCGCGAGGCGCGGCTCGACAAGGGCATCGCGGGCAAGGTCCTCACCGAGGGCGGTCTGCTGGTCGTCACCTGGGAGCACGGCGACAAGCTGATCGACTCCGGGTTCCGCTCCGACCACGCGGCCGAGCACAGCGAGTGGGTCGAGGCCCTGAACCACATGATCAACAAGACGGAAGGCGCACGATGACCACCTCCACCAGGGGAGCCTCGAAAACTCCCGCCGTACTCGTCCTCGAGGACGGCCGGATGTTCCGCGGCCGTGCCTACGGGGCCGTGGGGGTGACTTTCGGCGAGGCCGTGTTCTCCACCGGGATGACCGGCTACCAGGAGACCCTCACCGACCCGTCCTACCACCGCCAGGTCGTCGTGATGACCGCCCCGCACGTCGGCAACACCGGCGTCAACGACGAGGACCCCGAGTCCAAGCGGATCTGGGTCGCCGGATATGTCGTACGCGACCCCGCGCGCGTGCCCTCCAACTGGCGCTCCCGGCGCTCGCTGGACGAGGAGCTCGCCAAGCAGGGCGTCGTCGGGATCTCCGGCATCGACACGCGTGCCCTCACCCGCCACCTCCGCGAGCGCGGCGCCATGCGCGTCGGCATCTTCTCCGGCAACGCGCTGCCCGACGAGGGCACCATGCTCACCGAGGTCCGCCAGGCGCCCGAGATGAAGGGCGCCAGCCTCTACGAGGAGGTGGCCACCGAGGAGGCGTACGTCGTCCCCGCGATCGGCGAGAAGAAGTTCACCGTCGCCGCCGTGGACCTGGGCATCAAGGGCATGACCCCGCAGCGCATGGCCGAGCGCGGTATCGAGGTGCACGTGCTGCCCGCGACCGCGACCGCCGAGGAGATCTTCGCGGTCGCCCCCGACGGCGTGTTCTTCTCGAACGGCCCCGGCGACCCGGAGAAGGCCGAACATCCCGTTTCCCTGATGCGGGAAGTCCTGGAGCGCAAGACGCCCCTCTTCGGCATCTGCTTCGGCAACCAGATCCTGGGCCGCGCGCTCGGCTTCGGCACGTACAAGCTGAAGTACGGCCACCGGGGCATCAACCAGCCCGTGCAGGACCGTACGACCGGCAAGGTCGAGGTCACCGCGCACAACCACGGCTTCGCCGTCGACGCCCCGCTCGACAAGGTGTCCGACACCGCCTACGGGCGTGCCGAGGTCTCGCACGTCTGCCTGAACGACCAGGTCGTCGAGGGGCTCCAGCTGCTCGACCAGCCGGCCTTCAGCGTCCAGTACCACCCCGAAGCGGCAGCGGGCCCGCACGACGCCGCCTACCTGTTCGACCGCTTCGTATCCCTGATGGAGGGCCAGCGTGCCTAAGCGCACCGATATCCAGTCCGTCCTGGTCATCGGCTCCGGCCCGATCGTCATCGGCCAGGCCGCCGAGTTCGACTACTCCGGCACCCAGGCCTGCCGCGTCCTCAAGGCCGAGGGCCTGCGGGTGATCCTGGTCAACTCCAACCCGGCGACGATCATGACCGACCCGGAGATCGCCGACGCGACGTACGTCGAGCCGATCACCCCGGAGTTCGTGGAGAAGATCATCGCCAAGGAGCGGCCGGACACCCTGCTGCCGACGCTCGGCGGCCAGACCGCCCTCAACACCGCCATCTCCATGCATGAGCAGGGTGTGCTGGAGAAGTACGGCGTCGAGCTGATCGGCGCCAACGTCGAGGCGATCAACAAGGGCGAGGACCGCGACCTCTTCAAGGACGTCGTCGAGGCCGTCCGCGCGAAGATCGGGCACGGCGAGTCCGCCCGGTCGGTCATCTGCCACTCCATGGACGACGTTCTCAAGGGCGTCGAGACGCTCGGCGGCTACCCCGTCGTCGTCCGGCCCTCCTTCACCATGGGCGGTGCCGGCTCCGGCTTCGCGCACGACGAGGAGGAGCTGCGCCGGATCGCCGGACAGGGCCTCACGCTCTCGCCGACCACCGAGGTGCTCCTGGAGGAGTCCATCCTCGGCTGGAAGGAGTACGAGCTCGAGCTGATGCGCGACAAGCACGACAACGTCGTGGTCGTCTGCTCCATCGAGAACTTCGACCCGATGGGCGTCCACACCGGCGACTCGATCACCGTGGCGCCCGCGATGACGCTGACGGACCGCGAGTACCAGCGACTGCGCGACATCGGCATCGCGATCATCCGCGAGGTCGGCGTCGACACCGGCGGCTGCAATATCCAGTTCGCGGTGAACCCCGAGGACGGCCGGGTCATCGTCATCGAGATGAACCCGCGGGTGTCGCGTTCGTCGGCGCTGGCATCGAAGGCGACGGGTTTCCCGATCGCCAAGATCGCGGCGAAGCTCGCCGTCGGCTACACGCTCGACGAGATCCCGAACGACATCACCGAGAAGACCCCGGCGTCGTTCGAACCGACTTTGGACTACGTCGTCGTCAAGGCGCCGCGTTTCGCCTTCGAGAAGTTCCCGTCCGCCGACTCCACGCTGACCACGACCATGAAGTCGGTCGGCGAGGCCATGGCGATCGGCCGGAACTTCACCGAGGCGCTGCAGAAGGCGCTGCGGTCGCTGGAGAAGAAGGGCTCGCAGTTCACGTTCGTGGGCGAGCCGGGTGACAAGGCCGAGCTGCTGGCCGAGGCCGTCCGCCCGACCGACGGCCGGATCAACACCGTGATGCAGGCCATCCGCGCGGGCGCGACCCAGGAGGAGGTCTTCGAGGCGACGAAGATCGACCCCTGGTTCGTGGACCAGATGTTCCTGATCAAGGAGATCGCGGACGAACTGGCCGCCGCCGACAAGCTGGACCCGCTGCTGCTCGCGGAGGCGAAGCGGCACGGCTTCTCCGACGTCCAGATCGGTGAGATCCGCGGGCTGCGCGAGGACGTCGTCCGCGAGGTCCGGCACGCGCTGGGGGTGCGGCCGGTCTACAAGACGGTCGACACCTGCGCGGCCGAGTTCGCCGCCAAGACGCCGTACTTCTACTCCTCGTACGACGAGGAGAGCGAGGTCGCGCCCCGGACCAAGCCCGCCGTGATCATCCTGGGCTCGGGACCGAACCGCATCGGCCAGGGCATCGAGTTCGACTACTCCTGTGTCCACGCCTCCTTCGCGCTGAGCGACGCCGGCTACGAGACCGTGATGGTCAACTGCAACCCGGAGACCGTCTCCACGGACTACGACACCTCCGACCGCCTGTACTTCGAGCCGCTCACCCTCGAAGACGTACTGGAGATCGTCCACGCGGAGACCCTGGCCGGACCGATCGCGGGCGTGATCGTGCAGCTCGGCGGACAGACACCGCTGGGGCTGGCGCAGGCCCTGAAGGACAACGGCGTGCCGATCGTGGGCACTCCGCCCGAGGCGATCCACGCCGCCGAGGACCGCGGCGCCTTCGGACAGGTGCTCGCGGAGGCCGGGCTGCCGGCGCCGAAGCACGGCACCGCCACGACGTTCGCCGGGGCCAAGGCCATCGCCGACGAGATCGGGTACCCCGTCCTCGTACGGCCGTCGTACGTCCTGGGCGGGCGCGGCATGGAGATCGTGTACGACGAGACGCGGCTGTCCTCGTACATCGCCGAGTCGACGGAGATCTCCCCGTCCCGCCCGGTGCTCGTCGACCGCTTCCTCGACGACGCGATCGAGATCGATGTCGATGCCCTCTACGACGGGCAGGAGCTGTACCTCGGCGGCGTCATGGAGCACATCGAGGAGGCCGGCATCCACTCCGGTGACTCGGCGTGCGCCCTGCCGCCGATCACGCTCGGCGGATTCGACATCAAGCGGCTGCGGGCGTCGACCGAAGCCATCGCCAAGGGTGTCGGCGTGCGCGGACTGATCAACATCCAGTTCGCGATGGCGGGCGACATCCTCTACGTCCTCGAAGCCAACCCGCGAGCCTCGCGCACCGTCCCCTTCACCTCGAAGGCGACCGCGGTGCCGCTCGCGAAGGCCGCCGCCCGCATCTCGCTGGGCGCGACCGTCGCCGAACTGCGCGCGGAGGGCCTGCTCCCGGCCGTCGGTGACGGCGGTGAACTGCCGCTGGACGCACCGATCTCCGTCAAGGAGGCGGTCATGCCGTGGTCGCGCTTCCGCGACATCTACGGGCGCGGCGTCGACACGATCCTCGGCCCGGAGATGCGATCCACCGGTGAAGTCATGGGCATCGACTCGGTGTTCGGCACGGCGTACGCCAAGTCGCAGGCGGGCGCGTACGGTCCGCTGCCGACCAAGGGGCGCGCCTTCATCTCCGTCGCCAACCGCGACAAGCGCTCGATGATCTTCCCGGCGCGTGAACTGGTCGCCCACGGCTTCGTGTTGCTCGCCACGTCCGGCACGGCCGAGGTGCTCAAGCGCAACGGCATACACGCCACCGTCGTACGCAAGCAGTCCGAGGGCGAGGGCCCGAACGGCGAGAAGACCATCGTCCAGCTCATCCACGAGGGCGAGGTCGACCTCATCGTCAACACGCCGTACGGCACCGGAGGCCGCCTCGACGGCTACGACATCCGCACCGCCGCCGTGGCCCGCTCCGTGCCCTGCCTGACGACGGTCCAGGCGCTCGCCGCCGCCGTCCAGGGCATCGACGCGCTCAACCACGGTGATGTGGGCGTGCGTTCACTCCAGGAACACGCCGAGCATCTGACCGCGGCCCGCGACTAGCAGCCCCGAGGGGGACACCGGAAACGGTGTCCCCCTCTTCATGAGGCTCTCCCGAGGCTCTTCATGAGGACATGACTATGTACAAGCTCTTCTTCCGGCTCGTCTTCAAGCGGATGGACCCCGAGCGGGCCCACCACCTCGCGTTCCGCTGGATCCGGCTCGCCGCCCGGATCCCCGTCCTGCGGACGTTCGTCGCGGCCGTGCTCGCGCCCCGCCACAAGGAGCTGCGGACCGAGGCGTTCGGGCTGCGGATGCACGGGCCCTTCGGGCTCGCGGCGGGCTTCGACAAGAACGCCGTCGCCGTCGACGGGATGTCGATGCTCGGCTTCGACCACATCGAGATCGGTACGGTCACGGGGGAGGGCCAGCCGGGCAATCCGAAGAAACGGCTGTTCCGGCTCGTCCCCGACCGCGCGCTGATCAACCGCATGGGCTTCAACAACGAGGGCTCGGCGGCCGTCGCCGAGCGCCTGGCCTCCCGTACGCCTGTCTTCAGGACCGTCGTGGGCGTCAACATCGGCAAGACCAAGATCGTCCCGGAGGCCGACGCGGCCGCCGACTACGTGAGGTCCACCGAGCGGCTGGCCGCCCACGCCGACTACCTCGTGGTCAACGTCAGCTCCCCGAACACGCCCGGGCTGCGCAACCTCCAGGCCACGGAGTCGCTGCGGCCGCTGCTGACCGCCGTCCGCGAGGCCGCGGACCGGGCGGTGACCACGCGCCGCGTGCCGCTGTTGGTGAAGATCGCGCCGGACCTCGCCGACGAGGACGTCGACGCCGTCGCCGACCTCGCCGTCGAGCTCGGCCTGGACGGCATCATCGCCACGAACACGACCATCGCGCGCGAGGGCCTCGGTCTGAAATCAGACCCCTCACTGGTCAAGGAGACCGGCGGGCTCTCGGGCGCGCCGCTGAAAGCGCGCTCCCTGGAGGTGCTGAGGCGCCTCTACGCGCGCGTGGGGGACCGGATCACCCTGGTGGGTGTCGGCGGCGTGGAGAACGCCGAGGACGCCTGGCAGCGGATCCTGGCCGGTGCCACGCTCGTCCAGGGCTACAGCGCCTTCATCTACGAGGGCCCCTTCTGGGGACGTGCCGTCCACAAGGGCCTCGCCGCCCGCCTGCGCACCAGTCCGTACGCCACCCTCGCCGACGCGGTCGGCGCCGACGTGAGGAAGACAGCATGAGCCTTACCGGAGAAATCGCATGAGCGTTTCTGGAGATTCCGTATGAGCCTTTCTGGAGAACCCTTCGGCGCCCGGCTGCGCCGTGCCATGGATGAGCGGGGGCCGCTGTGCGTCGGCATCGACCCGCACGCTTCCCTGCTCGCCGACTGGGGCCTGAACGACGACATCGCCGGCCTGGAGCGCTTCAGCCGCACCGTCGTCGAGGCGCTGGCCGAGCGGGTCGCCGTCCTGAAGCCGCAGAGCGCGTTCTTCGAGCGCTTCGGGTCGCGCGGCATCGCCGTCCTGGAGAAGTCGGTGGCGGAGGCGCGGGAGGCCGGGGCGCTCGTCGTCATGGACGCCAAGCGCGGCGACATCGGATCGACCATGGCGGCGTACGCGTCCGCCTTCCTCGAGAAGGACTCGCCGCTCTTCTCGGACGCGCTGACCGTTTCCCCGTATCTCGGCTACGGCTCGCTGAAGCCGGCGGTCGAACTCGCGCGCCGGAGCGGTGCGGGTCTGTTCGTGCTGGCGCTCACCTCCAACCCGGAAGGCGGCGAAGTGCAGCACGCGGTACGTCCCGGGGACCAGGTCGGCAGGAACGTCGGCGCGACCATGCTGGCGCACCTCGCCGAGGAGAACGCGGGGGAGACCCCGATGGGCTCCTTCGGCGCGGTCGTCGGAGCCACGCTCGGCGATCTCTCCTCGTACGACCTCGACATCAACGGCCCGCTGCTCGCCCCCGGAATCGGTGCCCAGGGCGCCACCCCGGCCGATCTGCCGGGCGTCTTCGGAGCGGCGGTGCGCCAAGTGGTACCGAACGTCAGCCGAGGTGTTCTGCGTCACGGACCCGACGTCGGCGCGCTACGCGCGTCATCGGACCTCTTCGCGGAAGAGATCCGCGCGGCCGTGGCGGCGGCGTAACGGCTTCGGCGAGCGTCTTGCGGGCGTCCCGAGCTTGAATACATCCTCAAATCCGGGGCATTTTGTCCCAAAAGTCCAGCTCGATGGAGGCTGACCAGGACTTTTCCGCTGTTCTCGCTGACTCAGGCGCACTTGCCCGCTAGTCTCCGACGAGTGGGGCACCCCCCACGCTTTTAAGGCAGTGGGGGAGAACGGGCGAGAGCGTTGCTCGTTGCTCCCCAGGTGTGGGGCGACTAGGTTCCTCACCGGTCCGTATCCGACAGTTCGACATCCGAGGTGACGTAGGCGTGGCTCTTCCGCCCCTTACCCCTGAACAGCGCGCAGCCGCGCTCGAAAAGGCCGCCGCGGCTCGCCGGGAGCGGGCCGAGGTCAAGAATCGACTCAAGCACTCCGGCGCCTCCCTCCACGAGGTCATCAAGCAGGGTCAGGAGAACGACGTCATCGGCAAGATGAAGGTCTCCGCTCTCCTGGAGTCCCTGCCGGGCGTGGGCAAGGTCCGCGCCAAGCAGATCATGGAGCGACTTGGCATCTCCGAGAGCCGCCGTGTGCGCGGACTCGGCTCCAACCAGATCGCGTCTCTCGAGCGCGAGTTCGGTGGCGGCGCCGCCTGACGTTCTCAGGCACTCCTGAGAACCTGGATAATCGCTGCATGGCTGCAACATCCCGGGGGACGACCCCCGTACCCCCGGTTTCACGTCCGCGGCTGACCGTGCTCTCCGGCCCCTCTGGGGTCGGCAAGAGCACGGTCGTCGCCCATATGCGCAAGGAACACCCCGAGGTCTGGCTCTCGGTGTCGGCGACGACCCGCAAGCCGCGCCCCGGTGAGAAGCACGGCGTCCACTACTTCTTCGTCAGCGACGAGGAGATGGACAAGCTGATCGCCAACGGCGAGCTGCTCGAGTGGGCGGAGTTCGCGGGCAACCGCTACGGGACGCCGCGCCGGGCCGTGCTCGAACGGCTGGAAGCGGGCGAGCCGGTGCTCCTGGAGATCGATCTCCAGGGTGCCCGGCAGGTCCGCGAGTCCATGCCGGATGCCCTGCTGGTGTTCCTGGCTCCTCCCTCCTGGGAGGAGCTGGTGCGCAGACTCACCGGGCGGGGCACCGAGCCTCCCGCGGTGATCGAGCGCCGGCTGGAGGCCGCCAAGATCGAACTGGCGGCCGAGCCGGAGTTCGATGTCACCCTGGTCAACACCTCCGTCGAGGACGTGGCGCGCGAGCTGCTAGCCTTGATGGAAGTTGTCTGATCTTTCAGGTCATTTTTTCCCCTTTCGGAAGGCAGAGCGTGTCCTCTTCCATCACTGCTCCCGAGGGCATCATCAACCCTCCGATCGACGAGCTCCTCGAGGCCACCGACTCGAAGTACAGCCTCGTGATCTACGCGGCCAAGCGTGCCCGCCAGATCAACGCGTACTACTCGCAGCTCGGTGAGGGCCTCCTCGAGTACGTCGGTCCCCTCGTGGACACGCACGTCCACGAGAAGCCGCTCTCGATCGCCCTGCGCGAGATCAACGCGGGTCTGCTGACGTCGGAGGCCGTCGAAGGCCCGGCGCAGTAGTCATCTTGTTTTTCGCGGCACAGGCCCGGCAGCGCGACTGCCGGGCCTGTGGTGTGTCATGGGGATGTACGTTTTCGACTGTGGGGAGGCCCGGTGGACAAGCCGAAGGTCGTGCTGGGGGTCAGCGGTGGCATCGCCGCGTACAAGGCCTGTGAGCTGCTGCGAAGGCTGACCGAGTCGGGTCATGACGTACGCGTCGTACCCACCGGGTCCGCGCTGCACTTCGTCGGTGCCGCCACCTGGTCCGCGCTCTCCGGGCACCCCGTGTCCACCGAGGTCTGGTCGGACGTCCATGAGGTCCCGCACGTCCGTATCGGGCAGCACGCCGACCTGGTGGTCGTGGCCCCTGCGACGGCCGACATGCTCGCCAAAGCGGCCCACGGTCTCGCCGATGACCTGCTGACGAACACCCTGCTCACCGCCCGCTGTCCGGTGGTCTTCGCGCCCGCCATGCACACCGAGATGTGGGAGCACCCGGCCACGCAGGAGAACGTGGCCACGCTTCGCCGCCGCGGAGCCGTCGTCATCGAGCCCGCGGTGGGACGCCTGACCGGCGTGGACACCGGCAAGGGGCGCCTCCCCGACCCAGGGGAGATCTTCGAGATCTGCCGCCGGGTGCTCGCTCGGGGCGTGGCCGAGCCGGATCTGGCCGGCCGGCATGTGGTCGTGAGCGCCGGCGGCACGCGCGAGCCGCTCGACCCGGTCCGTTTCCTGGGCAACCGTTCCTCCGGGAAGCAGGGGTACGCCCTCGCGCGCACCGCCGCGGCCCGGGGCGCCCGGGTCACGCTGATCGCCGCGAACACCGGACTGCCGGACCCCGCGGGGGTGGACGTGGTGCCGGTCGGGACGGCCGTCCAGCTGCGTGAGGCGGTGCTCAAGGCCGCCCCGGACGCGGACGCCGTGGTGATGGCGGCCGCGGTGGCCGATTTTCGGCCATCGACGTACGCGGCCGGAAAGATCAAGAAGAAGGACGACCAGGAGCCGGAACCGATCGTCCTGGTCCGCAACCCGGACATCCTCGCGGAGATCTCGGCGGACCGCGCCCGCCCCGGCCAGGTGATCGTCGGCTTCGCCGCGGAAACGGACGACGTCCTGGCCAACGGGCGGACGAAACTCCAGCGCAAGGGCTGCGATCTCCTCGTCGTCAACGAGGTCGGGGAGCGCAAGACCTTCGGCGCCGAGGAGAACGAGGCGGTCGTGCTCGGTGCCGACGGAAGCGAGACTCCGGTGCCTTACGGGCCCAAGGAAGCCCTGGCCGAAATTGTGTGGGACCTGGTGGCACGCCGGATCCGGTGAATGTCTCATTCACTTCATCTCATTCACTTCAAGGGGCTCGTCAAAAACATCCGAGCAGGGTGTGTGAGCCTGGCGGAGAAGGTTCGCCGTGTCGCAGAATGCCCGTGCCGCAGGTCACAGCACTCCCGAGTGGCGAGACGGTAGCCCTGCGGCCGAGTGCGACCGATAAACTGTTCTTGGACTACGCCGGGCGCAGCTCCCGACAGTCCACCAATGATCAGCCAGCAGCCGCTGCAACCCCAGGGAGCGTTGTGTCCCGTCGCCTGTTCACCTCGGAGTCTGTGACCGAGGGTCACCCCGACAAGATCGCTGACCAGATCAGTGACACCATTCTCGACGCGCTTCTGCGCGAGGACCCGAAGTCCCGGGTCGCCGTCGAGACCCTGATCACGACCGGCCTGGTGCACGTGGCCGGCGAGGTCACGACCAAGGCGTACGCACCGATCGCGCAGCTCGTGCGCGACAAGATCCTCGAGATCGGCTACGACTCCTCGAAGAAGGGCTTCGACGGCGCCTCCTGCGGCGTGTCCGTGTCGATCGGCGCGCAGTCTCCTGACATCGCGCAGGGTGTCGACACCGCGTACGAGAACCGGGTCGAGGGCGACGAGGACGAGCTCGACAAGCAGGGCGCGGGCGACCAGGGCCTGATGTTCGGCTACGCGACGGACGAGACCCCGGAGCTGATGCCGCTCCCGATCCACCTCGCGCACCGCCTGTCGAAGCGCCTGTCCGAGGTCCGCAAGAACGGCACGATCCCCTACCTCCGGCCGGACGGCAAGACGCAGGTCACCATCGAGTACGACGGTGACAAGGCGGTCCGCCTGGACACGGTCGTGGTCTCCTCGCAGCACGCGTCGGACATCGACCTCGACTCCCTCCTTGCCCCGGACATCCGGGAGTTCGTCGTCGAGCCGGAGCTGAAGGCACTCCTGGACGACGGCATCAAGCTGGACACCGAGGGCTACCGCCTCCTGGTGAACCCGACCGGCCGCTTCGAGATCGGCGGCCCGATGGGCGACGCCGGCCTCACCGGCCGCAAGATCATCATCGACACGTACGGCGGCATGGCCCGCCACGGCGGCGGCGCCTTCTCCGGCAAGGACCCGTCCAAGGTCGACCGGTCGGCGGCGTACGCGATGCGCTGGGTGGCGAAGAACGTCGTCGCCGCGGGCCTCGCCTCCCGCTGCGAGGTCCAGGTCGCGTACGCCATCGGCAAGGCCGAGCCGGTCGGTCTGTTCGTGGAGACCTTCGGCACCGCGAAGGTCGACGCGGAGAAGATCGAGAGCGCCATCAGCGAGGTCTTCGACCTCCGCCCCGCCGCGATCATCCGCGACCTGGATCTGCTCCGGCCGATCTACGCGCAGACCGCCGCGTACGGGCACTTCGGACGTGCGCTGCCCGAGTTCACGTGGGAGAAGACGGACCGGGTGGATGCTTTGCGGAAGGCTGCGGGGCTGTAGTCGGTCTGGTTCTGCGCGAGGCCCGGCTTCCCTGAGGGGGGCCGGGCCTCCGCTGTTGAGCCGGTCAGTCGTCGTACGGCATGGCGTTCTCATCGCTGTCGGCGGCCCGGGGTTCCGGAGAAGGAGGCCGGATCGGGAGCGGAAATCACGCTGGCGGGGCGGACTTGTGGGTTCGTGCGCCGGTGATCTCGGGCAGTGTCCGAGCCGTCGTCGGGTGGGGAACTCGGGACCGGGCGTTGTCAGTGCGGTCTGGTAGGAATGCAGCTGTGAGCAGCAACGACGGGCAGAGCGAAGGCAGGGCCGAAGGGCCGCCGCCGGAGCAGCTTGCGTTCATTCGGGAGGCGGTGCGCAAGGCTCCGCGGGCGAAGCCGCGGACCTGGCGGGGAGCCGCTCTCGCCAAGGAGTTGCCCGTTGCTCGGGTGCTTGTCGACAAGGGTGTGCTGCATCTTGATCGGTACTTCGACTACGCCGTGCCCGAGGAGTTGGACGCCGACGCGCAGCCCGGGGTTCGGGTTCGGGTGCGGTTCGGGGCCGGGCGGCATCGGGTGCGAGAGGGGCGGCGTGAGGGTGGGGGGCTGATCGACGGGTTTCTTGTCGAGCGGCTGGCCGAGTCCGATTACGCGGGGCCGCTTGCCGCGCTTGCCCAAGTCGTTTCGCCCGAGCCGGTGTTGAGCGAGGAGTTGTTGGGGCTCGCGCGCGCTGTCGCGGATCGGTACGCGGGGAGTCTGGCCGATGTGCTGCAGCTCGCCGTGCCGCCGCGCAACGCGCGGGCCGAGGGGAAGCCGTCGCCCGAGCCGCTGCCCGTTCCTGGTGTGCCTGAGGTGGGGTCCTGGGCTCGGTACTCGCGGGGGGCCGCCTTTGTCGAGTCGCTCGCGGCGGGTGGGGCGCCGCGAGCCGTGTGGAACGCGTTGCCGGGGCCCGAGTGGGCCGACGAGCTGGCGCGGGCCGTGGGGGCGACGCTCGCGTCGGGGCGGGGTGCGCTGGTCGTCGTGCCGGATGGGCGGGCTGTCAGCCGGGTCGATGCCGCGCTGACCTCGGTGCTGGGGGACGGGCGGCACGCTGTGCTCACCGCCGAGGCCGGGCCCGAGAAGCGGTACCGGCAGTGGCTCGCGGTGCGACGCGGGTCCGTACGGGCCGTTGTGGGGACCCGGGCCGCCATGTTCGCGCCCGTACAGGATCTGGGGCTCGTCGCCATCTGGGACGACGGGGACGGCAGCCACAGTGAGCTGCACGCGCCTCAGCCGCATGCGCGGGAAGTGCTGCTGCTGAGGGCCGCTCAGGACAAGTGCGCGTTTCTGCTGGGGAGTTGGAGCTGCACCGTCGAGGCCGCGCAGCTCGTGGAGAGCGGCTGGGCGGCTCCGATCGTCGCCGAGCGGGAGCAGGTGCGGGGGGCGGCTCCGCTCGTGCGGACCGTGGGGGACGGGGATCTCGCGCGCGACGAGGCGGCACGGGCCGCGCGGCTGCCCACCCTTGCCTGGCAGGTCGTGAGGGAGGGACTGCGGCACGGGCCCGTGCTCGTGCAGGTGCCCCGGCGTGGCTACGTACCTCGGATGGCCTGTGCGCAGTGTCGGGCGCCCGCGCGGTGCCGGCAGTGCGCCGGCCCGTTGGAGGGCCAGGACGCTGGGCTGCTGCGGTGCGGGTGGTGCGGGCGGGACGAGGGGGAGTGGCGTTGTCCGGAGTGCGGTGGGTTCCGGCTGCGGGCGCAGGTCGTGGGGGCGCGGCGGACCGCCGAGGAGCTGGGGCGCGCGTTTCCGGCCGTGCCCGTACGGACCTCCGGGCGCGAGCAGGTGCTCGATACGGTGCCGGGGGCGCCCGCGCTCGTCGTCAGTACGCCGGGCGCGGAACCGGTGGCCGAGGGCGGCTACGCGGCTGCGTTGCTGCTCGACGGCTGGGCGATGCTGGGGCGGCCCGATCTGCGGGCCGGTGAGGACGCGTTGCGGCGGTGGATCGGGGCGGCGGCGCTGGTGCGGGGACAGCGGGACGGCGGGACCGTGGTGATCGTCGCCGAGCCGACGCTGCGGCCCGTGCAGGCGCTGGTGCGGTGGGATCCTGTCGGCCATGCCGTTCGTGAGCTTGCCGAGCGGGCCGAACTGGGCTTTCCGCCCGTGTCACGGATGGCGGCCGTGTCCGGGACGGCGGAGGCACTCGCCGGATTCCTGGCCGCGGTCGAACTGCCGGGTGAGGCTGAGGTGTTGGGGCCTGTGCCGGTGCCTGCGGCGGATCCGGGGCGGCCTCGCCGGGCGGGGGCGCCGCCGGTGGGGGAGCAGTGGGAGCGGGCGTTGATCCGGGTGCCGCCGGGGAGGGGGGCCGCGTTGGCGTCCGCGCTGAAGAGTGCGCAGGCGGCCCGGATGGCTCGTGGGGGGAGTGGAGCGGGTGGGGGGAGTGAATTGGTGAGGATTCGGGTTGATCCAGCGGATATTGGATGACCGTGTGGGGCGGCTGGGCGGCTGGATGGCTCCATGTAGTTGG
The DNA here is from genome assembly GCF_052245575.1 of Streptomyces sp. 2A115. Taxonomy (NCBI): domain Bacteria; kingdom Bacillati; phylum Actinomycetota; class Actinomycetes; order Kitasatosporales; family Streptomycetaceae; genus Streptomyces; species Streptomyces sp. 2A115. The sequence continues at coordinate 77,212 of NZ_JBQQCG010000007.1, read as the reverse complement.
CTCACCGGTCGAGCGTACGAGTCTGCCCCCGACGCTCGTCGGGGGCAGACGGGTGGGTGTGTCAGCCGTTGCGCGGGCCCGGGAAGGCGCTCGGCCTGGCCTCCTCGCGGAGGGTGGGGCTGCCTGATGTCGGCTGGGTCGGCATGGGCATCGGCATCGGCATGGAGCGGGCCGCGGGGACCGTGGGGATGCCGGTGTTGACGGCGATCGCGCGGGAACCCGACGGTTCCGTGGCGCGCTCGGCGTCCGCTGCGGCCTGGGCCGTGGCTCGGCGGGCACCGTAACGGCGGTGTACGGCCTGTTTCGTGACCCCGAGTGCCGAGCCCACCGCGTCCCACGAGAAGCCCAATGAGCGGTCGAAGTCCACGGCGGCCGTGACCAGGGTCTCGACGCTGTCCCGCAGCTCCTGGGCGAGGCGGACGGTCGGGGCGGGAGCCCGTCCGTAGACGACGAAGCCCGTGGACGGGCCGGAGCGGCGCGGGCGGTAGACGTTGCCCAGCTGGGCGGTCAGCGTGCGCAGTGCGTCCACCTGCCGGCGGACCCGCTCGATGTCCCGCACCAGCAAGTGCAGGCTGGCCCGAGCCTGGGCGTCGTGGGTTGCGTGGTCGGCCATGAACAAGCCTCTCGAACCGGCGTTGAAAAGGACCGGGCCGCGATTGCGGCCCGTTTTGGTCAACTCTTTCTTGACCAACGCGTTTCGGGGTGACTGGTCACGCATCAGGGGCGTGGGGGCATATGCGTACGCCCCCGGCGGTCGGGCGGGCGCTTGCCGCGGCCTTCGGCCTGCGGGTGGGACGGGTGGGGGAGGGCGTTTCCCGCCCACACCGCCCCACCGCCCGTGCGGGTTCGTTGTCGGGTGCGGGTCTTCCCGTGGGGTTGAGCGCTGTCGGCGGCCGGCGACCACGCTGCTGTGTCCGGCCGGTGCCCGGCCCACCCGGCCGCCACGCGGCGGCCGTTGGGGCAGTCAACGTGCGTGCCGCATAGACTGGTGTGCTGCCCGTCACCAACCCGCCCGAGAGGCCGACTCCCACCCATGAAGCTCGTCTTCGCAGGTACCCCCGAGGTCGCCGTTCCCGCTCTGGATGCCCTGATCGCCTCTGGTCGGCACGAGGTGGCCGCTGTCGTCACCCGCCCCGACGCGCCGGCGGGACGGGGGCGGAGGCTCGTCGCGAGCCCCGTCGCGGAGCGAGCGGAGGAGGCCGGGATCGAGGTGCTGAAGCCGGCGCGGCCGCGGGACGAGGAGTTTCTCGCGCGGCTGAGGGAGATCGCGCCGGACTGCTGCCCCGTCGTCGCCTACGGCGCCCTGCTGCCCCGGGTCGCGCTCGACATCCCCACCCATGGGTGGGTCAATCTGCACTTCTCGCTGCTGCCCGCCTGGCGCGGGGCGGCGCCCGTGCAGCACGCGATCATGGCGGGCGATGAAATCACCGGCGCGTCCACCTTCCTCATCGAGGAGGGGCTCGACTCCGGGCCCGTCTACGGCACCGTCACCGAGGAGGTACGGCCCACCGACACCAGCGGGGACCTGCTGACACGGCTCGCCTTCGCGGGCTCCGGGCTGCTCGCCGCGACCATGGACGGGATCGAGGGCGGCGCCGTCAAGGCCGTACCGCAGCCGACGGACGGCATCACCATGGCCCCGAAGATCACCGTCGAGGACGCCCACGTGGACTGGGCCGCGCCCGCGCTGCGCGTGGACCGCGTCGTACGTGGGTGCACGCCCGCCCCCGGTGCGTGGACCGTCTTCCGCGGGGAGCGGCTGAAGCTGATCCAGGCCGCGCCGGTTCCCGAGCGGACGGATCTCGCCCCGGGAGCGCTGTCCGTCGGCAAGAACAACGTGTACGTCGGCACCGGTTCGTACGCCGTCGAGCTGCTGTGGGTCCAGGCCCAGGGCAAGAAGCCGATGCGGGCGGCGGACTGGGCGCGCGGGGTACGGATCGCCTCCGGCGAAACGCTCGGGGCGTAGCTGCGTCAGGCGGTCCCGCCGAGTTGTCGGCCGGCCCCGCCCGAGACTGCTCCTGCCCGGCTGCGCAGCCGTGTCCGTCTGCCCGCCTGCCGGGTGCCGTCCGCCGGACGTCGGTCTTCGGGCGTCGGCCTTCGGAGGCTGCCCGGCGACGGCGCCCGGCCGCAGTGCCTTGGCCGTGATCGTGGTCGTGATCGTCGGTCAGTGGGCTCACACTTGTGCCCGGCGGCCGGAGCGACGCGGTTCGGTCCGTGGCCGGCCAGTCGGGGATTTCGCCTTCGTGACCGGCGGGCTGTGACTCTCGGTCGTCGTTGTCAGGGCACTTGCCCTCGACAAGCCTGTCGGATCGGCTGACGCCCGCGACCACCGTCGTCAGTCAGCGGCCGGGCCGCCTCGGCCGCGGTTGTCGGGGCTCGCCCTCACGTGCCCCACACCCCACCCACCCCGCCGACGTACGCTGGGTGCGTACCTCTTCCACGATCCGGAGCACCTTTTACGTGAACGAGCAGGCCCGTCGGCCCCGTCAGCAAGGCAAGCCCTACCGTCGTCCCAAGAAGGACCCCGTGCGGATGCTTGCCTTTGAGGCGTTGCGGGCGGTGGACGAGAGGGACGCGTACGCGAATCTCGTGCTGCCGCCGTTGTTGCGGAAGGCGCGGGACAAGGGGGACTTCGACGGTCGGGACGCTGCGCTCGCGACGGAGCTGGTGTACGGGACGCTGCGCCGGCAGGGGACGTACGACGCTGTCATCGCCGCGTGTGTCGACCGGCCCCTGCGCGAGGTCGACCCGCCGGTGCTGGACGTGCTGAGCCTCGGTGCGCATCAGCTGCTGGGGACGCGGATCCCTACGCACGCCGCCGTGTCCGCGTCGGTCGAGCTGGCGAGGGTCGTCCTCGGCGACGGGCGGGCGAAGTTCGTCAACGCCGTGCTGCGGAAGATCGCGCAGCAAGACCTGGACGGATGGATCGAGCAGGTCGCGCCGCCGTACGCCGACGATCCCGAGGACCATCTCGCCGTCGTGCACTCGCATCCGCGGTGGATCGTCTCCGCGCTGTGGGACTCGCTCGGTGGCGGGCGCGCGGGGATCGAGGACTTGCTCGAGGCCGACAACGAGCGGCCCGAGGTGACCCTGGTCGCCCGGCCCGGGCGCGCCACGGCCGACGAACTCCTCGGCGCGCTCGGCGAGGAGTCCGCGCTTCCGGGGCGCTGGTCGCCGTACGCCGTGCGGCTGTCCGAGGGCGGCGAGCCGGGTGCCATCGAGGCCGTGCGCGAGGGCCGGGCCGGCGTCCAGGACGAAGGCAGCCAGCTCGTGGCGCTCGCCCTCGCCAACGTGCCCCTCGACGGGCCGGACAAGGCGTGGCTCGACGGCTGCGCGGGGCCCGGCGGCAAGGCGGCCATGCTCGCCGGGCTCGCCGCCGAGCGCGGGGCCGTGCTGCTCGCCTCCGAGAAGCAGCCGCACCGGGCCGGGTTGGTGGCGAAGGCGCTCGATGGGAATCCCGGGCCCTACCAGGTGATCGCCGCCGACGGGACGCGTCCGCCGTGGCGGTCGGGGACTTTTGACCGCGTACTCATGGACGTACCGTGCACGGGACTCGGTGCCCTGCGTCGTCGGCCCGAGGCCCGCTGGCGTCGTCGTCCCGACGATCTGGAGGGCTTCGCTCCGCTGCAGCGCGGGCTGCTGCGCACGGCGCTCGACTCCGTGCGGGTCGGCGGTGTCGTCGGGTACGCCACCTGTTCGCCGCACCTCGCCGAGACCCGGGCCGTGGTGGACGACGTACTCAAGCACCACGACGCCGAACTCCTCGACGCCCGCCCGCTCTTCCCGGGCGTACCGGCCCTGGGCGACGGGCCCGACGTACAGCTGTGGCCGCATCTGCACGGGACGGACGCGATGTATCTGGCGCTGATCCGCCGGATCGGCTGAGCTGCCTGCTCCCTATTCGGATGGTTTCGGATGGTCCGCACTCCCTGTTCGGACGCTCCGTTCTCCCTACTCGGACGGTCCGCCCGGCCTCGACGCCGGTTCCGGTTCCTCCGTGGCCGCCGTCGGGTGTGCCGTGCCGCCGTCCTCGTGGGCCAGTCGGTGTGGCCACCACACCTTCGGGCCCACGTCGAGGAACAGGGACGTCACGAGGATCGACCGCACGACGAACGTGTCGAGCAGTACGCCCAGGGCCACCGCGAAGCCGATCTCGGCGAAGGCGACCATCGGGAGGGTGCCGAGGGCGGCGAAGGTGCCCGCGAGGACCAGGCCCGCCGAGGTGATGACCGCGCCGGTCGCGGCCAGGCCCGTCACCACGCCCTTGCGCGTGCCCTGGCGGGTCGCCTCCTCGCGGATGCGGGTGGTCAGGAAGATGTTGTAGTCGATGCCCAGGGCCACCAGGAAGACGAAGACGAACAACGGGAAGTCCGTCGACTCGCCCGCGTAGTCGAAGAGGTACCGGAACGCGAGCGCGCTGATGCCCAGCGCGGAGGCGAAGGACAGCACCACCGTGCCGATCAGCAGCAGCGGGGCGATCAGAGCGCGGAGCAGGACGCAGAGGATCAGCAGGACGACCACGAGGACCAGCGGGATGATCAGGATGTTGTCGTGGGTCGTCGCCTCGTCCATGTCGAGCAGGGACGCGGTGCCGCCGCCCACCTGCGCGTCGGCGTCAGGGATCGCGTGCAGGGTGTCCCGTACCCGTTCCACCGTCTGTTTCGCGGCCTCGCTGTCCGCGGGCTCGGTCATCGTGGCTTCGAAGAGGACCTTGCCCTCGAACTCGGGTTTCGTGCCGGGTGGCAGGCCGAGGGAGTCCGGTACGACTCCGGAGGTGGCCGCGACCGCCTGGCCGACCTCCTCGGCCTGGGCGCGGTCGCTGACGATGACGAGCGGATCGCCGCTGCCCGCGGGGAAGTAGCGCGCGGACACCTCCTGGCCGACGATCGAGTCGGGTTTGCCGGTGAAGGCGTCGGCGTTGCTGATGCCCTCCGCACGCAGCTGGATCAGGCCCAGCGAGAGCAGCGCGAGCACTGCCGCGGTGACGCCCCAGATCAGACGCGGGCGACGGGAGATGCGGCGGCCCATGCGGGCCCAGAGACCGCGCTCGGTCGGGTCGGCCTGGCCGAAGTGCGGGATCACCGGCCAGAAGATCCAGCGGCCGAAGATCACGAGCAGGGCAGGGAAGAGGGTCATCATCGCGGCGAGGGCTACCGCGACGCCGATGGCGGCGACCGGGCCGAGGCCGCGCGTCGAGTTCATCTCGGCGGCGAGCAGCACCAGCATGCTCAGGACGACGGTCGCGCCGGACGCGAGCACCGCCGGCCCCGCCCGGTGCAGGGCGAGCGCCATCGCCTCGTGGCGGTCCTCGTGACGGCGCAGCTCCTCCCGGTAGCGGGCGACCAGGAGCAGGGCATAGTCCGTCCCCGCGCCGAAGACGAGGACCGTCAGGATGCCCGCGCTCTGGCCGTTGACGGTCAGGCCCGCGTGCTCCGCGAGGAGGTAGATCAGGGCTTGGGAGGTGAACAGCGCCGCGATCACACCGAGCAGCGGGACCAGGAGCAGGGTCGGACTGCGGTACGTGAGCAGCAGCATCGCGATGACGACGATCATCGCGGAGAACAGCAGCGTGGAGTCGATGCCCTCGAAGGCCTCGGAGAAGTCCGCGGACGTACCGCCCGGGCCGGTGATGTGCACGGCGAGCCCGTCCCCGCCCTCGCCCACCACGTCACGGATCGAGTCGACGGCGGGAGCGATCTCCTCCCAGCCCTTCTCGTCCATCGTGATGGGGACGAGGATCTGGGCCGCGCGCGGATCGGTGTCCCGGTCGAAGACAGGTCCCCGGGTCTCCGCGCCGCGGAGGCCGTGCGCCCGCAGCTCCTTGATCTCGCGTGCGTCCTCGGCGATCTGCGCCCGCTCCTGAGCCGTCAGGCCGCTATCGCGGGCGTACACCACGACCGCGGGGATCTGTTCCGGCCTGAAGTCCTCGGAGATCTCCAGGACTTGGGTGGACTCGGCGGACCCGGGCAGCCAGGACGCCGCGTCGTTGTCCTGGGCGTCGGTGAGTTTCTGGGCGAAGGGCGCCGTGAGAATGAGCAGCACCAGCCACAGTCCCACCACGAGCCACTTGGCCCGGCGCCCGCAGACCAGATGTGCGATGCCTCGTTTCGGCCGGTTTCCTACGTCCGTCATGGCCACCCCCGCAGCCGTATCTGGACCCTGTGGGCGGCCCAGCATGGCACGGGCGGAGGCGCCTCGTAAGGGGCGCGGGGCCGTGACACACGCGGCTGCGTCGCGTGAGCGCGACCAGCCACGAACGACCCGCGGAATCCGCGTTGCCCGAGCCACAGGGAACCGGCGTTACAGCACAGCGCGGCGCATGGCACGCTTGGTACATGGCCGCGCAGATCAACCCCAGCATCCTGTCCGCCGACTTCGCCCGCCTTGCCGAGGAGGCGAAGGCGGTGCAAGGGGCTGACTGGCTCCATGTCGATGTGATGGACAACCATTTCGTCCCCAACCTCACACTCGGAGTGCCGGTCGTAGAGTCGCTGGCGCGTGCTACGGACACACCGCTGGACTGCCATCTGATGATCGAGGACGCCGATCGCTGGGCGCCCCAGTACGTAGAAGCGGGTGCCGGTTCCGTCACCTTTCATGTCGAGGCGGCCGCCGCGCCGGTACGGCTCGCCCGCGAGATCCGGGCCAAGGGTGCCCGTGCCTCCATGGCGCTCAAGCCCGCGACGCCCATCGAGCCGTACGAGGATCTGCTCCCCGAGCTCGACATGCTGCTGATCATGACCGTCGAGCCGGGCTTCGGAGGTCAGTCGTTCCTCGACATCATGCTCCCCAAGATTCGCCGCACCCGCGAATTGATCAACAAGCACGGCCTTGAGCTGTGGCTTCAGGTCGACGGGGGTGTCTCGGACTCCACCATCGAGCGCTGCGCCGAGGCGGGCGCCGACGTCTTCGTCGCCGGATCGGCGGTGTACGGGGCATCCGACCCGGCAGCGGCGGTACGTGCATTGCGCACCCAGGCCGAGGCGGCGACGAGCCGCGGGGCATGGGCGGGCGACCACTGAGCCAAGGGAACGTGAACGCCGCCCCTCAGGGCTGATCAAGTACGCCGGATCTGCAAGGATGAACGGCGAGTCCAGAGTGTGAACAGCAGAAGAGGAGATCGCCGTGTCGGGTATGTCGGCGGGCCGGTCAGCCATGCGGATGGGACCCGCTGAGCTGGTGCAGGCGGCGGCCATGGCCCGCCGCTTCTACCTCGAGGGCAAGTCCAAGATCCAGATCGCCGAGGAGTTCGGCGTCAGCCGCTTCAAGGTGGCCCGGGTCCTGGAGACCGCTCTCGAACGTGATCTCGTGAGGATCGAGATCCGCGTCCCCGCCGAGCTCGACGCGGAGCGCTCGGACGCGCTGCGCGCCCGCTACGGCCTGCGGCATGCCGTCGTCGTCGAGTCCCCGGCCGAGGCCGCGGAGTCGCCCGACCCGGAGAACCTCGGCGAGGTCGCCGCCGACCTGCTGGGCGAGCTGGTCGCCGAGGGCGATGTGCTCGGCCTCGCCTGGGGACGCTCCACCATTCACATGGCGGCCGCCCTCGACCGGCTGCCGCCCTGCACGGTGGTGCAGCTGACGGGTGTCTACGACGCCGGGACGGCCGAGCGCGGCTCGGTCGAGGCCGTCCGCCGGGCCGCCCAGGTCTCCGGCGGGGACGCCCACCCCATCTACGCGCCGATGCTGCTGCCGGACGTGGCCACCGCGGCCGCGCTGCGCAACCAGACGGGAATCGCCCGCGCCTTCGAGTACTTCGACAAGGTGACGGTCGCCTGTGTGTCCATCGGCTCCTGGGAGGCGGGCATCTCCACGGTGCACGACATGCTCAGCGACGAGGAGCGCGCGAACTACGCGTCGCTCGGTGTCGCCGCCGAGATGGCCGCGCACCTCTTCGACACCGAGGGCCACCGGGTCGGGCGGGACCTGGGGGAGCGGTGCATCACGGTCGAGGCCGACCGGCTGCGGCGTATCCCCGAGGTCGTCGCGATCGCCGGCGGGCAGCGCAAGGCGGCGGCCATCGACGCGGTACTCCGCTCCGGTCTGGTCACCAGCCTGGTGACGGACACGGCGGCCGCGGACTACCTGATGACGGCCGGGTCGACGCCGCGTCCGGCCCTGGGTCGGACGGACCCCGACGGGCCGTGATCACTGACGTGATCATTTAGAGCGGCTGACCTCCGCGGAACCTCTCGCGGATGTCTCGCGGATGTCTCGGAGAGTCGGCAACGCGCCGTACGGGGACGGCCGTGGCAGCATCGGCGGCATGCTGCTCCGGTCCGTCCCCCGCCTGTTCGCGGGGCTTCTCGTCTGCCTCGCGGTGCTGCTGACCGGCTGTTCGTCGACGGATACGCGGACGGATGGGAGCGCGGACGCCAGGACGGATACGAGCGCGGACACCAGGACGGATACGAGCGCAGACGCCAGGACGGCCACCACGACGGAGGCGAGCGTCTCGGTGTCGGGCCCCGCGTGGGCCGCCGGCATGGGGACGGTGGAGGAGGCGCGGCTTCCCGCTGAGGCCCGTCGGACACTCGCCCTCATCGACAAGGGTGGCCCCTTCCCGTACGCCAAGGACGGCGCCGTCTTCGGGAACTTCGAACGTGAGCTACCGCGGCGTGAGCGCGGCTACTACCGCGAGTACACGGTGAAGACGCCGGACGAGCGGGACCGCGGCGTCCGGCGCATTGTCACGGGGCAGGGCGGCGAGGTCTACTACACCGATGATCACTACCAGTCGTTCAGGGCGGTGTTGAGATGACCGAGGACGTGGCGGGCCGGCTCGCGGTCACGCTGGACCTCGACGGGGTCGCGGACAAGGCGGACTTCATGGAGCGCTGCGCACGCGCCCTGGAGCTGCCGGACTGGTTCGGCCGCAACTGGGACGCGCTCGCCGACAGCCTCGGAGACCCCTCCGTCTGGCCCGCGGCCGCAGTCGAGAAGGGGCTGCTGGTCGTCGTCACCGGTTGGCGGTCGTACGCGAAGGCCCGGCCCGACGAGTGGGAGATCGCGCAGGACGTATTCTCCCAGGCGGCGGACGGCACGCCGGCGCTCTCCGTGATGCTGGCTCTTGGCGGGGCCCACCCGTAGCCCCGCTGCCGGCCCGCGGACGCCGGGGGCCTCACGAGGGGCAGTGGGTCACGACGGCCAGTGGGTAGTGCCCGCTCGGCCGCACCCGCCAGGTGAACTGCGAGTCCGTCCCCCGCCTCGGCGACCTGTGCACCACGGATGCGCTCGATCAGTACCGAGCTGGCAGTACCGACCTGTCCACGGCCAGTACCGACCTGCCCAGGGCGTACTCCTGTGTACCGGCCGTCTCCAGCGCGAACCTCGTGACGCCGCAGCCTGGTTGGGCCGCCCGCTCGTCGCTCGTTCACCGGGCCCGGCCGGAGAGAAAACCGGCGCGGAACGCGTCACCCCACCTCTGCCGGTCGGGTCGGTGATCGTGGCGGAGGCGACGGCCGGGACCGTCAGCGGGCGGTGCCCGGTGCTCGCCGGACGCGGACGCCCTCGGATCCCAGGGGCGTGACCGGGCCGCGGGCGCGGTCCGGCACCCGGTGTTCGGTCTCCCCGGTGCGCTCCTCGATCAGGAAGGACCCGCAGACTGGAACCCGTCGATCCGGTCAATCCCGTAAATCCCGCCGAACTCCCGATGGCGGGTTAATGAGGGCCGTCGACGATGTCCGTGCGGCGTTTGATCTCCGGGTTGAGCGGTTCCAGATCTTCGGTTCGTGGGCTGTGCAAATGCTCGGGTAACGTTTCTGCGTAAGGCAGGTCTGCGCTCGACGCCGGAGCCCCCGTACTCCCTTGGAGAATTACCTGAACCCGGGGGCTTTCTGCTGTGTCTTCGTGGGAGTGACCTGCGCCGTTTCGCGTGAAAATGTGAGACTCATGCGCTTTATCGAACCCGGCAGCGGTCGCTACGTAGATTCATCTCCGGTTCCCTATGACCTGACGTACGACGACGTCTTCATGGTCCCGAGCCGTTCCGCGGTCGGCTCGCGGCTGGGCGTCGACCTGACTTCGCCGGACGGCACTGGCACCACGATTCCGCTGGTGGTCGCCAACATGACGGCGATCGCGGGTCGCCGGATGGCCGAGACCGTGGCCCGCCGCGGCGGACTCGTCGTCATTCCGCAGGACATCCCCATCGAGGTCGTCACCGAGGTCGTCTCCTGGGTCAAGAGCCGCCACCACGTCCTGGACACCCCGATCGTGCTGGACCCGCACCAGACCGTCGCCGACGCGCTGGCGCTCCTGCCGAAGCGGGCGCACAACGCCGGCGTCGTGGTGGACGAGGACGGCAGGCCGGTCGGCGTTGTCACCGACGCCGACCTCGGCGGGGTCGACCGCTTCACGCAGCTGTCCGAGGTCATGTCCCGGGACCTGCTGCTGATCGACGCGGACATCGACCCGCGTGACGCGTTCAACAAGCTCGACCACGCCAACCGTCGCTACGCGCCCGCCGTCGACAAGGACGGCAAGCTCGCCGGCATCCTCACCCGCAAGGGCGCCCTGCGCGCCACGCTCTACACCCCGGCCACCGACGCCGACGGCAAGCTGCGGATCGCCGCCGCCGTCGGTATCAACGGCAACGTCGCGGGCAAGGCCAAGCAGCTGCTCGACGCGGGCGTCGACACGCTCGTCGTGGACACCGCGCACGGCCACCAGGAGTCGATGATCGCCGCGATCAAGGCCGTTCGCGGACTCGACCCGCAGGTGCCGATCGTCGCGGGCAACATCGTCGCCGCCGAGGGCGTACGCGACCTGATCGAGGCCGGCGCGGACATCATCAAGGTCGGCGTGGGTCCAGGTGCCATGTGCACCACGCGCATGATGACCGGCGTGGGCCGCCCGCAGTTCTCGGCCGTGCTGGAGTGCGCCGCCGAGGCGAAGAAGTACGGCAAGCACGTGTGGGCCGACGGGGGCGTCCGCCACCCGCGCGATGTCGCCATGGCCCTGGCCGCCGGCGCCTCGAACGTCATGGTCGGCTCTTGGTTCGCCGGTACGTACGAGTCGCCGGGGGACCTCCAGCACGACGCCAACGGGCGCCCCTACAAGGAGTCGTTCGGTATGGCGTCGGCGCGCGCGGTGCGCAACCGCACGTCGGAGGAGTCCGCGTACGACCGCGCCCGCAAGAGCCTCTTCGAGGAGGGCATCTCGACCTCCCGCATGTTCCTCGACCCGACCCGGCCGGGCGTCGAGGACCTGATCGACTCGATCATCGCGGGCGTCCGCTCCTCCTGCACTTACGCGGGCGCCAACTCCTTGGAGGAGTTCGCCGAGAACGCCGTCGTCGGCATCCAGAGCGCCGCGGGCTACGCGGAGGGCAAGCCGCTGCACGCAAGCTGGTGACGCACGTTCCCTCTGTACGTAGACCTGTACGGCCCTTCTGCACATACGACCTGTACGGCCCTTCTCTACGTACGACCTGTACGGCCCCTGTTGCTCCGTCGCCGGGAGCGCGGGGGCCGTTGGCGTCAGGCCCTCTTGACGTCAAGGTGGCTTGACGAGAGCCTGGGGGCATGACGACACCGCAGAGCATCGAGCCCCAGTACACGCTGCTGACCGCTGTCGCCCGTCTCGACGAGCTACGGGTCCGGGAGTCGATGGCCGGGGCCGGAAGTGACGAGGAAGCCCTCGACCGCGCCGGGCTCCTCGAACTGCTCGCGCTGAGCGAGGTGGTGGCCCGCAAGGCCGCGTACGGCCGTCAGCTCACCGTCCGCGCGGCCCGCGCGTCGGGCGCCTCCTGGTCGCAGATCGGGGCCGCCCTGGGCACCAGCAAGCAGGCCGCCTGGGAGGCGCACAACCGCTGGATCGACGACCAGGCGGCGGCACACGGGCGGCCCGGACAGATGGGCTTCGACGAGGACGACGTGGCCGAGGCGCGGGCGATCGCGGGGGAGCCGGAGGGGCCGGAGGGGCCCTGAGATGCGAGAGGAGACCGAGGCCGGGGGCACGCTGCTCGCGGCAGTCTCGACTCCACGCCCTCGGTCGTCTTCCGGTTCTGGATGGCCGTCGGGCTCGTGTTCTACTTCAGTCACGGCTGCCGCCGGTCCCGTCTCGCCGCCTCAGAAAAGTGAACCGCCCGCAGTGCTGAACGATCTCGACGAACGCATCGTGCACGCCCTCGCCGAGGACGCCCGCCGTTCCTACGCGGACATCGGCCAGGAGGTCGGGCTGTCCGCGCCCGCGGTGAAGCGGCGGGTGGACCGGTTGCGGGCCACCGGGGCCATCACCGGGTTCACGGTTCGGGTGGATCCGGCGGCGCTCGGCTGGGAGACCGAGGGGTTCGTCGAGATCTACTGTCGCCGGAACACCTCGCCCGAGACCATTCAGCGGGGGCTTGAGCGGTATCAGGAGGTTGTGGCCGCGTCCACCGTCACCGGGGAGGCGGATGCGGTTGTGCAGGTCTTCGCTTCCGACATGCGGCACTTCGAGCGGGTGCTGGAGCGGATCGCGGGGGAGCCGTTCGTCGAGCGGACCAAGTCTGTGCTGGTGTTGTCGCCGTTGTTGCGGCGGTTCTCTTCGGGGTCTCCTACGTAAGCGCTTCGCGCGAGGTCCGGTGTGCGGTGTGCGGGTCGGTGGGTGCCTGTCACGCAGTTCCCGTGCCCCTGAAGCATTGGAGGGCTCGCGTCGGTTCGTATCGTGCGGGTCCTCGTGGGCTGAGCGCGCAGTTCCCCGCGCCCCTTGAGGGAGCGCCCTACGGAGCGCGCCTCGCCAGCGCGTTGTTGGCTATCGAGTTGTGGACGCTGAATGTCACGGCGTCCGAGCGGTAGCGGTCGTCGGACCATTCGACCGGGCGGCCTTCGCGGGTCGTCGTGACTCGGCGGACCCGGAGCAGGGGGCTGGTGCGGCGGATGTCCAGGAGGTCGGCGTCCTGGGCGCCGGCCGCAACCGCGTCGATGACGTGCTCGCCGTAGGCGAAGACCAGGCCGGTGTCCTCGTAGAGGCGCTGGGTGACCGACGGGCAGTCCGGCTCGATGCGCTCCACGGCGGGGGAGATCCAGTCGGCGTAGACCGTGCGCTCCAGAAGCACGGGTTCGCCGTCCAGGCCGCGTACGCGCAGGACGTGCAACACGGGGGTGCCGGGGGCGAGTTGGAGGCGTACCGAGTCCTCGGGAGTGGCCGGGCGGTACGTGGCCGACACCACGCGTCCTGTCGCCTCGCGGCCCATCGCGCGCGCCCACTGGGCGAAGCTGCGCAACTCCTCGAAGGTCTGGCTGCGGCGGCTGGCCAGGACCACGCGGCGCGCGCCCTGCCGGGAGCCGATGAGCCCCTCGGAGGTCAGCGCGGCGACGGCCTGGCGGACGGTGCCGCGGGATACGCCGTAGCGAGCCGCGAGGTCGGTCTCGGCGGGCAGTCGACTGCCCACGGTGTACTCCTCGCGGTCGATCGCCCGCCGGAGTTCCTCGGCGATCTCCTCGTGTCGTGCCGCCATGCTCCCCCTCTGTGTGCAGGTGCGTACCCCTTGACCAGCCTAGACGAGGATCGGCGGTGACACGTGCGCCCGGCGACTGGCCGGAGAATCAAGGGTCATGGTTTTTCCAGAGTTTACGAACAGGACATCAATGGCGGGCCTACTGAGGCCAACTTGTTCAGACAAGTTCCGCTGACGAGTTCTCAGTCCCGTATGACTCCTGCTTCTTATGACCCCTGCCTCGTGTGACCTCTGCCTCGTGTGATCCCTGAGCGCACCCCTGGAGAAGACCGTGACCGTGTCCCTGCCGAGAACAGCCGTCTTCGTCGGCGCTGCCGCACTCGCCCTGAGTGCCTGCGGCGCGGCCCCCGACGACGCGTCCACCACCACCGACGGCAAGAGCGCCGCCACCGCGACCTCGGCCGAGGCCTTCGGCGGTATGGACGCGCTCGTCAAGGCGGCCAAGAAGGAGGGCACGCTGCAGGCGATCGCGCTGCCCCGCGACTGGGCCAACTACGGCGCGCTGATCGACGGCTTCGAGAAGAAGTACGGCATCAAGATCGAGGTCGAGAACCCCGACGGCAGCAGCCAGGACGAGATCAACGCCGTCACCTCCCGAAAGGGCCAGGACCGCGCTCCCGACGTGCTCGACCTCGGCAGCTCCTTCGCCCTGAGCGCCGCCCAGCAGGGACTCCTGGCGCCGTACAAGGTCGCGGGCTTCGGCGACATCCCCGAGGGCCAGAAGGACGCGCAGGGCCGCTGGTACAACGACTACGGCGGCTACATCTCCATCGGCTGCGACGCCAAGCGCGTGAAGACGTGCCCGACCACCTTCGAGGACCTCCTCAAGCCGCAGTACAAGGGCCAGGTCGCGCTCAACGGCAACCCCACCAAGTCCGGTTCGGCCTTCGGCGGCGTCTGGGCGGCCTCCCTCGCGAGCGGCGGCTCCTTCGACGACATCCAGCCCGGGCTCGACTTCTTCGCCGAGCTCAAGAAGAACGGCAACTACACGCCCGTCGAGTCGACTCCCGCCACGGTCGAGAAGGGCGAGACGCCGATCAGCATCGACTGGGACTACCTCAACGCCGGGTACGCCGACGAGTTCAAGTCCAAGGGGCTGGACTGGAAGGTCGCGGTCCCGTCCGACGGCGAGTTCTCCCAGTACTACTCGCAGGCCGTCAACAAGGACGCCCCGCACCCGGCGGCCGCCCGCCTGTGGCAGGAGTACCTCTACAGCGCCGAGGGCCAGAACCTCTGGCTCAAGGGATACGCCCGCCCGGCCCTGATGACCGCCATGGAGAAGGCCGGCACCCTCGACAAGACCGCCGCGGCCAAGCTGCCCGAGGTCTCCGGTACTCCGGAGTTCCCCACGGAGGCGCAGCAGAGCAAGGCCAAGGACGTGCTCGGGCAGGGCTGGGGCAAGGCCGTCTCCGGATGACCGCGACCCTCACACGAGTCGACGTGGCGCCGCCGGTCGCTTCTCCGAAGCGGCGGCGCCACGCGCCCGGCTGGCTCGCCGTCGTCCCGCTGCTCGCCTTCGTGGCGCTCGCCTTCGGGATCCCCGCCCTCGCCATGCTGAACGGCGCCTTCACCGTCAAGGACCCGGCCGGCGGGGCGAGTTCGTACACCACGGCCAACGTGACGGCCTCGCTCAAGGGCGCGTACTTCACCGCCCTGCTCGGCAGCGTCAAGTTGTCCGCCGTCTCGGCGGTCATCTCGGCCGTCCTCGGACTCCTGCTGGCCCAGGCCGTGGTGACCTCACGCTTCCGCGCGCTGCGCGAGGCCGTACTCACCGCCTCCGGCGTCCTCGCCAACTTCGGCGGCGTCCCGCTGGCCTTCGCCTTCGTCGCCACCCTCGGCAACTCCGGGGTCCTGACCCGGTACTTGGACCTCTCCGACAAGGGCTGGGACCTCTACAGCTTCTGGGGACTGGTGATCGTCTACCTGTACTTCCTGATCCCACTGATGGTCCTCACCATCACCCCCGCCCTCGACGGCCTGCGCGTCCAGTGGCGTGAGGCCGCGCGCAACAACGGGGCCACCGCCGTCCAGTACTGGCGGCACGTCGCCCTGCCCGTCCTCGCACCGTCGCTCCTCGGCGGGTTCGTGCTGCTCTTCGGCAGCGCCTTCGCCGCGTACGCCACCGCCGCGGCCATGGTGGGAAGTTCGATCCCGCTGGTCACCCTGCAGATCGCCGACGCCATCTCCGGCAACGTCCTGGTCGGCCAGGAGAACGTGGCGCTCGCCCTCAGCCTCGACATGGTCATCGTGGCGGGCCTGGTGATGGCCGTGTACCTGCCCCTGCAACGACGGAGCGCGCGATGGCTCGAAGCATGACCACATCCGCTCGAAACGTGAACGCATCCGCTCGGAGCCCGAAAAGGTCCGAACGCGTACGTCCCTGGCGCGGGGTCGTCCTCGTCGGCGCCGCGCTCTACTTCCTGGTGCCGCTGGCCGCGTCCGTGATCTTCACGGTCGACGTGCCGGGGGAGGGCGTCACCTTCGAGGCGTACACCCAGATCTTCGGCACCGACGGCTTCGTCTCCAGCCTGCTGCTCTCGCTGGAACTGGCCGCCGCCACCATCGCGATCGTCCTGCTGCTGATGGTGCCCGCCATGGTCGCGCTGCGGCTCGGCGCGCCGAAGCTGCGGCCGGTCGTCGAGGTGGTCTGCTCGCTGCCGCTCGTCGTGCCGCCGATCGCGTTCGTCGCCGGGATCGGCACGGTCCTGAAGTGGGGGCCCGAACACCTCTCGCGCACCCCGCTGTTCCAGACGTTCACGGCGATCCAGAATCCCGACTTCCCGTTCGTGCTCGTCCTCGCGTACGTCGTGATGGCGCTGCCGTTCGTGTACCGGGCGCTGGACGCCGGGCTGCGCGCGATGGACGTACGCACCCTCGTCGAGGCGGCCCGCAGCTGTGGCGCGGGCTGGCCGCAGGCGCTCGTACGGGCCGTGCTGCCGAACCTGCGCGGGGCACTGCTCAACGCCTCGTTCCTCACGCTGGCCCTGGTGCTCGGCGAGTTCACCGTCGCCCAGCTGCTCGGCTTCCAGCCTTTCGCCGTGTGGATCGTCAACGTCAGCGGCTCGCAGGCCCAGCTGTCCGTCGCCGTGTCCGTGCTCAGTCTGCTTGTCACCTGGGCACTCCTTCTCGCGCTCGCCGGGTTCGGCGGGCGCTCCCGTACCGCTCCCCGGGGATGAACCATGACCGTCACCACTCCGCTTGAGAAGGCCACCGACACCGAGGCGGCCACCGTCGAATTCCGGGGACTGCGCCGCGAGTTCGGGCCCACCGTCGCCCTGGACGGACTGGACCTGACCGCACGCCCCGGCGAACTCCTCGCCCTCCTCGGCCCGTCCGGCTGCGGCAAGACCACCGCGCTGCGGATGCTCGCCGGGTTCGAACACCCCGACTCCGGAGAGGTACTGGTCGACGGCGAGGACGTCACGCGCGTCCCGGCCCACCGGCGCGACGCCGGGATGGTCTTCCAGTCGTACAGCCTCTTCCCGCACCTCAGCGCCCTCGACAACGTGGCGTTCGGGCTGCGGATGCGCAAGGTGCGTACGGCCGAACGGCGGTCCCGCGCCGCCGAGTTGCTCGAACTCGTCGGGCTCGGCGACAAGGGCGGCAACTTCCCCCACCAGCTTTCCGGAGGTCAGCAGCAGCGCGTCGCGCTGGCCCGGGCGCTCGCTCTGCGGCCGCGCGTGCTGCTGCTCGACGAACCGCTGTCGGCGCTCGACGCCAAGGTGCGGCTCAACCTGCGCGAGGAGATCCGCCGGCTTCAGCAGGAACTCGGCATCACCACATTGTTCGTGACACACGATCAGGAAGAGGCCCTGTCGATGGCCGACCGGGTCGCCGTGATGCGCGCCGGACGGCTCGAACAGTGCGCGGCTCCGGCGGAGTTGTACGGTCGGCCCGCCACGGCCTTCGTCGCCGAGTTCGTCGGGACCATGAGTCGTATTCCGGGGCGGTCGGCCGACGGGACGGTCGAGGTGCTCGGTCAGCGGCTGCCGGTCGACGGCGAAGCGCCCGCCGCGGCGGAGGTAGACGTACTCGTACGGCCCGAGGCGGTGCGGGTGAAGGCCGAGGAGGCCGGCGACGCCAGCGTCGTCTCCTCCGCCTTCCTCGGTGCGGCCACCCGCGTCACCGTCCGCCTCGCCGACGGCACCGAGGTGAAGGCCGACCTGCCGACCCACGAGGCCGCCGCTCTGGGCGCGGGCTCCACGGTGACCGTCAGCCTGCCGGAGCGTCCGGTCCTTGTGGCCGAACGCGTATGAGAGAGAGCCACGTGACCCCCCACAACCCCCGCACGGCTGACACCCTCCACACCTCCCACACGGCCGACACCCACCAACTACCGCTCCAGGCAGTCCTGTTCGACATGGACGGCACCCTCGTGGACACCGAGCGGCTGTGGTGGGAGGCGGTCGAGGAGGTGGCGGCGGGACTCGGCCGTTCGCTCGCGGAGACCGACGAGGCCGATGTGCTCGGGCGGCCCGTCGAGCACACCGCCGAGGTGCTGAGCCGGGCCACGGGCGCCCCGTTCGCCGAGGTCGCCGCGGACCTGCACCGGGAGTTCGCGGTACGGGTGCGCTCGGGTGTCGTGGCCCGGCCCGGCGCTCTCCGGCTCCTCGACGCGCTGGCGGCGGACGGCGTACCCACTGCCTTGGTGACCGCGTCCCCGCGTGCCGTCGCGGACCACGTCGTCGAGGCCCTGGGCGCCGGACGGTTCGCGGTCACCATCACCGCCGACGACACCCCGCGCACCAAGCCCGACCCCGACCCGTATCTCGCCGCCTGCCACGCCCTCGGCGTCGACCCCGCCGCCTGCGTGGCCGTCGAGGACACCCAGACCGGTGTCTCCTCCGCCGAGGCGGCGGGCTGCGCGGTCCTCGCGGTGCCGTCGCTGGCGCCGATCGCCGCCGCGCCCGGGCGCACGGTCCTGGAGAGCCTGGAGGAGGTGACCCCGGCACGGCTGCGCGAGATGATCACGCCCCATGAATCCCATGAGTCCCGCGAGCCCCCTGAGCCCCGCGAACTCCGCGTGATGACCTGGAATCTCTGGTACGGCGGTACGAAGGTCGCCCACCACCGCGAGAAGCAGCTCAAGGTCATCCTGGAGGCGGGCGTCGACGTGGTCGGCCTCCAGGAGACGTACGGCACCTCCGCCCGCGAACTCGCCGACGCTCTCGGCTGGGAGCACCACCAGGCGGGCGAGAACCTCGGCGTCATCAGCCGGTATCCGGTCGTCGCCCGTCTCGGCGCCCCGGACCCCGGCTTCTACGGGGCCACCGGAGTGCGAATCCGGCTCAGCGAGCGGCAGGAGATCGTGCTCTGGAGTGCCCACCTCGACTACACGCCGTACGGCCCGTACGAAGCCTCCTTCGACGGACTCGCCGCGCCCGAGCTCGTGGCCCACGAGGGGGGACGGCTCGGCCAGTTGAGGGAGATCCTGGACACGATGGCCCCGGACCTCGCGGCCCGCGACACCACTCCGGTCCTCCTCGTCGGCGACTTCAACGCCCCTTCCCACCTGGACCGCACGGACGCCGAGTGGCCTGTGACCAAGGCCGCCGCGGAGGCGGGCCTGCGCGACTCCTACCGCGATGCCCACCCCGACCCGATCGAGGAACCCGGCGTCACCTGGTCCCCGGTGCACACCGAGCACGAGGACGGCAGCGGACGCCCGGAGCCGCGGGACCGGATCGACTACGTCCTGCACGCGGGTGACAGCCTGCGCGTGCTCGACTCGCGGACCCTCGTCACCGGCAATCCCCGACCCTGGCCCGACGTCGAGGACAACGACTGGCCCTCGGACCACGCGGCGGTGATCACGACTTTCTCGCTCACGACCATTCCGCTGGGCCGGACCGCCGGTCCCGTCTAACATCGGTCTCATGACCTGGCGACATTGATCCACCAGCCGTGCCTCCCGAGGACCGCCTCGGCCGCCGTACCTCCGGCGTCCGAACTGTCCCTGCGGTCCCTTCGGGAAGGCCTCATGAGTCTCTCACCTGCACGTGTGCCCAGCACCGGTACCGGTACCGGCCTCGCCGTCCGGCGGCTGGCGGCCACGCTGTACGGCTACATGTTCCTGGACAACCTCGTCCTGCTCTACCCGGTGTACGCGCTGCTGTTCCACGACACCGGGCTCACCGTCTGGCAGATCTCCTCGCTGTTCGGCCTGTGGTCGCTGACCGGCGTCGTGCTGGAGATCCCGTCCGGCGCCTGGGCCGACGCCGTCTCGCGGCGCGTGCTGCTGTGGTTCGGGCCGCTGCTCACCGCCGCCGGATTCACGCTGTGGGTGCTCGCCCCGTCGTACTGGGCGTTCGCCCTCGGCTTCGTACTCTGGGGCGCCAAGGAAGCGCTCGGTTCCGGCGCGCTGGAGGCGCTGGTGTACGAGGAGCTCGACCGGCTCGGCGCGGCCGACGGGTACGCGCGCACCATGGGCCGGGCCCACGCGGCCGGCCTCGTGGGCGTGATGGCGGCGATGGGGCTGGCCGGCCCGGTGCTCGACTTCGGCGGCTACCCGGCCGTGGGTTTCGCCAGTGTGCTGGCCTGTCTGCTGACGGCTGTCACCGCGGCCGGTTTCCCGGAGCACCGGGACCCGACCGCCGCCACGGCGGACGGACCAGGCGACGGATGGGCCCGGACACTGCGGGCCGGACTCGCCGAGGCCCGCGACGACCGGTCCGTCCGCGGTGCCCTGCTGCTCGTGCCGGCCGTCACCGCGGTGTGGGGCGCGCTGGACGAGTACACGCCGCTGCTCGTGCGCGACACGGGCGTCGCGGAGAGTGCCGTCCCGTACTGGCTGTTGCTGATCTGGGCGGGCGCGACGGTGGGCGGCCTGCTGGCCGGTGCGGGACGGCGGCTGGGCAGGGGCGGGTTCGCCGGGCTGCTGGCGGGCTCCGCGCTGGCGCTGGCCGCGGGCGCGGCGGCGCGGACTCCGGCCGGCATCGGGCTGGTCGCCCTCGCCTTCTGCGGCTTCCAGCTGGCGACCGTGCTGGCCGACGCCCGGCTCCAGGACCGCATCGGCGGAACGGGCCGGGCCACCCTGACCTCGGTGGCCGGGGTGGGCACCGACCTGACCACCATCGCGGTGTACGGCGCCTACGCGGTGGCCGGGACGGCGACCACACACGGCACCGCCTTCGCCCTGCTCGCGGTGCCCTACCTCCTGGCCGCGCTGCTGACGGCTGCCGGGAAGAGGACACTCGCCCGGCCAGAAGCTAGAAGTTCGGGTTCCAAGGCACGACCTTGAAGTCGCCCGTGCCCTTCTTCACCTTCTCGAAGGGCGCGGAGCCGACACACTTGGGCAGGTCCTTCGGGCCCATGTCCTCGGACGCGGCCCAGCTGTAGCCGAGCCGGTCGGTGCCGCCGGTGTCGTGCACGGTGATGCCCACCCGGTGGCCCTTGACCCCCTCCAGGTCCGTGTCGGTGATGACCCCGGAGACGACGGCCACCTTGCCGCCGGTGACGAGGCAGTCGACCTTCGCCTTCGCCCAGCCGCCGCCCTCGCCGTTCGCGTCGTGGTGGCTCCAGCGGAAGGTGCCGGTGGCCTTCAGCGGGTTGTCGGTGTTCCTGGCCGCCAGATGCGCGTCGAAGGAGAACGTGATGACGTCACCCGCCGTCCGGTGCAGCTTCGCGGTGCCGGTGAGAGCGGCGGCCTCGCGCTGCCCCTCACCGGACGCGGTGGCGGAGGTGGTGGCCGAAGCCGTGGTCGTCGCGGTGGCGGAGGCCGCGGCGGATCCCGTGACTCCGGCGGTGACGAGCAGGGCCGTGCCGAGCACGGCGGTCTTCGTACGGCGGTTCATGGCGGTCCTTTCGACGGGTCGTTCGGACAGCTCTCACTGTCCTGGCGCCGACGCCGCGGCGAATCGCGCCGGAGGCTGCACCGCGCGTCCACCACCGGGCGGACACGCACCTCCCTGATGCGCCCCTGGGATGACAGGCCGTCATACCCGGGGAGCGCAACGAATCGCCGCCGAAGCCGCGACGGACGCAACGATTCGTCCACCGGCGCGCAACGGCTCCTCCTTGTCCGGCCGAGCCCGCCGCCCGTACCGTCTCTCTGGGCCCCCTGTCCGGCCCGCGGCCCCTTCCGTACCGGTGAGGAACACGCATGCGCACCGCCCTGCTCCAAAGCTCCGGCCGTCCCGGCTCCGTCGTCGAGAACCTCAAGGTTCTGGACGAGGCCGCGGGCCGTGCCGCCGCCGCGGGCGCCGGGCTGCTGGTCGCCCCGGAGATGTTCCTGACCGGGTACGCGATCGGCGCCGACGTGCACCGGCTCGCCGAGCCCGCCGACGGCGACTCCGCGGACGCGGTCGCCGAGATCGCCGCCCGGCACGGGGTGGCGATCGTCTACGGCTACCCGGAACGCGTCGGCGAGACCGTCTTCAACTCGGCCCAGCTGGTCCACTCCGACGGCACCCGCCTCGCCGACTACCGCAAGACCCACCTCTTCGGCCGTTTCGAGCAGGAGTGGTTCACCCCGGGCGACGAGCCCGTCGTCCAGGCCGAGCTGGGCGGTCTCCGCATCGGCCTCATGATCTGCTACGACGTCGAGTTCCCGGAGAACGTCCGCGCCCACGCACTCGCCGGCACCGACCTGCTCGTGGTGCCCACGGCCCAGATGCACCCGTTCCAGTTCGTCGCCGAGTCCGTCGTCCCGGTGCGCGCCTTCGAGAACCAGATGTACGTCGCCTACGTCAACCGGGTCGGCGCGGAAGGGGAGTTCGAGTTCGTCGGGCTCTCCACGCTGGCAGGCCCCGACGGAGGCGCCCGGGCCCGCGCGGGCCGCGGCGAGGAACTCGTCCTCGGTGACGTGGATCCCGCGTTCCTCGCCGCCTCACGCGAGGAGAACCCGTACCTGAAGGACCGGCGCCCCGGTCTCTACGGGTCCCTGATCTGAACACCGCCACCCCCTGAACAAGCTTTTCGCGCAAGGAGTCCGTACCCCATGACGTCCACGGTGCCCACCGCCGTCCCGCACACCGACGCGCAGCCACCGATCACCATGTTCGGCCCGGACTTCCCGTACGCGTACGACGACTTCCTCGCGCACCCCGCGGGCCTGGGCCGGATACCGGCGACCGAGCTCGGCACCGAGGTCGCGGTCATCGGCGGCGGGCTGTCCGGCATCGTGGCCGCGTACGAGCTGATGAAGATGGGCCTCAAGCCGGTCGTGTACGAGGCCGACCGGATCGGCGGCCGGCTCCGGACCGTGGGCTTCGACGGCTGCGATCCCTCCCTCACCGCCGAGATGGGCGCGATGCGCTTTCCGCCGTCCTCGACCGCGCTCCAGCACTACATCGACCTGGTGGGGCTGCGGACCGAACCGTTCCCCAACCCCCTCGCGGAGGCCACGCCGTCGACCGTCGTCGACCTCAAGGGCGAGTCGCACTACGCCGAGACCATCGAGGATCTGCCCGACGTCTACCGGCAGGTGGCGGCGGCCTGGAACGCCTGTCTCGAAGACGGCGCCGACTTCTCCGACATGAACCGGGCCATGCGCGAGCGCGACGTCCCGCGCATCCGCGAGATCTGGGCCAAGCTCGTCGAGAAGTTCGACAACCAGACCTTCTACGGCTTCCTCTGCGACTCGGAGGCCTTCAAGTCCTTCCGACACCGCGAGATCTTCGGCCAGGTCGGCTTCGGCACGGGCGGCTGGGACACGGACTTCCCGAACTCGATCCTCGAGATCCTGCGCGTCGTCTACACCGAGGCGGACGACCACCACCGCGGCATCGTCGGCGGCTCCCAGCAGCTCCCGCTGCGCCTCTGGGAGCGCGAGCCGGAGAAGATCGTGCACTGGGCGTACGGCACCTCGCTCGCGAAGCTGCACGACGGGACCCCGCGGCCCGCCGTGACCCGCCTCAACCGCACCGCGGGCAACCGGATCACGGTCAGCGACGCCTCCGGCGACATCCGTACGTACCAGGCGGCGATCTTCACCGCCCAGTCCTGGATGCTGCTGTCCAAGGTCGCCTGTGACGACGCGCTCTTCCCGATCGACCACTGGACGGCGATCGAGCGGACCCACTACATGGAGTCGAGCAAGCTCTTCGTGCCCGTCGACCGGCCGTTCTGGCTGGACAAGGACGAGCAGACCGGCCGCGACGTGATGTCGATGACGCTCACCGACCGTATGACGCGCGGGACTTACCTCCTCGACAACGGCCCGGACGAGCCCGCCGTCATCTGCCTCTCCTACACCTGGTGCGACGACAGCCTGAAGTGGCTGCCGCTGTCGGCGAACGAGCGGATGGAGGTGATGCTGAAGTCGCTCGGAGAGATCTACCCGAAGGTCGACATCAGGAAGCACGTCATCGGCAACCCGGTGACCGTGTCCTGGGAGAACGAGCCCTACTTCATGGGCGCGTTCAAGGCCAACCTGCCCGGCCACTACCGTTACCAGCGGCGCCTGTTCACGCACTTCATGCAGGACCGGCTGCCCGGGGACAAGCGGGGCGTCTTCCTCGCGGGCGACGACATCTCCTGGACGGCCGGCTGGGCCGAGGGAGCCGTGCAGACCGCGCTGAACGCCGTGTGGGGCGTCATGCACCACTTCGGTGGCGAGACCGACCCGGCCAACCCCGGGCCCGGCGACGTCTACGACGAGATCGCGCCGGTGGAGTTGCCCGAGGACTGAGGCCGGGTCGGGTCATGGGTCGGGTCGGTCGTTCAGAACGGCGCCGGGGTCAGACTCCGGCCGCTCGCGCCGCCGTGTACACCTCGGCAGCCAGGTCCTTGAGCTCCTGAGCGTCCCGCGGGACATCCTGGAACTCCAGGATGAACTCCTCGATGCCGACCTCGGCGTGCGCCGCGAGGTCCGCCACGATCTGCTCGACGTTGCCCTGGAACGGGGCGCGGTCCGAGCCGTCGTACGCCTTGGCCACGTACTGGAGGTTCGCCCGCGCCACCGTCTGGAGCTGCTCCGTGCGCCCGCCCTCGGCCCAGGCGTCCCGCACCTGCCGTGCCTGCGCGGCGAGTTGCTCGACACCCATGGCGATCGGCATCCAGCCGTCGGCGCGGTCGACCATCCGGGCCAGCGCCTTCTTGCTGTTGGCGGGCAGCAGGATGGGGATCGGCCGGGCGGGCTTGGGAGCGACCACGGCCGACGCGATCTTGGTGAGGCGGCCCTCGTACACCACCGGGTCCGGGCCCCACACGGCGCGGCACACGTCGATGACCTCGTCCAGGACCCGGCCGCGCTCCTCGAAGGGCGCGACCCCGGCGGCCGCGTACTCGTCGAGCGACCAGCCCGTGCCGAGGCCCACCACGACCCGGCCGCCGCTCGCCGCGTCCAGCGTGCCGAGGGTCCGGGCCAGCTGGAACGGGCCGTGCAGCGGGGCGACCAGCACGCTCGTGCCGAGCCGCGCCCGCCGGGTGGCCGAGACGGCCAGCGTCAGCGTCACCAGCGGCTCGGCGAGGCCGCGGTACGCCTCGGGCCAGGGGAGGCCCGGAATGCCGTACACGCCCTGGGTCGCGGGCTCCGGGAACAGGGCGCGTTCGAGCACCCACAGGCTCTCGTAGCCGATCTCCTCGGCTGCGCGCGCCACGTCCGGCACGTCCCGTCCGAGGTCGTACTGGTGCGTCTGCGGAAGACTCAGTCCCAATCGCGTGGCCATGGACACTCCTCATCCGTGTTCGATCCATGTCTGTCCCCCCGTCGTCCTACCACGCCGACCGGCCGGTGCGACGGAGCGCGGGGCCGATGGAGTTCCTCGACGGTCCACGGCGTGCCGCCGGGAAGACGGAGGATCCGGCAGACGCGTCCACGAGCCACCGGGTCAGCGGCACGCCAGCGGAGTGAGCAGGCAGCGGCCGACCAGGCCCACGCCCGTGTCGAGACGTTCGACGAACTCCTCGGCCAACTCCGGGAGTCCGCGCAGGGCCCACACGGCGCGGGCTGCGGACCATGCCGCGTCGCGGGCCCGCTCCAGACTCCACGCGCCGAGCAGATGGGTCAGCGGGTCGGCGATCTGGAGGAGGTCGGGACCCGGCATCAGATCTTCGCGGATGCGCTCCTCCAGCGTGATGAGGACGTCGCCCACGCGCTCGAACTCATCCTCCAGTTCGGCCGGTTCGCAGTCGAGCGTACGACAGGTGTCTACAACCGCCAGCGCAAGATCGTGGCCGATGTGCGCATTGATGCCCGCGAGCGCGAACTGCAACGGACGTACGCCGGGATGACGCCGGAACTGGAACAGCGGTCGCCAGGAGGCGGGCGGACGCCGTTCGTTCGCGACCGCCTCGACCGCCGCCAGGTAGCGCTCCGCGAAACGCACGTCCAGGGTGATCGCGGCGCGTGCGTCGGTGAAGTGCCCAGTGTCCAGGCGCCGGTCGACCTCCTCCGTGACGGCCAGGTAGACGCGGTTGAAGACCGCGACACCGTCCCGCTCCGGCCAGGCCGCGCCGAGCACGCGCATCCGGTGTGCCACCGCGTCGACGCCGTGCTCGGGAGCTGTGATCTGTTCGAACCGCACCATGGGGGCAGCGTCCCAGGCCTAGGCTGTCCCGAGGGCCGCCGGGCCGAGCGCTTCCCCAGAACGGGGGAACAAGCCGGCGGTGGAGGGGGGAGCACCACGTGTCAGGCCTACGTGCCCAGCGCCTGGCCGACCGCAGGGCCGAGCACAGGCGCGCCGCCCGGCGCGGCGCCATGCTGGCGGTGGCCTCCACCGTCGTCGCGGTCGGCACCGCGACGGGGATGATGTCCGCGCTCGACGACGGGCGCGGCACCGACGAGGCGCGCCCCGACGTGTCCAGTTCACCGTTCCTGGCGCCGCTGCCCGCCGTGCCCACGCCGTCCGCCTCGAAGACGTCCGCCTCGCCGTCGCCATCGCCGTCGCTCTCCCCGTCCAAGGCGAAACCGAGCCCGAAGCCCTCGAAGACCGCGAAGACCGAGACGAGGAAGCCGAGGACCGAGCCTGTGTCCGGGCAGATGTACCGCTACCCCGAGTCCCGGGTCGTCGAGTGGGTCCGCGCCAACCGCGACGACCCGCGCCGCCCGGTCATAGAGTCCCGGATAGCGGACCGTCCGCAGGCGGTGTGGTTCGCGGACTACACCCCGTCGAACATCACCTCCCGCGTCAGGGCGGTCACTTCGGCCGGTTCGGACACGGACACGGTTCCGCTCGTCGTGCCGTACGCGATACCCAACCGCGACTGCGGCGGCGCCTCGCAGGGCGGGGCGCCGGACCTCGGCGCGTACGACGGGTGGATCGACAAGTTCGCGGCGGGCCTCGGTTCCGACGAGGTCATCGTGGTCCTGGAGCCCGACGCGCTCGCCCAGTCCGACTGCCTCTCCGAGGGCGACCGGAGCGCCCGCTTCGCCTCGTTGGCCCGCGCGGGCCGCGTCCTCAAGGCGGCGAACCCGAATGCACGGGTCTACTACGACGCGGGCCACTCCGACTGGAACACGCCGGAGAAACAGGCCGGGCTGCTGCGGCAGGCCGGTGCCGCGTCCGCCGCCTCCTCGGACGGCATCTTCAGCAACGTCGCCAACTTCAACCGGACGGGCGACGAGATCGGCTACGTCCGCCGGACCCTCGACGCACTCGGTGGCCCCGCCGGCCTGGGCGCCGTGATCGACACCAGCCGCAACGGGAACGGCGCCCCGCCCCCCGGCGTGTGGTGCGACCCGGACGGCCGGAAACTTGGGCAGGCGCCGACCCTGCGTACCGGAGAGGCACGGATCGACGCCTACCTGTGGGTGAAGCTGCCGGGGGAGTCCGACGGCTGCAAGGGCGCACCGGGGACGTTCGCACCCGATTACGCCTACGACTTGGCGCGCTGACCGCTCAGGGTCAGGGGCGTAGGTCGGGGACCACCGTGCTCGGCGGGCTGACCTTCGGGCGGTCGCGGTCGGCCGTGCGCAGGACGCCCGCGAAGGCGACGAGTCCGCAGGTCAGGACCGTCACCAGACCGAACGACACCATCAGGCTCGTCGCCTGGGCCAGCCCGCCGATCGCGCTGGGGGCGATCAGCCCCGAGGTGTACGTGATGGTGGCGACGCCGGCGATGGCCAGGCTCGGGTTGGGACCGCTGCGCCCGGCCGCCGCGAAGCACAGCGGTACGACGACGGCGATGCCCAGGCCCAGCAGCGCGAAGCCCGCCATGGCCGCCGCGGGATGGTCCGCGACGACGATGAGCAGCCCGCCGAGCACGGCCAGGACACCGCCGATGCGCACGGTCCGCACCGAGCCGAAGCGGTTCACGACCGCGTCGCCCACGAGCCGGGCCACCGCCATGGTCAGCATGAACCCGGTCGTCGACGCCGCCGCGAGACCGTCCGAGGTGCCCAGCTGGTCCCGGAGGTAGACCGCCGACCAGTCCAGGCTCGCGCCCTCCGCGAACACCGCGCAGAAGCCGACCGCGCCGATCAGCAGCGCCGACCTGGGCGGCAGCGCGAACCTCGGGGGCGGCTCCTCGTCCTCGGTGGGCACCAGGTCGAGCACCCAGTGACAGGCGGCCACGCCGAGGAGTGTGAGGGCCGCTGCCGCCAGCGTGTGGTGGAGGCGCGCGTCCGAGCCCAGGTGCGCGGCGAGCGTACCGGCGGCCGAGCCGATCAGCGCGCCCGCGCTCCACATGCCGTGCAGCCCGGACATGATCGACTTGCCGAGCCGGTGCTCGAGTTCGACGCCCAGCGCGTTCATGGCGACATCGGCCATGCCCGCCGTGGCGCCGTACGTGAACATCGCCAGGCAGAGGGTGAGCAGGTTCGGCGCGAGGGCCGGGAGGGTCAGGGAGAGCGTCCAGAGGGCGATCAGGCCCCGCAGGGCCGTACGGCTGCCGAAGCGGTGGCTGATCCGGCCGGCGAGCGGCATCGCGACGGAGGCGCCGAACGCCGTGAAGGCGAGCGCGAAACCGAGCTGGCCCGTGCTCACCGAGGCGTGGTCCTGGATCCACGGGACGCGGGTCGCGAAGGACCCGGTGACGGCACCGTGCACGGCGAACACCGCCGACACGGCGTACCGGGCGCGCTTCGCTTCGCGCTGGTCGTAGACCACTTCACTCATGCTCCGGCCCCTCCGCTGCCTTCTTCCCGCTCTGCCGCCGTAAACTATCAGGGAGCCTGCCTGATAGATAGACATTATCGGGCCGCCGCCATGGCGCCACTGATCTGGAAGGATCCCGGCATGCCGCCCGCATCCCCGAGCACCGCCCGGGCCATCAACGACCGGCTCGCCCTGCGGCTGCTGCAGCAGGAAGGCCCTTTGACGGCCGGGCAGTTGAAGCAGCTCACCGGCCTCTCCCGGCCCTCGGTCGCCGACCTCGTCGAACGCCTCACCGAGGCCGGGCTGATAGGCGTGGTGGGGGAGACGGGTGCCCAGCGGCGCGGCCCGAACGCCCGCCTGTACGGGATCGTCGCCGACCGGGCCCACCTGGCGGCCCTCGACGTACGCACCGAGGGCGTCGCCGTGGTCGTCGCGGACCTGCTGGGCTCGGTGCTGGCCGAGGCGTCGGTGCCGATCGGCGACGAGACGGACACCGGGCCCGCCGTCGAGCAGGCGGTCACGCTGGTCGAACGCACGGCCAAGGAGGCGGGCGTCGAGCGGCTGCACACCGTCGGCATCGGAGCCCCGGGCCTGATCGACCCCGCCACCGGCGAACTCCGCGACTCCACCGGTCTGCCCGAATGGCACCGCCGCCTCGCCACCGTCCTCGAGGAACGGTTCCCGGCCCGCGTCCTCGTCGAGAACGAGACCAACCTCGCGGCGCTGGCCGAGCAACGGGACGGCGCCGCCCGTGACCGCGACACGTTCGTCCTGCTGTGGCTCGGCCACGGCATCGGTGCCGCCGTGGTCCTCGACGGCACCCTGCGCCGCGGCGCCTCCGGCGGAACGGGGGAGATCGGCTTTCTTCCGGTCCCGGGCACGGGCGCGCTCCCGTCGGCGACGGGCTGCGAGGGAGGCTTCCACTCCCTCGCGGGGGCCGCGGCGATCGCCCGACTCGCGGCGGAGTACGGGATCGTGGCACCGGTGGCGCCGCACGAGCCCCATGCGGCGGCCCTGGTACGCGCGGCGGTGGCCCGGGCCGTCCCGTACCCGGACCCGGATGCCGCAGTGCCCTACGCGGGTAAGGCCAACTCCCCGGCAGGGCACGCCGCCCCCCTGGCGAACTCGTCCACCACCACTCCCGACTCCGCCTCCCGTTTCCTCGACGCGCTCGCCGATCGCGTGGCCCTCGGTGCCGCGTCCGTGGTTGCCGTGCTCGATCCCGGGTGTGTGGTGCTCGCGGGCGAGATCGGGCGGGCGGGCGGTGAGGGGCTCGCCGCACGCGTCCAGGAGCGCCTCGCCCGGATGTCACCGCTGCCCACCGAGGTACGGGCCGGCGCACTCGGTGGCGGCGCGGTCCTCCGTGGCGCGCTGCTCATGGCGCGGGACGGAGCTCAGGACGAGCTGTTCGCGCCTCCGGAGCGATAGGCGGCCGGTCGGCGACCGGCGCGAGATCGGCGTCCGGTATCTGCCTCGCGCCCGGCGTGACGGCCGCGTCAGGGGGTGCGGTTCGCGTCCGGTGTGCGGTCGGTGAACGCCACCGGGTTCGCCGCCGGCCACAGCGACGCCGCAGGCAGCAGCACCCTCACTCCGCCAGGGCCACCAACCCGGCCCCGGCCTCGATGCTCGCCTCGTCGCCGGTCGTCACGCCTCCAGCCTCACAGGACGGGGCGCGACAGAACCGGGAGGGGAGACCCGGCGGCGGGGCAAGGGCCTCCGTCACCGCCGCCGGGTCGCTCTTGGGGCGGGCCGGTGAACGCAGACCCTAAAGAGGACTAGACCACAGCGTCAATAGGTATGGACCATTAGTAAGCCGCTGTGTCCGCACGCCAGTTGACCTGTCACGAGTGTCCAGTGAAGTCCATCGGCACACCCTGTGAGCCACCCCACAGCATCCACCCGCATGGGTGCGGATCAGGCGTGGCACACTGAGTCTGTACCAGAAGCAGCGCACTCCGGGGTCGGTGAAAGTCCGAACCGGCGGTTACAGTCCGCGACCCGGTCGCTTCCAGCGGCCGGTTGACCAGGTGAAATTCCTGGACCGACGGTTAAAGTCCGGATGGGAGGCAGTGCGCGGCGGGCGGGCATTCGTGCGCGCCGCCGTTTGTTTCGACGTGTCCCACGGGACACGTCCCACACGGCGTCGCCCCCGGTGTTCTCGCTCGTTCATATCTGTCGTCATCGACAGGCCCCGGAGTCCGTGCCCGAAGAGGCAGGAGGACCCGGGAAGTGTTCACCGGAATCGTCGAAGAGCTGGGTGAGGTCACCGCCGTCGAGAATCTCGACGACGCCTCCCGTTTCCGGCTTCGTGGCCCCGTGGTCACCGAAGGCGCGCGCCACGGCGACTCCATCGCCGTCAACGGCGTCTGTCTGACGGTCGTCGACCACGAAGGCGACGAGTTCACCGCCGACGTGATGGCGGAGACCCTGAACCGCTCCAGCCTCGGCGCCCTCGCCGTCGGCTCCCGCGTCAACCTGGAACGCCCCATGGCCGTGGGCGAGCGCCTCGGCGGGCACATCGTGCAGGGCCATGTGGACGGCACGGGCACGCTCATCGAGCGCAAGCCGTCCGACAACTGGGAGATCCTGAAGATCTCGCTCCCCGCGGACCTCACGCGCTACGTCGTCGAGAAGGGCTCCGTCACCGTCGACGGCATCAGCCTGACCGTCGTCGACGCCGGCCCCGACTACTTCACCGTCAGCCTCATCCCGACGACTCTCGCCCTGACCACGCTCGGACTCAAGCAGCCCGGCGACCCGGTCAACCTCGAGGTCGACGTGATCGCCAAGTACGTCGAGCGGCTGCTCGGCGCGCGGGCCGAGCAGCCGGCCGGGCTGCCCGGAGCCCAGGGGGCCGGGCAGTGAACTGGCTGAACTCCGAGGCGTTCGTCCTCTTCGACCAGCACATCATCTGGTCGGACATGGTCGGCAACCTCTTCGGCCTGGCCGCCCTCGCCCTCGGCTGGCGGCGCTCCATATGGACCTGGCCCGTGCAGTTCCTCTCCGGCCTCATCCTCTTCGGCGCCTTCTTCGGCCACCTGACCGGCAGCGCCGGCAAGCAGGTCGTCGTGATCGTCGTCGCGCTGTACGGCTGGTGGCAGTGGAACCGCAGCAGGAGCCAGTCCAAGGACGGCCACATCGCCCCACGCTTCGCCACCTGGCGCGAGCGCGCGGCGATGGTCGGCGCCGCCGCCGTCGGCACGGTCGCGGTGGCCTTGCTCTTCAAGGCGTATCCGCACCTGTCATGGGACCCCTGGCCGGACGCGTACATCTTCGTCGGGACGGTCGTCGCCATGTACGCCCAGGCGCGCGGCATGGTCGAGTTCTGGTTCGCCTGGCTGCTCGTCGACCTGGTGGGCGTGCCGCTCAACTTCGCCAACGGCTTCGCCTTCTCCGGCTTCGTCTACGTCATCTACGGCGCGCTCGTCCTGTGGGGCATGCGCGACTGGTGGCTGCGCTCACGCAGGAGCTCGCAGCCCGTTCTGGAAGGAGCTCCGGCATGACAACCACGCCGGTTTGGTACAGCACGGGCCACGACGAAGACGCTTCGGACTTCGCGCTCGATCCGGTCGAGCAGGCCATCGCCGACATCGCGGCGGGCCGCCCGGTGGTGGTCGTCGACGACGAGGACCGCGAGAACGAGGGCGACCTCATCTTCGCCGCCTCAGCGGCGACCCCCGAGCTGATGGCCTTCATGGTCCGCTACACCTCGGGCGTGGTCTGCGTCCCGATGACCGGCCCCGAGCTGGACCGGCTGAACCTGCCCCCGATGACCGCCATCAACGAGGACCGCAAGGGCACCGCGTACGCCGTGTCGGTGGACGCCAAGGAAGGGGTCGACACCGGTATCTCGGCCGCCGACCGCGCCCACACCGTACGGGTGCTCGCCGATCCGGTCACCCAGCCGACCGATCTCACCCGCCCCGGTCACATCTTCCCGCTGCGTGCCGTCGAGGGCGGCGTCCTCGCCCGGCCCGGCCACACCGAGGCCGCCGTCGACCTGGCCCGGCTCGCCGGGCTCGCGCCCGCCGGGGCGATCGCGGAGATCGTCAACGACGACGGCACGATGGCCCGGCTGCCCCAGCTCGTGGTCTTCGCCCGCACGCACGGCCTGTCGATCATCTCCATCGAGGACCTGATCGCCTACCGCCAGAGCTCCGAGCCCACGGTGCGCCGTGAGGCCGAGACCCAGCTCCCCACCCGCTTCGGCGAGTTCACGGCCTACGGCTACCGCTCCACCGTCGACGGCGTCGAGCACGTCGCCCTCGTCCACGGCGAGATCGGCGAGGGCGAAGACGTCCTCGTCCGCGTCCACTCCGAATGCCTCACCGGCGACGTCTTCCACTCCCTGCGCTGCGACTGCGGCCCCCAGCTCGAAGCCTCCCTGCAGCGCATCCAGGCCGAGGGCCGCGGCATCGTGGTCTACCTGCGCGGCCACGAGGGCCGCGGCATCGGCCTGCTGTCCAAGCTGCGCGCGTACGAACTCCAGGAGCGCGGCCGCGACACGCTCGACGCCAACCTGGAGCTCGGCCTGCCCGCCGACGCCCGGGACTACGCCGCCGGCGCGCAGATCCTCGAGGACCTCGGCGTCCGCAGCCTGCGCCTGATGACCAACAACCCCGACAAGACCGACGCGCTCGTCCGCCACGGCCTCAAGGTCACCGACCGCGAGCCGATGCCCGTACAGGCGGGCGAGCACAACCTCCGTTACCTGCGCACCAAGCGGGACCGGATGGGGCACGACCTGCCCTGGCTGGACACGGCCACCGTGTCCGCCTGCGGCAACCAGTAAGCAAGTCACTTAGGAGAAACGTGAGCGGCAAGGGTGCACCTGAACTGTCCGTACGCAACTGCGGCGACCTGCGCGTCGCGGTCGTCGCGGCACAGTGGCACGAAAAGGTGATGGACGGTCTCGTCGACGGCGCCCTGCGCGCCCTGCGCGAGCTGGGGATCGACGAGCCGACCCTCCTGCGGGTCCCGGGCAGCTTCGAGCTCCCGGTCGTCGCGAAGGTCCTCGCGGGCCGCGGCTACGACGCGATCGTCGCGCTCGGCGTCGTCATCCGCGGCGGCACCCCCCACTTCGAGTACGTGTGCCAGGGCGTCACCCAGGGCCTCACCCAGGTCTCCATCGACACGGGTGTGCCCATCGGGTTCGGCGTGCTGACCTGCGACACCGAGGAACAGGCCCTCGACCGGGCGGGCATCGCGGGCTCCAACGAGGACAAGGGACATGAGGCGGTGACAGCGGCTGTGGCGACCGCGGCCACCCTCCGCTCAGTATCCGAGCCGTGGCGTCAGGTCGGCTGACGCAACGCGTAAAGTGGGCGCCACCATGTCCAAGAAGACTTTTGAGGAGCTCTTCACCGAGCTCCAGCACAAGGCCGCCAACGGCGACCCCGCCACTTCCCGCACCGCAGAGCTGGTCGGCAAGGGGGTCCATGCCATCGGCAAGAAGGTCGTCGAAGAGGCCGCCGAAGTCTGGATGGCCGCCGAGTACGAGGGCAAGGAAGCCGCCGCCGAGGAGATCTCGCAGCTGCTCTACCACGTCCAGGTGATGATGGTTGCCCGCGGCATCTCCCTGGACGACGTGTACGCCCACCTCTGAGCCGTAACCCACAACCCCGCACGTACGAACGAACGAAGGAAGCCGACCTCATGCTGCGCATCGCCGTCCCCAACAAGGGTTCCCTGTCCGGCCCTGCGGCGGAGATGCTGCATGAGGCCGGCTATCAGCAGCGCCGGGAGTCCAAGGAGCTGCGGATCGTCGACCCGGAGAACGACGTCGAGTTCTTCTATCTCCGCCCCCGCGACATCGCGATCTACGTCTCGTCCGGCCGCCTCGACATCGGCGTCACCGGCCGCGACCTTCTCATCGACTCCGGGGCCAACGCGGAGGAGATCCTCCCGCTCGGCTTCGCCCGCTCCACCTTCCGCTTCGCCACCAAGCCGGGCACGGCCACGCGCGTCGACGACCTCGGCGGCATGACCGTCGCCACCTCGTACGAGGGCATCGTCGCCAAGTACCTCGCGGACAAAGGCGTCGACGCCTCCGTCGTCCACCTCGACGGCGCCGTCGAGACGGCCATAGAGCTGGGCGTCGCCGAGGTCATCGCGGACGTCGTCGAGACCGGCACCTCACTGCGCAACGCGGGCCTCGAGGTGTTCGGCGACCCGATCATGAAGTCCGAGGCCATCGTCATCCGCCGCACCGGCGCGGAGGCCGACGAGGACGCCGAGCCGAAGGTTCAGCAGTTCCTGCGCCGCCTCCAGGGCGTCCTGGTCGCGCGGACGTACGTGATGATGGACTACGACTGCCGCGTCGAGCAGTTGGAGAAGGCCGTCGCGCTCACCCCGGGCCTGGAGTCGCCGACCGTATCGCCGCTGCACAACGAGGGCTGGGTCGCCGTGCGTGCCATGGTCCCGGCCAAGGAAGCCCAGCGGATCATGGACGACCTGTACGACCTGGGCGCGCGGGCCATCCTGACCACGGCCATCCACGCCTGCCGCCTCTGAGGACCCGCTCGCCATGTCGGACGCACCAGAGACGTCACACCAGACGTCACAAGAGATTCCCACGCTGCCCGTCACTTTCCGGCCGGGCCGGACGCGTGCCGTCCTGTTGACCGCCGGTGTCGCGATCCTCGTGGTCATCACCACGGTCGCGATGCTCCTCGAAAAGCTCAGCCCGGGGGAGCGCCTCAGCTTCGTCTTCACCGGGGCACTGCTCTTCGGGGTGCTCGTACTGCTCTCGCGGCCAAAAGTCGTCGCCGACGAGTCCGGTGTCACCGTGGTCAACATCGCCAGCCGACACCGACTGGCCTGGGCGCAGATCGTGCAGGTCAACCTGCGTCCGGGCGACCCGTGGGTGTTCATCGACCTCAGCGACGGCACCAGCCTTCCCGCGCTCGGCATCCAGCCGGGCATCGCCAAGCAGCGCGCGATCAGTGACGCCCGTACGCTGCGGGCACTCGCCGAGGCCCGCTCCATCGGCGACCCCGGGGAGCACCCTGACGAGCACCACGACGAACATCACCGCTGACTCGCAACCTTCCACCCTGCCGCACGGGCCCATGTCTTGATTAATCTGTTGGCGGAGGCGTTTTCGTTGCGCCTCCGCCTCTGACATTCCACCCGGGATTCAGAGGCCCCCTGCTATTCGAGGAGTGACTCCCTCCAGCGATGGACGGATCCCCCTGTAGTACATGCGCCGCCCCCTCCCGACATATCGAGGCGGCGGCATGACCATCCCTCTGCTGCTCCTCGGGGCGGCGTTTCTGTTGATTCTCGCCAACGGCTTCTTCGTGGCGGCCGAGTTCGGCCTGGTCACGGTGGAGCGCCCCGATGCCGAGAAGGCCGCCGCCGAGGGCGACCGACGGGCCCGTACGGTCGTCAACTCACTCAAGGAGCTGTCCTTCCAGCTCTCCGGCACCCAGCTCGGCATCACCATCACCTCGCTCGTCGTCGGCATGCTCGCCGAGCCGGCGCTCGCCGAGCTGCTGCACGGCCCCATCACCTCGATCGGCATCCCCGAAGGCGCCGTATCCGGTGTCTCCGTGGTCGTCGGCATGCTGCTGGCCTCGGCCGTGCAGATGGTGATCGGCGAACTCGTGCCCAAGAACTGGGCGGTGTCCAAGCCGCTCCAGGTGGCACGCTTCGTCGCAGGCCCGCAGCACGTTTTCTCCACCCTGTTCCGGCCGGTGATCGCCGCGCTCAACGCCGTCGCCAACCGGCTCGTCCGTGCCCTGGGCGTCGAGCCCACCGCGGAGCTGGCCTCCGCCCGCACCCCCGGCGAACTCGTCTCCCTGGCTCGGCACTCGGCCCAGGCCGGCGCTCTGGAACAGGACACCGCCGACCTCTTCGTCCGCACCCTCTCGCTCGCCGACCTCACCGCGCAGCACGTCATGACCCCCCGCGTGAAGGTCAGCGCCCTCCAGTCCTCCGCGACCGCCGAGGACGTCGTCAACCTCACCCGCGCCACCGGCCTCTCCCGCTTCCCCGTCTACCGGGAGCGGATCGACGAGATCGTCGGCATGGCGCACCTCAAGGACGCCCTCGCGGTGCCCTCGCAGGACCGGCTGCGCACCCCTGTCACCCGGATCGCCCAGGCCCCGCTGCTCGTCCCGGAGACGCTGCCCGTGAAGCCCCTCCTGGAGCAGCTGCGCAACGAGCAGCCCATCGCCGTCGTCGTCGACGAGTACGGCGGCACGGCCGGCGTCGTCACTCTGGAGGACATCGTCGAGGAGCTCGTCGGCGAGGTCCGCGACGAGCACGACGGACACGACGTGCCCGAACTCGCCGCCGCGCCGCCCGAGGACGGCAGGCCCGCCTGGGACGCCGACGGCAGCTGCCGCGTCGACATCCTCCGGCGCATAGGCCTGGACGTTCCCGAGGGTCCGTACGAGACGGTCGCAGGCCTCGTCGCCGATCTGCTCGGCCGCATCCCCGCACCCGGCGACAAGGCCGAGCTGCCGGGCTGGCGCCTCTCGGTGCGCCAGGTCGGGCACTACCGGGCCGAGCGGGTCCGTCTCGTCAGGACCGCCGATGCCGCCGCCGCGGTGGAGGCCGTCCGATGAGCGTGCTCCAACTCCTGTTCGCCGCTCTGCTCGTACTCGCCAACGGGTTCTTCGTCGGCGCCGAGTTCGCGCTCGTGTCCGTGCGGCGCAGCCAGATCGAACCGCTCGGCACCGCGCGGGCCCGACAGGTCATGTACGGCCTGGAGAACCTGCCGCAGATGATGGCCGCCGCGCAGTTCGGCATCACCGTCTGCTCACTCACGCTCGGCGCCGTCGCCGAGCCCACCGTGGCGCACCTCCTGGAACCGGTCTTCCATGCCGTGCACCTTCCCGAGGGCATGATCCACCCGCTCGGGTACGTCATCGCCCTCGCCGCGGTCGTCTTCCTGCACCTCGTCGTCGGCGAGATGCTGCCGAAGAACCTGGCGATGGCCGCGCCCGAGAAGACCGCGCTGTGGCTCAGCCCCGGCCTGGTCGCCTTCGCCCGGCTGTGCAAGCCGGTCACCGCGGGCCTCGGCGCCTGCGCCCGCCTCATCCTCAAGCTCTTCCGTGTGGAGCCCAAGGACGAGGTCGAGGCGGTCTTCACCAGTGAGCAGCTCAACCGGCTCGTCGAGGACGCCGGCCAGGCGGGCCTCCTCGACCCGGAGGAGCAGGAGCGCCTGGAGGACGCCCTGGAGCTGGGCTCCCGCCCGGTCACGGACGTGCTCCTGGACGGCGAGTCCCTGGTGACCGTCAACCCCTCGGTCACCCCGGGCCAGGTTGTCGCGCTCACCGCCCGCACCGGGTACTCCCGTTTTCCGGTGGCCGCGGAGAACGGCGCCTTCATGGGCTACCTGCACGTGAAGGACGTACTCGACGTGGAGGAGTCCGAGCGGGCCGTGCCGCAGCAGGTCTGGCGCCCCATGACGACCCTCCGGTCCGAGCTCCCGCTCGACGACGCCCTGACCGTGATGCGCCGCGCCGCGACGCACCTCGCCCAGGTCGTCGACGCGTCAGGGCGGGTGCTCGGCCTGGTCGCACTGGAGGACGTACTGGAACTGCTGGTCGGTGAGGTACGCGACCCCGCGCACCGCGGAGCTCCGGCGGTACAGGTCAGCGAGCCGCGCTCGGAGAGTCCGGAGCAGGCGCTGGCGAGCTGAGGGCTTGCAGCGAGCCCTGAGGCCGATGCCTCGACGCCGGGCCCCGGGAACCGTCTGGTTTCCGGGGCCCGGCGTCGTCACAGGTCAGCGCCGTCACATCGGTGACGGATCCTGGGGCCCCCGCCCGGACAGCACCTCTCCGTACGCCTGCATCAGATCCGGCAGCCGGAGCGTGGACAGGTCGTCGCGGGTCAGGCTGGCCGCGTAGCCGGACAGCCGCAGATCGCGGTAGGCGCAGCTCTTCTCGTACAGGGTGCGCAGGAAGCGGCCGTTGCCCAGCTCGTCGATCCAGCCCTGGTCGACGACGTGTCCGCTGATGGAGCGCAGCTCGTCGAGGGCCTCCTCGTCCCACGCGTCGCCGTTCTCGGCGGCCAGTACCTCGCCGATCGAGGTGAGTTCGAGGGGACGGTACGAGGGGAAGTCGACTCGGGTCGTGAAGCGGGACGACAGCCCGGGGTTTGCCGCGAGGAGGCGGTCCATGCCCTCCGGGTAGCCGGCGAGGATCACCACGAGGTGGTCGCGGTTGTCCTCTGCACGCTTCAGCAGGACCTGCAGCGCCTCATCGCCGTACGCGTCGCCCTTGCCGTAGCCCGAGTTCGAGAGCGAGTAGGCCTCGTCGACGAAGAGGACGCCGCCGATCGCGGAGTCGATCAGCTCGTTGGCCTTCACGGCGGTCTGGCCGAGGTACTCGCCCACCAGGTCCGCGCGCTGGGCCTCGACGAGATGGTCGCCGCCGAGCAGGCCGAGCGCGTAGAAGACCCGGCCGAGGATGCGGGCCACGGTGGTCTTGCCGGTGCCGGAGGGCCCGGAGAACACGAAGTGGCGCTTCGGCGGCTGGACCGGGAGGCCCTGCCCGGCGCGCAGCCGCGCCATGTTCAACTGCGCGGACAGCGCCTTCACCTGGCGCTTCACGGGTTCGAGGCCGACCATGCGCTCCAGCGCGGCGAGCGCCTCGTCGAGCAGGGCGGGGTCGGTGGGCCCGGTCGGCAGATGCGGCGGCCGCACCGGCACGATGGCCTTCTCGCGGACCCGGTCGGACTCCGAGGCGAGCGAGCCCTGCGGCGGCAGCTCGGGCTCCGACAGCTTGAGGTCCCGGCCCTCGGTGCCGAACAGCGGGTCGATGCCGTCCGGGCCGTCCATCACGTCCTGTCCGACGCCGGTGAGCGTGATCGCCGCGAGGTCGGCCGTGTCGTCGTACCCGTCGCCCTCGGAGATCGCGGCGAGCCGCGCCGAGGTGTCCATGAAGGCCGGGTCGACCCGGTGCACCGCCCGGTACAGGGGCAGTGCCGCCGCCGACCGGCCCGTGCCCTCGTGCGCCCGCGCCAGCCAGTACCGTAGCTCCTTGCGCTGCGGCTGCTCGCTGCGACAGCGCATCAGGGCCGACGACAGGAGCGGCTCGGCCTGCCCGAACATCTCCAGCCGCACCCGCGCCATGCCGCCGAAGAGGCCCGCCTCGATGCCCAGCATCGGATCGTCGATCAGCGGATCCGTGTGCCGGACCAACTGTTCCCAGTCCTTGACCAGGTAGGCCCGGCAGGCGTGCAGGAACCGCACCTGCGGATCGGTGTCCACCGGCGGCAGACTCGCCAACGCCCGGTCCAGCTCCGGGACATGACGTCCGTCGAGCCAGTGCGAGGCGTGCGCGAGCAGCAGATCGCGCGGCGACTCGAGCACCGGCTGTACCCACCAGCCCAGCCAGTACCAGGAGTTGAGCGTGCGCCGATGGCGGGTGCGCTGTTCGCCGAAACGTTCGCGGTGCCGGAACATTCGCAGCAGCGCGGTCGTCGTCTCGATGCGCAGCGCGTGCAGCCCGAGCCAGCCGTCGGCCATCCCCGGGTCCATCCGGACCGCGGCGCGGAACTCCTCCTCCGCCTGCGGATAGGCCCCCATCGTGTACGCGTCCACACCTCGCAGCCAGGCGAGGTCGGCCGGGGCCTCGGGGCCCTGCGTGCCGAAGTCCATCACGTCCCCCACAAACCGTGCCCCCGTTGATCGCCGGGCGGGCCGGTGCCCGTCGGCAGTCTTCGTCGAACCGCTGTGCCGCGGACGGGAGTTGCGTTCGGTGCGGAGAGCAGCCGTCCGAAGGTCGCACCGAGAGGCATCGTACCTGCGGGGGAGCACCGGGCCGAAGGGTGCGTCACGCCGGGTTCTTCGAGGTGGGAGCAGATGGGGCGCACTCCGCTTGGTTACCGAGGGTGAGCGAATCGCGCCTCGGAGCGTCCGGAAAAAGGTTGAGGACAGAACGAAGCCCCCGATCACGGGGGAACAACCGGGGGCTTCGCGTCTGTGGGGCGGCCTCGAAAGGCCGCACATTGAGAACGTAAGACCTGTACGGCCCCCCGGTCAAGCCGAGTTGAGGGACTCGGAGAACTTCTCGGGCGTGGGCCTTCACGAGTTCAGCACACAGACGCTGGGCCGTCACGGTGTGTGATGGATCGGCTCGCTGTCTGGGTCGCAGTAGGTCCCGGAAACATCTCATATCCCTCTGGACACTGGCGTACCAGAAGGTCTGCGAAGGGTCGTGAAGGGTCTTCGGTGAAGTGTCGGCGCTCAGCGCGAACCCACCCTTCCCAGAACTCGCTCTGGGCCGATCCGTCCCGTTGCTGCCCACGTGCCCATGCGTCTTCGTGGGGCAACTCCATCCACAGCAGTCGCGCCAGCCACGGCCGCAGCGCGCGGCGGCCGGCGCCGACTCCTTCGACGAGGATCACGGGCGCGGGCGGCAGGACGCGGGCCGGCCCGAAATCGCGCGCGTGCCAGTCGTACGGCCGGTAGCGCGCGCTCTCCCCGCGGCCCAGCGGCTCGACGACCTCTCGGAGCAGCCGCCCGGTCCACGCGAAGAGCTCCTCGTGCGAGGCGATGTCGTCCAGGTGCAGCACGGGCGCGCCGCCCAGTGCCTCGGCCAGCAGCCCCGCGAACGTGCTCTTACCGGAGCCCGCGTGCCCGTCGACACCGATGAGTCGGACGCCACCGCAGGACGGCGGCAGCCGGTGCAGCTGGGAGACGAGGGTGTGGAGGTGAATGGGAGGTCCCTGGGTGCCGTGCGACGCGTACATATTCCGGAGGAACACTCTACCGAGGCTGAAATCGGGGTGAATGGGGAGACGGCGTCGCCACTGGGGAAGGGACCGGAGGGCATACGCCCCAGAGCCCCGCGTCCTCGATCCTCCGTCCCCGATCCTCCGGCCCTGGTCCTCCCCGCCGCCGCACCCCTGCTCATGCCGGCGGTTCCGACCAACATCCGTGGGCGCCGCGAAGCCCGAAGTGCTGGCAGAAGCCGTGGGCGGCATTCATAGTTGGCGCACACGCGCGCATCGGACTCACTCGTTGGACTCGCCCGTTCCGGACACCTGGGGGTCACCCAACCCATGACCAGAGCTGAAGAGCCGTCCCGCAGAATCCTTCTGACCGCGGTGGTGGCCGCGGCGGCGGGTGCCGCGAGTCCGGCGGCCGCATCCGCGGCCGACTCGACCGCCCGCCCCGCGAAAGTCTTGACGACAGCCCCGTCGAAAGCTCCTTCAGGCCTCGTGGACAACCGTTTCTGGACCTCGTACAGCGACTGGTGCAGTGGCACCGCGGAGGGTACCCGGGCCGTCTCGGGGGACCGCCCGGGCATGGTGATCGCGACCCCTGTCGGCCGTACCGACTACCCGGACCCGCACACCGGTAAGACCGCCGCCTGGGAGTACGCACGCTGGACCTCGCCGGTCCACCGCCTCGCTGTCCCCTCGGCGGAGGTCATCGCCTCGTGGAATGCGCGGACTCCGGCGGGCACCTGGCTCCAGGTCGAGCTGGGGGGCACCTACTCCGACGGTACGGACTCGCCCTGGTACGTGATGGGCCGCTGGGCCGCCGGTGACCAGGACATCAAGCGGACCTCCGTGGACGACCAGAGCGACGGCAGGAGCAGCGTCTGGACGGACACCTTCTCCATCGACGACGCCGCCTCGGGCCTGCGCCTGGTGTCGTACCGGCTGCGGATGACCCTGTACCGCAAGCCCGGGACCAAGAGCACGCCGACCGTGTGGCGGCTCGGGGCGATGGGCTCGGACGTCCCGGACCGCTTCACCGTCCCGGCCTCGACGCCCGGTCTCGCGCGGGAGCTGGCGGTGCCGCGCTACTCGCAGGAGATCCACGCGGGCCAGTACCCCGAGTACGACAACGGGGGCGAGGCCTGGTGCAGCCCCACCTCCTCCCAGATGATCATCGAGTACTGGGGGCGGAAGCCCACGGCCGAGGACCTGGCGTGGGTGAAGCCTGAGTACGTGGATCCGCAGGTGTGCCATGCCGCCCGCTTCACCTACGACTACCAGTACGCCGGCTGCGGCAACTGGCCCTTCAACGCTGCCTACGCGGCGACGTACGAGGACCTCCAGGGCGTGGTGACGCGGCTCCGTTCGCTCACCGACCTGGAGACGCTGATCGCGGCCGGTATTCCGGCCATAACGTCCCAGTCGTTTCTCGAGTCCGAGCTGACGGGGGCGGGTTACGGCACCGCGGGACATCTGATGACCGTCATCGGGTTCACCGCCGACGGTGACGTGATCGCCAACGATCCGTTCTCGCCGAGCAACGACGCGGTGCGGCGCGTCTACCAGCGGCGCGAGTGGGAGAACATCTGGCTCCGCACCAAGAGGTACAACGCCTCCGGGAACGTCGTCTCCGGTACCGGCGGGGTCTGCTATCTCTACTTCCCGGCGCATCCCACAGCGGGCCAGCTGGAGGCGCTGGCGGAGGTGGGCATTCGCTGAGCGGCGGCTGAGTACGGCGGGAAGAGCGGCCACTGCGGACCTCCGGAGTGGCCGCCCTTGCGTGCCCTCGCGCCGTGACGAAGCTCTCCCCCGCAAAATCCTGATCCGGTGGCAAGGTGGACAGATCGGTGGGGGGAGTCCACTGCAAGCAAGACGAGCGTGAGCGAGCTGCCATGACCACGACCTCTGCCGCCGCCGGACGCGTCCGGGCCCGCACCGGCGGCCCCAAGGGCGACGGTCCGAAGATCGTCGAGCACATCGCGGGCTGGACGTTCGTGGTGGTGCTGGCGATGCTCGTGACGCGGCTCGGCCTGGTCTGAGGCTCTCGAAGAGAGTCGAACAGGCTGGTGGCGCAGGTCTGCAATACTGCGGATGTCCCGCTCGCAGTTGGAGACCAGGTCCGGAATTGAATAATAGTCAACAGAGCGGCGTCGACCGCCCCGGAGCGCGCGGCACCGACCGCTCCTTGGCACGCCGTGCCGAACTCATCGCCATCGGGCGGAAGTTATTCGCCGACACGTCGTACGACGCCCTGTCGATGGATGACATCGCGAAGCAGGCGCACGTCGCCAAGGGATTGATCTACTACTACTTCAGATCCAAGCGCGGCTACTACCTGGCGATCGTCCAGGACTCGGTGGCCGATCTGATCTCCCGGGCGGCCGGCGGTCTCGAACTGCCCCCCGAGGAACGAGTGCACCGCACCATCGACGGCTATCTGTGCTACGCCGAGCACAACCAGGCCGCGTACCGCACGATCATCAGCGGCGGTGTCGGTTTCGACGCCGAGGTGCACGCGATCCGGGAGAACGTGCGGGAAGCCATCGTCGAGACCATCGCCGAAGGGGCGTACGGGAGACGGAAGATCGCCCCGCTGCCCCGCACGGCGCTGCTCGGCTGGCTGTGCGGCGTCGAGGGCGCCACCCTCGACTGGATCGACCACTACGGCCTCTCGCGCGACCTCATGCGCGAACTGCTGGTGAAGATGCTCGGCGGCACGCTGCGCGCCATCGAGGAGCTCGACGCCGCCTACCCGGCCCCGCGGCCCGCCCGCCGCGACGCCGTGAGCGAGGGGCGGGAGTCCGGCGACAGACTCCCGCCTCAAGTGCCGTACGAACGCGGCTAGTTGATCGCCTTGATCAGCTCGCCGTTCGAGGTGTCACCGCTCAGCTCCCAGAAGAACGTGCCGCCCAGGCCCTGCGCGTTCTTGTAGGTCATCTTCCCGGCGATGGTCGACGGGGTGTCGTAACTCCACCAGTTGGTCCCGCACTTGGCGTACGCCGTGCCGCCGACCGTGCCGGTCGCCGGGCACTTCGTCTTGAGCACCTTGTAGTCGTCGATGCCCTGCTCGTACGTCCCCGCCGCCGGGCCGGTGGCGGTGCCGCCGGGCGCCGCCTGGGTGACCCCGGTCCAGCCGCGTCCGTAGAAGCCGATGCCGAGCAGCAGCTTCGAGGCCGGGATGCCCAGACCCTTCAGCTTGGTGATCGTCGCGGAGGTGTGGTAACTCGCCTTCGGGATCCCGGAGTAGGAGTTCAGCGGCGAGTGCGGAGCCGTCGGACCGGTCGCGTCCCAGGCGCCGAAGAAGTCGTACGTCATCGGGTTGTACCAGTTGACGTACTGGGCGGCGCCCGCGTAGTCCGCAGCGTCGAGCTTGCCGC
Organism: Streptomyces sp. 2A115; assembly: GCF_052245575.1. NCBI lineage: Bacteria > Bacillati > Actinomycetota > Actinomycetes > Kitasatosporales > Streptomycetaceae > Streptomyces > Streptomyces sp. 2A115. The sequence continues at coordinate 32,735 of NZ_JBQQCG010000007.1, read as the reverse complement.
CGCTCGTCGCGTCGGCCGGGATCGCAGAGGTGACCAGCGCGGAGCCGCCGAACTTCGCGCGCACCGCCGACATCAGGTTCTTGTACGCCGCCCTCCCGCTCGTGTCACAGGTGGCACCGCACGCGTTCGGGTACTCCCAGTCGATGTCGATCCCGTCGAAGACGTCCGCCCACTTCGAGTTCTCGACCAGGTCGTAGCAGGACTGGGCGAACGCCGCCGGGTTCCTGGCGGCCTCGGTGAAGCCCGCCGACCAGGTCCAGCCGCCGAAGGACCACAGGACCTTGAGGTTCGGGTGGAGCTTCTTGAGCTCGCGCAGCTGGCTGAAGGTGCCGCGCAGGGGCTGGTCCCAGGTGTCGGCGACCCCGTCCACGGACTCGGCCGCGGTGTAGGTCCGCTCGGTCGCCGCGTAGGCGTCGCCCATCGCGCACTTGCCGCCGGTGACATTGCCGAAGGCGTAGTTGATGTGCGTCAGCTTGGCCGCGGAGCCGGACGTCTGGATGTTCTTGACGAGGTACTTGCGGTCGTAGGTGCCCCATTCGGTGAAGTAGCCGACGACCTTGGAGCCGGCTGCCGTGGGCGCGGCGGCCTGCTCGGCCGTGCCGACCGCGGTGGCGGAGCCCGCGCCGGCGAGCAGCCCCGCGCCGAGAACGGCACAACACGCGGCGGAGAGGAGCGCCCGGAAACGGAAGCGGGCGCGGGGGCGGTGCGGTCTGAGCATCGTGTCTCCTCGTGGGGGAGGGGAGCGTGGGGGAAGTGGTGCCGGACCTGCTGCGTCCTTTTGGCATGAACGCGTTAGATGCTGGGGGAACAGTAGGAGGACTAGACCAGTGCGTCAATGGTTCGGACCAATTTGAATCTCCGTGGCCGCGCCTGCGAATGTGGCGTAATTAACGGTCGTTAACACGTGACGCACTGCCCCGGATCGGGCATACTCACAGCGCCACAGCCGCTGGTCAGTAGCTTCCGTGACCCGGAGCCGCACCATCGACTGGGTCACGCAAGACCCGGCGGAGCCACCTCACCCCGTGTGTCCGTCGGCCGACAGGGAGGAGAGCGTCGCCATGCCTGACCGCGCCCCGCAGCCGGTGGACCGGCAACTGCCCACGGACGAGGCCCGGGACCTGATCTCGCTCGTCCGCGACATCGCGCAGCGCGAGATCGCCTCGAAGGCGGCCGCCGAGGAGGACGCTGGACGCTTCCCGCGCGACGTCTTCACGCTGCTCTCGGAGTCGGGACTGCTCGGCCTTCCGTACGACTCCGAGTACGGCGGCGGAGACCAGCCGTACGAGGTCTACCTCCAGGTCCTCGAAGAGCTCGCCGCGGCCCGTCTCACCGTCGGCCTCGGCGTGAGCGTGCACTCGCTGTCCTGTCACGCCCTCGCCAACTACGGCACCAAGGAGCAGCAGGTCGAGCACCTGCCGGAGATGCTCGGCGGCGGCCTCCTGGGCGCCTACTGCCTCTCCGAGCCGTCATCCGGATCCGATGCCGCCAGCCTGCGTACGAAAGCGGTCCGGGATGGCGACGACTGGGTGATCACGGGCACCAAAGCCTGGATCACGCACGGCGGAGTCGCCGACTTCTACACCGTGCTCGCGCGCACCGGCGGGGAGGGGGCGCGCGGCATCACGGCGTTCCTGGTGCCCGGCGACGCCGAGGGGCTGAGCGCCGCGATGCCGGAGAAGAAGATGGGTATGAAGGGCTCGCCCACGGCTCAGGTCCACTTCGACGGGGTGCGGGTCCCCGACGACCGGCGTATCGGCGACGAGGGCCAGGGCTTCGCGATCGCCCTCTCCGCGCTCGACTCCGGGCGGCTCGGCATCGCGGCCTGCGCGATCGGCGTGGCGCAGGCGGCGCTCGACGAGGCGGTCGCGTACGCCACCGGGCGCCGGCAGTTCGGCCGGCCGATCGCCGATTTCCAGGGCCTGCGCTTCATGCTCGCGGACATGGCGACGCAGATCGAGGCGGGCCGGGCGCTCTACCTCGCCGCCGCCCGGCTGCGCGACGCCGGGCGGCCCTTCGCCAAGCAGGCGGCCATGGCGAAGCTGCTGTGTACCGACGCGGCGATGAAGGTCACCACCGACGCCGTCCAGGTGCTCGGGGGGTACGGCTACACGGCCGACTTCCCCGTCGAGCGCTTCATGCGCGAGGCCAAGGTGCTGCAGATCGTCGAGGGCACCAATCAGATCCAGCGGATGGTCATCGCCCGTCACCTCGCGGGTCCCGAATCGCGCTGAACTGCCCGTACCCGTACATGGCCGAGGGTGCCGCGAGCCGGGCCCACTCCGGGTCGTGGCGCCCCGGCAGGGTGCGGCCCCGGTCGGCCCAACTGCGGATCAGGGCGCGGTAGATGGGGGGATCCAGGGGCTGCTGAGGCTGCTGGGGGCCATGCGGAACCGATTCTCCCGGCAACGGGACGAGGATGCGGCGGCGACGGCCCGTCTCGGCGTATGTGGGGGTCATACCGAGACCAACGCGGCCAAGGGAGGACAGGTCACCGGCGCACGGATTCGCCCGTCAGTTCGCGCGGGGCCCGTACGAGGGCACCCGGAACCCTGGCCCCGGCGGTACTCCTGACGTACCGTCAACTTCGCCGCCGGGGGCCGCACCCCTCCGGGCGACGTCACCCTCTGCCGCGCCCAGGGAGAGCCGATGGCCGACGACGACCGCCCCGTAGCGCTCGACGAGTACCCCGTCCACCAGGTCCCCCTCTCGATGAAGCACGTGGCGACGGGGGACCGGAACGCGTACGACCGGTGCATCTTCCACGTCTTCGACCACCAGGGGCGCGCACTGCTCATCCTGGGGCTCGGCGTGTATCCGAACCTCGGAGTGATCGACGCCTACGCGACCCTCCGGATCGGGGACACCCTGCACGCCGTCCGCGCCTCGGACGCGCTGGACGACGACACCCGGATGAAGATGGCCGTCGGCCCGTTCCGGATCCTTGTCGAGCGCCCGCTGAAGGACTTCGTCCTGAGCTGCGCGGCCGACCCCGACGACCCGGACGGGCTGTCGTACGAGATCAACTGGTCGGCGGACTTTCCGGCGCTGTGGGAGCCGCATCACCTCCAACGCCGGGGCCCCCGCCTCACCTTGGAGGGCAGACGCTTCGCCCAGGCGGGCCGGTGCGACGGCTGGATCCGGGTCGCGGGGGAGGAGATACGGCTCTCGGCCGGCGACTGGACCGGCACCCGGGACCGCAGCTGGGGCACACGCCCCATCCCCGGCGAGGAAGGCGGCCGCCTCGCCGAGGAACACCGGACCGAGGGCTTCCACTGGATCTGGTCTCCCGTCCGTTTCGAGGACCGCTTCCTGATGGTCATCACCCAGGAGGACGCCGACGGATACCGGACCCTCAACGACGCGACGCTCGTGCGCCAGGGAGAGCGCGACCGCCAACTCGGCTGGCCCCAGGCGGAGATCAAATACCGCAGCGGCACCCGGCACCCGGAACGCGCGGTCGTTCATCTGGGCGATCTCCGCAAGCCGATGGAACTCGGCGTCGAGGTTCTCGCCTCCTCCCCGCTCGCCGTCGGCGCCGGCTATCCGCCGGCCGACGACTGGCAGCACGGCACCTGGCGCGGCCGCGGCTGGACCGACCGCCGAACGTACGACCTGTCCGATCCGGCCGCGCATCGGCTCGCCGCGTACGGGGTCACCGATCACGCCGCCCGCTTCACCCTCGACGGGCAGATCGGGCACGGGATCTTCGAGCACGGCTCGTTCGGGCGGCACGACCCGAGCGGGTTCACCGGCTTCGACTCGGGCGCGCCTTGAGGGAGTTGAAGAGAGAGGGAGGGATCGGGACATGGCAACGGCACCCCGTCCGCGTACCACCACCCGCGACCCGGAGGAACTCGCCCAGCGGCTGACCGCATGGCTCGGCACGCGACTGCCCGGCGCCAAGGCGGTCGACGTCCGAGTTCCCGAGTCCAACGGACTGTCCAGCGAGACCCTGCTCTTCGACATCGAGCACCCCGAACCACCGGCCCACGCCTGCGCGTTGAGGCTCGCGGCGGACCCGGCGGCGTACACCGTCTTCCCGGTCTACGACCTGCCGCGCCAGTACCGCACCATGCGCCTGGTCGGCGACCGCTCGGACCTCCCGGTGCCGCGTGTGCTGTGGCTGGAGGAGGATCCAGGGCCGCTCGGGGCGCCCTTCTTCGTCATGGAGCGCGTCGAGGGCCGCGTACCGCCCGACGTCATGCCCTACACGTACGAGGGGAACTGGCTGCACGGGGCGAGCGACGCCGAGCGCGAGCGGCTGGAAGCCGCCTCGGTCGGACTCCTCGCGAGGCTGCATGACCAAGTCCCGGTGCACGATGCCGGCTTCCTGTCCGCGCCGGGCGACGGCAGCCCGCTGCGGAATCACGTGGAGGCCCAACGCGCCTACTACGAATGGGTGATTGACGGGCTGTCACGCTCACCCCTCATCGAAGACGCCTTCCACCGGCTCGACGCGCTCTGGCCGAGCGACGAGGGCGAGGCGGTGCTCAGCTGGGGCGACGCGCGCATCGGGAACGTCATCTACGACGGCTTCGAACCCGCCGCTGTCCTCGACTGGGAGATGGCGGCCCTGGCCCCGCGCGAGGTCGACCTCGGCTGGATGATCTACCTGCACCGCTTCTTCCAGGACCTCACCGTGAGCTTCGGGCAGCGCGGACTGCCCGACTTCCTGCGCCGCGACCGCGTGGAGCGACGCTACGCCCGACTCACCGGCCACACACCGCGGGACATGGATTTCCACATCCTGTACGCGGCCCTGCGGCACGCCGTCGTCATGCTGCGCGTGGCCTACCGTCAGGTGCACTTCGGTGAAGCCGCCGTCCCGGCGGACCCGGACACACTGATCCTGCACCACGACAGCCTGCGAGCCATGGTGCAGGGCAGCTACGGGGACTGAGGACCGCTCAGCGGGGACCGGGCTGAGTACGGGCTATGTACCGCTCAGGCGGCCTGGCGGCGCATCACCGGCACCCGCATGGGGCGCGAGCCGGGGCCACCGACGTGCGAGAAGGGCTGGGTCCGCCAGTCGAGCCCCTGAGGGAGCGTCAACAGCAGGGCGGTCTCCTGCTCCTGGGCCTCCATCGTCTCGTCGGCGGGCCGGGAGTCGGCCGCCGCGCGGCCCGTACCGGCGCAGACCGTGAGCCCGAACGGGTTCCACGGTGAGGCGCACAGCGCGTGCTCCGGCAGGACCTCCTCGTCGGCCAGCAGCGCGATGGGCTGCGCGCAGTCCGGGCAGATCACCCGGTACATCTCGAAGGTGTCGTACGCGTCGAACTCCTCGCCGTCCACGGCGTCCGGTTCGACGCCCTCCGGCTCGGGCTCGACAACAGGCTGCTGCCGCTTGGGTGCGGTGCGACCAGGGCGCTTCAGACTCTGCATGGGCTACTCCCCCTCAGGTGGGCCGACAAGGCGCTGCGACCTCGACCACAGCAAGCACTTCCCGTCCCGTCTCGGCGGTAATCACGACAACATCACGGAACCGATCGGCATCATGTGGCGTTCGTCACATGCCAGCCGCAGGTGCCCGACCCGGCGGATTTGTCCGCCACGCGCCCCGCCGGCTGCCCCCGGGCAGGTCACAAGCCGGGTATGACCTGCGCCGCTGAGGTATCCGAGGGGATCAAGGGACCTGTAGGTTCTCCGCCATGGAGGAGCTGGACCGCCACATCGTGCAGCTGCTCGTCGAAGACGGGCGGATGAGCTACACCGACCTGGGCAAGGCCACGGGCCTGTCCACGTCTGCCGTGCACCAGCGGGTGCGCCGACTGGAGCAGCGGGGCGTCATCCGCGGCTATGCCGCGGTCGTCGACCCGGAGGCCGTCGGGCTGCCGCTGACGGCCTTCATCTCGGTGAAACCGTTCGATCCCAGCGCCCCGGACGACATCGCGGAGCGCCTGGCGGGGGTCCCGGAGCTCGAGGCGTGCCACAGCGTCGCGGGCGACGAGAACTACATCCTCAAGGTCCGCGTCGCGACGCCGCACGAGCTGGAGGAGCTCCTCGCGCGCGTGCGCACACTGGCGGGCGTATCGACGCGTACGACGGTGGTTCTCTCCACGCCGTACGAGGCTCGGCCGCCGAAGATCTGAGGCCCCGTGCGCGGGGCGTGCGCGCCGAGGGGCGAGACTGTTCTCCATGAGTGAGAGCACCGCCACCGTCCGAACCGTTCTGCTGCGCGGCGGGGAGGTCCACAGTCCCGCCGACCCGTTCGCCACCGCGATGGTCGTGGAACGCGGGCAGGTCGCCTGGGTCGGTTCCGAAGGCGCGGCCGACGCGTTCGCGGACGGCGTCGACGAGGTGGTGGACCTCCAGGGGGCGCTCGTCACCCCGGCGTTCACCGACGCACACGTGCACACCACGTCCACCGGCCTCGCTCTCACCGGCCTCGACCTCTCCGGCGCCCGCACGCTCGACGAGGCGATGGCTCTCGTCCGGGACTTCGCGGCCGGCCGCCCCGCCGACCGGGTGCTGCTCGGCCATGGCTGGGACGCGTCCCGCTGGCCCGAACAGCGGGCGCCGCGGCGGGACGAACTCGACGAGGTCGTCGGCGGCCGCCCGCTCTACCTCAGCCGGATCGACGTCCACTCGGCCGTCGTCACCACGGCCCTGCTGGACCTGGCGCCGGGCGTGCGCCGGGCGGCCGGCTTCCAGGACCGCGCTCCGCTCACCCGCGACGCCCACCACGCTGTACGCGCCGCCGCGTTTGCGGCCGTCACCCCTGAGCAGCGCACCGAGGCCCAGCGCGCCGCCCTGCGGCACGCGGTCTCGCTCGGCATCGGCTCCGTCCACGAGTGCGGGGGCCCGGAGATCTCCTCCGAGGACGACTTCACCGGGCTGCTGAGGCTCGCTGCCGAGGAGGCCGGGCCCCGGGTCGTCGGCTACTGGGCCGAGCAGGATGTCGAGAAGGCCCGTGCCCTGGGAGCGGTCGGCGCGGCGGGCGACCTCTTCGTGGACGGCGCCCTCGGTTCGCACACGGCCTGCCTGCACGAGCCGTACGCCGACGCCGACCACGCCGGCACGGCCTACCTCGACACAGCGGCCATCGCCGCCCACGTGGTGGCCTGCACCGAGGCGGGCCTTCAGGCGGGCTTCCACGCCATCGGGGATGCCGCCGTGACCGCCGTGGTCGAAGGCATGCGCGCCGCCGCCGAGAAGGTCGGCCTGGCCCGCGTGCGTGCCGCCCGGCACCGCGTGGAGCACGCTGAGATGCTCACCCCCGAGACGATCACCGGGTTCGCCGATCTCGGCCTCACCGCCTCCGTGCAGCCCGCCTTCGACGCGCTGTGGGGCGGCGAGGACGGCATGTACGTCCAGCGCCTGGGGGCCGAGCGGGCCCGTTCGCTCAACCCCTACGCGGCCCTGCTGCGCACCGGTGTGCCGCTCGCCTTCGGCTCCGACAGCCCGGTCACCCCGCTCGATCCGTGGGGCTCCGTCCGTGCCGCGGCCTTCCACCGGACTCCCGAACACCGGGTCTCCGTGCGCGCCGCGTTCACGGCGCATACGCGAGGTGGCTGGCGGGCGGTCGGACGGGACGACGCGGGGGTCCTGGTGCCGGGTGCGCCCGCGGACTACGCGGTGTGGCGCACCGACGAGCTCGTCGTGCAGGCCCCGGACGACCGGGTCGCCCGCTGGTCGACCGACCCGCGTTCCGGCACCCCCGGACTGCCCGACCTGACGCCCGGAGCGCAGCTTCCCGTCTGCCTGCGCACCGTGGTGGGCGGCCGGACGGTATTCGTACGGCCGGAGGAGTGATGTCCCGGGGTGGCGAGGTGTCGATCAGTGCCCGCCGCCTGTCGTGCGACCTGCGTATCCTCCCCGCTGACCAGGCATTTGATGGGAAATCCCCAGGTCAAACGGCTGTTGACAGCGAGCGGCAGGTGGCCGGTAGGTTCGGCCGGGTCCACCACCGGACGTCCGACCGGTGAACTTCCGCGAAGTCGCCGCAGCGCAGTTGGGTCAGGGGTGATGTGCCGCACCGGCGCACCACCACTGGGAGCCAGGCCCAGCGCCCGCGCCACGGGGCGAGGGAACGTTCCGGCCGGATGGTGTGACCCGGGTGGGGCCCGGACGCTCAGTAGACAACGGCTTTCGGTCGACCCGCAGCCAGCGGGTCCCAGGTCGGCCCGAAGGGCGCCGGGCCCCGATCCGCAGCATTTCCCCCTCTTGGGGCCGTTACTTCCCGCCTCCCAGGGTCCCGTTCTTGGGCGCCAACCTGTCGCTCGAGGCTCTGAAGTGGGCGCCTCACCAGCGTGAAGAGCGGCGCTCGCTATGGTGGAGCCCCTAAACGGAAGTCTTAAGGGGAAGCTGTGAACGACGGCGGTGGGCGGCGGTTCGGTCCGCTCGGCACGACCTTGGTGATCATCCCGACCTACAACGAGGCGGAGAACATCAAGGCGATCGTCGGCCGGGTGCGGGCTGCCGTGCCCGCGGCGCACATCCTGATCGCCGACGACAACAGCCCCGACGGCACCGGCAAGCTCGCCGACGAACTGACCATCGAGAGCGACCAGATCCACGTGCTGCACCGCAAGGGCAAGGAAGGCCTCGGGGCCGCCTACCTCGCGGGCTTCCGCTGGGGTCTGGAGCACGGCTACGGCGTCCTGGTCGAGATGGACGCCGACGGCTCGCACCAGCCCGAGGAACTGCCCCGGTTGCTCACCGCGCTCAAGGGCGCCGACCTGGTCCTCGGCTCCCGGTGGATGCCGGGCGGGCGGGTGGTGAACTGGCCCAAGTCCCGTGAGTTCCTCTCGCGCGGCGGCAGCCTGTACTCGCGCGTCCTGCTCGACGTGCCGATCCGCGACGTCACCGGCGGTTACCGCGCTTTCCGCCGAGAGACCCTCGAAGGGCTCGGCCTCGGCGACGTCTCCTCGCAGGGCTACTGCTTCCAGGTCGACCTGGCGCGGCGGGCCGTAAAAGCCGGTTTCCACGTGGTCGAGGTGCCCATCACCTTCGTCGAGCGCGAGCTGGGCGACTCGAAGATGAGCCGGGACATCCTGGTGGAGGCTCTGTGGCGCGTGACCACGTGGGGTGTGGGGGAGCGGGCCGGGCGGATCCTGGGACGCAAGCAGTCCTGAGGCCGGTGATGGGCCCTTCTGGGCCGGGTTCGGCTCCACAGCTCCCGCTGACCACCTGCTTATCCCGTACTGAGCCGCACCCAGGCACACTGGACGCATGACGACTGGCGCTTCGACTCCGACGTACCCCGCCCGGCCGCGGCGCTCGCGGCTGCTCAGGTTCCTGCCGCTCGGTATCGCCGCATGGCTGGTGCTGGAGATCTGGTTGCTGACCGTGGTGGCGGGCGCGGCAAGCGGCTTCACGGTCTTCCTGCTGCTGGTCGCCGGATTCGTCCTCGGCTCGGTGGTCATCAAGCGTGCCGGACGCCGGGCTTTCCGCGTCCTGAGCGAGACGCTGCAACAGCAGCAGAGCGGCGGGGTGCTGCCACAGGGCGAGCGGGGTGCCGAGGGCAACGGCCTGATGATGCTGGGCGGTCTCCTGCTGATGCTGCCGGGCCTGATCTCCGACGCGCTCGGCCTGCTACTGCTCATCCCCCCGCTGCAGAAGGCCCTCAGCCGCTACGGGGAGCGCACCTTCGAGCGCAAGATGCGCGAGGCCACACCGGGCACTCTCGGTGACGCCTTCCAGCAGGCCCGTATCCACCGCCCCGATGGCAAGGTCGTCCCGGGTGAGGTCATTCGCGAGGACGTACCGCGGGGGACCGGGGAGGACACGGGTTCGCCGCGTCCGCCGCTTAACAGCTGAGGCCTGGGCGGGCGGCTGTTCGCTTGGCCGAGGGGGTCGGCCCGCGTTTCCGGCGCGGGTCGACCCCCTCGACGCGTCCGGCGCGCGACCGGTGGGTGAGGACACCGCCAACCGGCGCCGCACAAAAACCGCACGACGCACAGAACCGCACGACGCACAGAACCGAACCGCACGCAAAAGCCGACCGTACGCACAAAACCGCAGGCACCGTACAAAAGGTACGGTGCCTGCGGTCGCGTGCGTGCGCTGTATGCCGCCCAACCCCCGGAGGGGCTACGCGGACTTGCGGCTGTCCCGCGGATGGACCGCGATGTTCATGGCTCCGGAGCGAAGTACGGCCAGACGCTCTTCGAGAACCTCTTCGAGCTCCTCACGCGTACGCCGCTCCATCAGCATGTCCCAATGCGTCCGCGCGGGCTTGGCCTTCTTCTCTTCAGGGCCGTCGCCGTCCACCAGGAGTGCCTGGGCCCCGCAGACCTTGCACTCCCACTCCGGCGGGATCTCCGCCTCCACCGAGAAGGGCATCTCAAAACGATGGCCCTTCTCGCATGCGTACTCCACGGCCTGGCGCGGGGCCAGGTCGATGCCGCGGTCCGTCTCGTAGCTGGTCACCACGAGGCGCGTGCCGCGAAGAGCTCGCTCACTCATGAATCGTGCCTCCCGGGCTTGTCGCCCACAGGACAGGTGTCGCTGTCGTCGTCATCCGGTCAACGTCCGGTCGGCGGTAAAGATTCCCGTTCCGGGTCATGCGTCGCCGTCGTAGCCGCCCTTGTTGTACCCACCCACGCCCGGTTTGTCACATCTGAGAGCAGATGTCACACACCGTTTCGGCACCTTTGACGCGCAGTAACGGTACGCCTGGCAGGCCAAACGCGTACACTACCGGCCTTTGGCCTCCGGCGCTAAATCGTGTCCGGAACGGGGTTGCCCGCATCGCGTACCGCCTGCCGCACCGGAACCCTCGCGAGCAGCACAAATCCCAGCACGAAGAAGGCCACGAGCGAGATGATCGCGTCCCGATAACTTCCTGTCAGCTGGTAGGTGAGCCCGAACAGAAGCGGGCCCAGCCAGCTCATGCCGCGGTCGCTCATCTCGTACGCCGAGAAGTACTCGGCCTCCTTGCCGGGCGGCACCAGATGCGAGAACAGGGAGCGGGACAGAGCCTGGCTGCCGCCGAGGACGAGCCCGATGCCGGCGGCGAGGACGAAGAACCAGACGGGGGCGTTCGCGGGCAGGAAGTATCCGGCGCCCAGCGTGAGGGTCCAGGCGATCAGGGAACCGAGGATGGTCCGCTTGGCGCCGTACGTCCGGGCCAGTCGGCCCATCCCCAGGGCGCCGGCCACCGCGAGCAACTGGACCAGCAGCACGGCGACGATCAGGGTCGACTGACCGAGGCCCAGTTCCTCGGAGCCGTACACGGAGGCCTGTGAGATGACCGTCTGGATGCCGTCGTTGTAGACGAGATAGGCCAGTAGGAAGGCGAGCGTCAGCGGTTGGCGGCGCATGTCCCGCACGGTGGCGGCCAGTTGCCGCCAGCCATGCACGGACGTGGACGTCCCCGAAGGGGACGTCGTACGGCGGTCGCGCAGCCGCTTGAGCGGTATGAGGGTGAAGGCACCCCACCAGACGCCCGCCGAGGCCAGACAGATGCGGACGGCCGTGGCCTCCGAGACGCCGAAGCTGTCGTGCGCCGTGTACAGCACCAGGTTCGCCACCAGGACCAGCGCACCGGCCGCGTAACCGAAGGCCCAGCCCTTCGACGAGACGGCGTCGCGCTCCTCGGGCGGGGCGATCTGCGGCAGGTAGGAGTTGTAGAGCACCATCGAGACGGCCACTGAGGCGTTGGCCACAATCAGCAGGAAGCCGCCCAGCAGATAGCGGTCGCCGTCCAGGAAGAACATGCCCGTGGTGGCTGCGGCCCCCGTGTAGGCGGCGGCCGCGAGCAGCGGCTTCTTGCGGCCGGATCGGTCGGCCGCAGCGCCCACCAGCGGCATCACGAGGACCGAGAGGATCACGGACGCGGACACGGAGTACGCGAAGAAGGAGCCCGCGCGGATCGGGATCCCCAGCGGATGCACGAACCCGTCCGCGTCCGCCGCCGACTTGGCCACCGATGTCAGATAGGGGCCGAGGAACACGGTGAGCACGCTCGTCGAGTAGACGGAGCAGGCCCAGTCGTAGAAGTACCAGCCGCGTTGTTCGTACCGCCGCTCGGCGGCCTCCTCGGCCGCCCGTTCCCGCACGGTGTCGGTGCCCACCCGTGCCCTCGCTTCCCCGTCGCATCCCCGTACGCGGACGCCATGCGGGCCGCGGGGCCGTCAGACCCAGGTACCGCGGTCCTTGAGGACCCCGCGCAGCGTCTCGATGTGATCGGTCATGATGCCATCGACTCCCAGGTCCAGGAGTCGGTGCATCGCGGCGGGGTCGTTGACCGTCCACACGTGGACGTGCAGCCCGCGCGCGTGGGCGGCGTGCACGAAGCGGTGGTCGACCACGGGGATGCCCGACTGGGCCTCCGGAACCTGCGCGCAGACCGCCGAACGACGCAGCGCGGCGGGAATGCCCCATGAGCGCAGCCGCAGTCCCAGCACACCCCGAGTGCCGTACGAGGTCGCCAGGTTCGGACCGGCCAGGCGCTGGGCGCGGGCGACGCGCGCCTCGGAGAAGGATCCGACGCAGACGCGGTCCCAGGAGCCCGTGCGGCGGATCAGGTCGAGCAGGGGGTGCAGGGCGGGCTCCGCCTTGATGTCGACGTTCCAGCGGACGTCGGGGAACGTCTCCAGCAACTCCTCGAAGAGGGGCACCGGTTCCGCGCCCGCCACGCGCGCGTGCCGTACGTCGTCCCAGGGAAGGTCCGCTATTCGTCCTGCCCCGTCGGTCACTCTGTCCAGGGTCGCGTCGTGGAAGGCGACGAGTTTTCCGTCCGCCGTAGCGTGTACATCGGTCTCGATGTACCGATAGCCCGCCTCGACCGCACGCCGGAACTGGGCCACGGTGTTCTCCAGGCCGTCCGCCGCCCCGCCCCGGTGGGCGAAGGCGATCGGGCCGGGATGGTCGAGATAGGGGTGGCGTATACGGCTGGTCACCTGCGCAGTATCGCTCGCTCGGATGGCCCGGTGGCAACGACCGTGCTGCCGCTCGATGATGCGGAGGGTACGGCGAACACGCGCAGGAAGAGCTGGGCCAGCGGTCCGATCGCCACCGCGTACAGGACCGTGCCCACGCCGACCGTGCCGCCGAGTACGAAGCCGGTCGCCACCACCGCCACTTCGATGGCCGTGCGCACCAGGCGGATCGAGCGGCCGGTGCGCCGGTGCAGACCTGTCATGAGGCCGTCGCGCGGACCCGGGCCGAAGCGGGCAGCGATGTAGAGGCCGGTCGCCACGCCGTTGAGGACGATGGCCACCACGAGCAGGGGAATGCGGACGGCGAGGGTGTGCGTGTCGGGAATCAGGGCGAGGGTGCCGTCCATCGCGATTCCGACCACGAAGACGTTGGAGACCGTGCCGAGGCCGGGGCGCTGGCGCAGCGGGATCCACAGGAGCAGGACAGCCGCGCCCACGATGATCGACACGACGCCGATCGTCAGGCCGGTCAGCTCGGCGATGCCCTGGTCCAGGACGCTCCAGGGCGCCAGGCCCAGGCCCGCCCCCACGAGGAGGGCCAGACTCCCGCCGTACAGCGCCAGGCCTAGGTAGAGCTGAAGCAGTCGGCGGGTGAGGCGCCCCGATGATGGCGACGCCGGCGACGGCGGCGATGGCGGCGTGGACAAGATGTGCCCCCCTGTGGTGGTAGTGGCCTGACCCGTGACACTCTGTGGCTTGAGAAGAAACCTCTTCCATGGCCAATTCGGTGAAGGTGGACTGGAAATCATGGCGCAGTGGACTTCGGCGGTGGGGGCCGCTCAGCTCGCCCGGCTGCTCACCTCCCAGCAGGAGCGCCCGGCGGGCCCCGGCACACGCCGCCCGCCCGCCTATCGCGCCCTCGCCGACGGCATCCGGCTGCTTGTCCTGGAAGGACGCGTCGCCGTCGCCGCCCGGCTGCCCGCCGAGCGCGAGCTGGCCCTCTCACTCTCCGTCAGCCGCACCACCGTGGCGGCCGCGTACGAAGCGTTGCGCGCCGAGGGATTCCTGGAGTCCCGCAGGGGAGCGGGCAGTTGGACCGCCGTTCCGGCCGGGAACCCGCTGCCCGCGCGCGGCCTCGAACCGCTGCCGCCCGAGGCCCTCGGCTCCATGATCGACCTCGGCTGCGCGGCCCTGCCGGCACCTGAACCCTGGCTCACCCGCGCCGTCCAGGGCGCGCTGGAGGAGCTCCCGCCGTACGCCCACACGCACGGCGACTACCCGGCGGGGCTGCCCGCGCTGCGCGAGATGCTCGCCGAGCGGTACACCGCGCGCGGCATCCCGACCATGCCCGAGCAGATCATGGTGACCACGGGAGCCATGGGCGCCATCGACGCCATCTGCCACCTCTTCGCCGGGCGCGGCGAGCGCATCGCCGTCGAGTCCCCCTCGTACGCCAACATCCTTCAGCTGATGCGCGAGGCCGGGGCCCGTCTGGTGCCGGTCGCCATGGCCGACGGCCTCGCGGGCTGGGACATGGACCGCTGGCGGCAGGTCCTGCGCGACGCGGCGCCCCGGCTCGCGTACGTCGTCGCGGACTTCCACAACCCGACCGGCGCGCTGGCCGACGAGGACCAGCGGCGGCGGCTCGTCGACGCGGCACGGTCCGCCGGCACGGTGCTGGTCGTGGACGAGACCATGAGCGAGCTGCATCTGGACGACGGGCTGGAACTACCGCGCCCTGTCTGCGGCTTCGATCCGGCAGGGTCGACGGTCATCACGGTCGGCTCGGCCAGCAAGGCGTTCTGGGCGGGCATGCGGATCGGCTGGGTACGGGCTGCGCCCGACATCATCCGAAGCCTGGTCTCCGCGCGCGCGTACGCCGACCTCGGCACCCCCGTCGTGGAGCAGCTCGCCGTGAACTGGCTGCTCAGCACCGGTGGTTGGGAGCAGGCCGTGGACGTGCGGCGGAGCCAGGCCCGCGAGAACCGGGACGCGCTGGTGACGGCCGTACGCCGTGAACTGCCCGGCTGGGAGTTCGACGTGCCGCGCGGCGGGCTCACCCTGTGGGTGCGTACGGGAGGCCTGTCCGGATCGCGCGTCGCCGAGGCCGGCGAGCGGGTGGGCGTCCGCGTGCCGTCCGGGCCCCGATTCGGTGTCGACGGGGCCTTCGAAGGCTATGTGCGGCTGCCGTTCACCGTCGGCGGCGCGGTGGCCGACGAGGCCGCGGCACGCCTGGCCGCGGCAGCTCGGCTGGTGGAGACGGGAGTGAGCGGAGGGGCGGAGGCGCCGCGCACGTTCGTCGCCTGATACGCCCGGAGCGTGCTCGTCGCGCGACGCTCGCACTCGTTCGCCGCGCGGCGCGCCGGATCGTTCGCCGCGCGGCGCGCCGGGGCTCGTTGGTGACGTGACGCCGGGGGCTGGTTCGTGGTGTCACGCCCGCGCTCAGCTCTCCGCGCTGACGCCCACTGGGCCCTCCGCGGGGACGCTCACGGAACCCCCTGCGGGGACGCTCACCGACCCCCCTGCGGGGACGCTCACCGAACCCCCCGCGGGGACGCTCACCGAACCCCCCGCGCTGACGCTCACGGAACCATCCGGGGTGACGCCTACCTGGTCGTCGTCCGCGGTGATCACGGCAGGCTCCGCGTCCGCCGGAGTCGTACGTTCGGGCAGGAGGCACAGAACCGCCAGGCGGTGGGCCTCGCTCGTCGCCTCGTCGTACGGGTCCGGGGTCGCCGGGACCTGGAGGCGGTGCACCGGGCCCGCGCC
This sequence comes from Streptomyces sp. 2A115, assembly GCF_052245575.1. Lineage (NCBI taxonomy): Bacteria > Bacillati > Actinomycetota > Actinomycetes > Kitasatosporales > Streptomycetaceae > Streptomyces > Streptomyces sp. 2A115. The sequence continues at coordinate 17,139 of NZ_JBQQCG010000007.1, read as the reverse complement.
CAGGCGGGCGTAGCCGCGGCCGGGCGGCATGTCGGAAGTCGGCGTCGTGTGCGGGGGTGACCCGAGCACGGCTTCGAGCTGGTTCGCCGACGCCGGGCCGAGGACGACACGCGCGCGCGTGTGCTGCCGTACCGCATCGGCGAGGGACTCCATGCCGTCGAACTGCTCCGCTACCACCACCGTCACATTGGCCGCGCGGCCGTGACGCAGCGGCACCTGGAGGAGGGCCTGGGGATCGTTGCGGCCGTAGGCCGCGGCCAGGTGGCCGAGCACGGTCGGGCGGTCGAGGAGCAGCCATAGGGGACGCTTCGTGTCGTCCGGCGGGGCGTGGCCCGCCTGCCGGGCCCGGTTCGCGGCGATGAGACGGCGCTCCGTCTCGTGCGCCGCCCACTCCAGGCTCGCCAGCGCGCCGGCCAGACCGCATTCGACGGCCAGGACGCCGTCGCGGCCCGTGAGACACGCGTACTCGCCCGTGCCGCCGCCCTCGACGATCAGCACGTCGCCGTGCTGGAGCGCCTGCAGCGCCATGGAGCGCAGGAGGGTGGTCGTGCCGCTGCCGGGCCCGCCGACCGCGAGCAGATGCGGCTCGGTCGAGCGCACGCCGGTGCGCCAGACGACCGGCGGGACATCGCGCCGCTTCTCACCGAAGGTGAGCGGGAGCGTGCGCTGGACGCCGGCCGGGTCGGTGAAGCCGAGGACGGTCTCGCCCGGAGCCGTGACGAAGCGCTGGGCGGCGATGTCGGTGGGAAGCGGCGACAGGACCGTGACGCTGAGGTGGTTGCCCTCCTCGTCCCACTCGAAGCGGTACTCGCGTCCGCGGCCCGACTTGGCATGCACCAGCTGCTCGATACGGGCACGGGAGTCCGCCTCCCCGTCCGTGAAATACGCGGGGTAGCGGATCGACAGCTGCGAGACGCGGCCGGTGCCGTCGAACTCGTACGAGGCGAACGCCTTCGTCCAGTCCCCGCCGTGGGCATAGAGGGGTGCCGGGTCCTCGGGGACCGAGAAGTACGGGACGAGCGCCTCGTAGAGCGACTCCAGGCGCTTGGTCTGCGCTTCGTCGGGGCCGTCCGGTCGGGGCGGCGTACAGTTCCGCCCCTGCCACGCGGCCGCCGCCATCAGGGCGATGACGGCGAGCAGCGGTCCGTACGGGATGAGGGCCACGACCAGGACGACCGAGGCGACCAGGAACAGCAGTGGCCCGCGCCGGTCCTTGGGGGTGTCCACCCACTTGCGCCGCCCGGCGGCTGCCAGCCGGCGCAGTCCACGAGTGACCGTGATCAGCGGGTGGAGGACGTCGGTGGCACCGTCGGCGGCCGTCCTGGCCAGGTCCCGGCCGCGGGCGATCTGCGCGCTGCCGGTGCTCAGAATGCGGGGGAGAGGGCGCCGGGCCACTGCTGTCTCCTGACGGTGCGTGCGGACGGGGGTGGGCGTCAGAACTTGATCCCGCTGAGCATGCCGGCCAGGCTCGCGCCGCCCGCCGTGATGCTCGGTGCGATGGCCGTGCCCGCGAGGTAGAACCCGAAGAGAGCGCAGACCAGGGCGTGCGAGGCCTTGAGGCCGTCCTTGCGGAAGAAGAGGAAGACGATGATGCCGAGCAGGACTACGCCCGAGATGGAAAGGATCATGAGGATTCTCCTGGTCGATGGGGACAGTCACCATGAGTACTTCCAGGGTCACAGCATGTATCCATACGATAAAAGGTGCAACTGGGTGAATTTCTTCTTATTTCATACGACTGGCCCTGCCGCGTTCGATCGCTCGGGCGGTCGCGCGGTGGTTTGCCGGGTTCATGGTGATCTTTGCCTCGAGTGGGGCCGGTCATGTGCCCGTGAAGCCAGTACGCTGGCGAATCACTCGTACGGCCGCACCGCTCGCCGTCGTACGTTCCCGCAGTCCCGTAGGTGTCGCAGTGAGAGGCGGACCGGCCGATGAGTGAAGCCCCCGACCCCGAGGTCGTGGAGCTGGCGACCAAGATCTTCGATCTGGCTCGGCAGGGGCAGACCGAGGCGCTCGTCGCGTACGTCGACGCGGGCGTTCCGGCCAACCTCACCAACGACCGGGGCGACTCCCTCGTGATGCTCGCCGCCTACCACGGTCACGCCGACGCCGTACGCGCCCTCCTGGAGCGTGGCGCAGAGGCCGACCGGATCAACGACAGGGGCCAGACTCCGCTCGCCGGAGCCGTCTTCAAGGGTGAGGACGCGGTCATCCGGGCCCTCCTGGACGCCGGTGCCGACCCCTCCGCGGGCACGCCCTCCGCCGTCGACACGGCCCGCATGTTCGGCAAGGCCGAGCTGATCGAGTTGTTTGACGCGCACTGAACAGGCCGTCCTGACCAGGCAAAATGAATATTTTGGGGGAGGCGGTACGGGGCCGCCGGAAATGCGGTCGCGGCAGCGAGAACCGCTGGGTCATCATGACGTCGTGATTCACGGACGCGATGGCTGGGCAGGTGTTGCCGCACCGCGCGGACCGTGATGCGGCCCGCACGGGCCACCGACGAGAGGCAGAGGAAAATGGTCTACAGCAAGCAGGAAACGGCGGGCGCCCCGACGTGTTGTCACGTGGCCAGGTAAAGCAGGAACCCCGGTTGCGTCGACGCTTGATGTGAGGCTGTTTCCCATGTTCGATCCGGTCATAGCGCCCAGCGGTACGCTGCTCGGCCTGCTCCAGAGGGGCCGCGGCGACGGCACGCTCCACGCGCTCACCGCACCGCGTGCCGAGGCGCTCGCGGCGCTCAACCATTGTGTGCTGCGCGACCCCCGCCACGACTGGCAGGTGGAGAACCGCTCCCTGTACTACGCCCGTCTCTACCTCGATCTGAACGGTGAGCTCGACGAGATCGAGCAGCATCTCTTCGACGTCGAGGACGTGCTCGACACGGACGAGTCACGCACGGGCCTCGCGCTCGCCGTCCTCGGCCACCTCGCCTCGTACGAGAGGGAGGACGCTCTCGAACTGCTGCGGCGCTATGCCGCCGTCGGCGCCAACTGGGCCTGGGCCCTCGACGAACTGGCGCTGCGCGACGACGACGCCGGCCTGCGCGCCCTCGCCGCGCCGGTGCTCGCCCGTTTCCCGGCCGACCCCGAGGGCGAGGCCGAGCTGGCCGTCGTCGTGCGGGACGCCTTCGAACCGCGGCCCTGGCGGTTGTGGGCCGACGATCCACGCGAATCCATCGGCACGCGTGTGCGTGCCGCTCAGGAAGCCGGCTCCTTCGACCGCTGGCAGCGGCAGATGCGACCATCCGGGCCCCGGCCGGGGTGGAGCGTGCGGGCCGTCTTCGAATGGGCCCAGCAGGGCATCGAACGCGGAGCCGCGCTCCACGTCCCGGCCGCGCGCTGCCTCTCGGCCGTCGCCGGACCCGAGGACCGCCCGGAGATCGTCGAGGCCGCCCGTGCCGGAGACGACGGCGCGCGCTGCACGGCCCTGCGATATCTGGCCGACAACCACGATCCGGACGTACTGGATCTGGTCGAGGCCGCTCAGGCCTCGGGCTCACGGCTTGTCGTGGACGCCGCCGTGGACGCCTTCGAGCGGATGCGCAGCGTCGCCGCCATCGAGCGGGCGCGAAGTTGGGTCCATCGGCCCGACGCCCTCGGAGAGGCCGCCGGGCGGGTGCTCGCCTGCCGGGGCGGCGCGCAGGACAGTGACCTCGTCCTGGGCGCCCTGCGGGAAGCCGTACGGGGCGAAGGCCCCGACGCACCGACCCTGTGGACCCTCGTCGACGGCGCCGGACGGCTCGGCATCGCCGCCGGAGCTCCCGTCCTCCGGCACGTATACCGAGAGACCGCCTCCTCCCAGCTGCGCGGGCGCGCGGCACGTGCGCTGGCCGCCACCGATCCCTCCTTCCCCGCCGGATTCGCCGTCGAGTGCCTCTGGGACTGCGAGGAGTCCACCCGGGAGGTGGCCGCGCGGTACGCCGAGACCGGTGACGCCCGGGTGGTCGACCAGCTCCGGCGGCTCGCCGCCGATCCCGCCGAGGAGGCCGACGTGCAGACGGCGGTACGCAGTCGCATCGGGCCGGACGCGTCCGCCGTGTGAATCCGGCCGGATTTGGTCGGTGAGACCGCCGTACGAGCGTTGGTCGCCGGCCCGTATCCCGTTGGTACGGACCCGGACGCCGGGGCGTGACCGCCTTGTGACAAGGGGGCGCGCGGAGCGCAACGCTCATGGGACGTTCCTCGGCCGGAAAGATCCACGTTGACGCGGCCACGTCCAGCCCGACGACAACACGGGTATGCGTGTCGTCATCGTCACCGAATCCTTTCCCCCCGATGTGAACGGCGTGGCCCACTGCGCGCTCCAGACCGCCCGGCATCTCGTCGAGCGCGGTCACGCTCCCATCGTCGTCGCCCCGGCCACCTCCCCCAAGTTCTCGACTTCGCTCGAACAGGGAGGGACCCCCATCGGGAACGGGCCCGACGCCCTCGCGCCGTGCCCCGTCGTCCGAGTCCCCTCCCTACCGCTCCCCGGCTACCCCCAGGTCCGCGTCGCCCTCCCCAGCCGACGCGTCGCCGCCGCGATCACCGAACACCGCGCCGACATCGTTCATCTCGCCAGCCCCTTCGTCCTCGGCGTCCGCGGCATGTCCGCCGCCGCCCGGCTCGGTATCCCCGCCGTGGCCGTCTACCAGACCGACCTCGCCGGATACGCCCGCACGTACATGGGCGCGGGCGAGGCCACCGCCTGGCGCCGCATCCGCTCCGTCCACGCCGCCGCCGACCGCACACTCGCCCCGTCCAGCGCCGCCCTGCACGATCTGGAGGCACACGGTGTGCCCCGGGTGCGGCTGTGGCCGCGCGGCGTCGACACGGTCCGGTTCCGGCCGGAACACCGGGACGACGCACTCCGCCGTGAACTCGCTCCGAACGGCGAGCTGATCGTCGGCTACGTGGGCCGGCTCGCCCCCGAGAAGCAGGTGGAACTCCTCGCCGGAGCCTGCGCCCTGGACGGCGTACGGGTCGTCGTCGTGGGCGACGGGCCGAGTCAGCCCAGCTTGACCCAGGCGCTCCCCGGAGCCGTCTTCCTGGGGCGTCGCACCGGCGACGAACTCGCCCGGATCTTCGCCTCGCTGGACGTCTTCGCGCACACCGGCCCCTTCGAGACCTTCTGCCAGACCGTCCAGGAGGCGATGGCGAGCGGCGTCCCCGTCGTCGCCCCCGCCGCGGGCGGACCGCTCGACCTGGTGGCCCACGGCCGCACCGGCCTGCTCGTCCCGCCGCGCGACGAGGGCGCCGTACGCGACGCGGTCTGGTCCCTCGCCGCCGACCCCGCGCTCCGGGCCGCGTACGGGGCAGAGGGGCGTCGTACCGTCGAGGGCCGCACCTGGGCGGCTGTCGGCGACCAGCTCATCGGGCACTACGCCGACGTGCTCTCCGGACGCGCGGTGGTGGCGGCATGAGCGGCGCCCTGCGGATAGTCCGGCTCGCCAACTTCGTCGCACCCACCTCGGGCGGGCTGCGGACCGCGCTGCGGGAACTGGGCGCCGGATACCGGGCGGCCGGGCACGAGCCCGTGCTGATCGTGCCCGGAGAGCGCGCCTCGGACCGTGAGACCGAACAGGGGAGGGTGATCACGCTGCCGGGTCCACTGCTGCCCGGCACCGGCGGCTACCGCGTCCTCACCGACAAGAGGCGGGTGGCCGGCCTCCTGGAGGAGCTCGCGCCCGACCGGCTGGAGGTGTCCGACCGTACGACGCTGCGCTGGACCGGCGTCTGGGCGCGGCGTGCCCGCGTGCCCGCCGTGATGGTCTCCCACGAGACCGCCGACGGCGTGCTGCGCACCTGGGGGCTGTCGGAAGGGATGGCCCGGCGGGCCTCCGACGCCCTCAACATCCGTACCGCGCACCACTATTCGCGTGTCGTGTGCACTACAGAGTTCGCCGAGCGGGAGTTCATCCGTATCGGAGCGCGCAATGTCGTACGCGCTCCGCTGGGCGTCGACCTGGAGGCGCGGCACCCCTCGCTGCGGGACCCCGGGCTGCGTGCCCGGCACGCGCGCGTGGACGAGGTGCTGCTGGTGATGTGCTCCCGGCTGTCCGTCGAGAAGCGGCCCGGTACGGCGCTGGAGGCCCTGGAGGTGCTGCTGCGCCGTGGACAGCGCGCGGTGCTCGTCGTGGCCGGCGACGGACCGCTGCGCGTCCGGCTCGAACAGCGGGCGCGCGAGCGGCGGTTGCCGGTCACCTTCCTCGGCCATGTCGCCGACCGCGCGCTCCTTGGCGGGCTGCAGGCCTCCGCCGACGTCTGCCTGGCGCCCGGGCCCGCTGAGACCTTCGGACTCGCCGCCCTGGAGGCGATGGCGTGCGGCACGCCCGTCGTCGCCAGCGCCTCCTCCGCCCTCCCGGAGGTCGTCGGCTCCGCCGGAGCCACCGCCGCGGACGACGGGGCGTCCTTCGCGGACGCGGTGCGGCTGCTCCTGAATCGCCCCGAGAGCGTGCGGCGGGAGGCCGCACGCGCGCGTGCGGCGTGTTTCGGGTGGTCGGCCGCCGTCGAGGGGTTCCTCGCGGCGCACGACGCGGTCACCCGCGTTGTGGGGCCCGAGTCGTCCGCGGGCACACTGCCGGTGAAGCGGGCTCGGGAGGGCGTTGTATGAGACCCCTCCGGTTCGTGGCGCTGGGGGACTCCCTCACGGAAGGGGTGGGCGATCCCGTGGGCGACGGGTGGCGCGGCTGGGCCGCGCTGCTCGCCGACGGGATCGCCCCGGCCGACGCGCCCGTGGAGTTCGTCAACTTCGCGGTCAGCGGCTCCCAGACGCGTGACGTCCTGGAACGCCAGACCCCGGCCGCACTGGCCGTGCGGCCGGACGTCGCCTCGGTCGTCATCGGCGTCAACGACACCCTGAGGTGCACCTTCGACATCCACGCCGTGGCCGAACGTCTCGACAAGGTGTACGCGGCGTTCACCGGGCAGGGGGCGATGCTCCTCACCGCCTGCCTGCCCGACCCCGGCGCGATGCTGGGGCTGCCCGGAGCACTGGCCCGGCCGCTCGCACGGCGCCAGCGGGCGGTGAACGCGGTCGTGCACGCGCTCTCCGAGCGGTACGGCGCGGTGCATCTGCATGCCGCGGAAGGGGCCTGGGTGACCGACCGGGCCATGTGGAGCGCGGATCGGCTGCACCCGGGCGAGCGGGGGCACCGGCAGTTCGCCGCCCACTTCCACGGGCTGCTCGCGCGTGAGGGCATCGCCACGGGGGCCACACCTTCCCTCGAGCCCGAGTTCCCCGTGCCCACCCGGTCGGCGAGCCTGTGGTGGCTGGCCACCGCCGGAACGGGCTGGATGGCCCGCCGCTGCACCGACCTCCTGCCCCAACTCCTCAGCCTGGCCGCCTCCGAGGTCCGCCACGGGGCACGGGGCACGGGCGGTCGTCTCGACCTCAGCGCGTCCCATGCGGTGGCGTCGGCGCTGGCCGCGCTGTCGGCTACGGAGCAGCCGGATGTGGCGTAGCGGTCAGCGACGGGATGCGCGTGCTCGTGTGCCCAGCCGTCAACGGCTGCGTACGACCACGAACCGCACCGGGGTGCCCGGTGCGGCCTGGGCCGTGGCGGGGAGGTCGTCGGGGTGGACGACCGCGATCACCGGGTAGCCACCGGTGGTCGGGTGGTCGGCCAGGAAGACCACGGGTCTGCCGTCCGGGGGTACTTGGACCGCTCCGAGGACCATGCCCTCGCTGGGGAGTTCGCCTCCGACCGCCCGCTCCAGGGCGGGCCCCTCCGTCCGCAGGCCGATGCGGTTGCTCGCTGAGGACACCCGGTAGGTGCGCGTGGTGAGGGTGTGTACGGCTGCCGCCGTGAACCAGTCGTCGCGAGGGCCGAGCGTCACACGCAGGACGAGTTCGAGCGGAGGACGCGGCTGCGGAATGAGGTCCACGCGCGCGTGGGGGCCGTTCGGCCGCCCCAGGGGGAGCACCATTCCGTCGGTGAGGGGCGGTGGGCCGAGGCCCGACAACAGGTCCGTCGACCGGCTGCCGAGCACCGGCTCGACGGCGACCCCGCCCGAGACGCCCACGTAACTGCGTACTCCGGAGGCCGCCGTGCCCACCGACAGCAGGGCCCCGCCGGGCACGCGCACCGGTGCTCCCCAGGCGACCGGGCGCCCGTCCACGGAGACCGGGCACGGGGCTCCGCCGACCGCCACGGTGACCGCCGAACGCGGCCGCACGGCACACCCGTTGAGCGTGGTCTCCAGGAGGGCCGCCTCGGGCGGGTTGCCGACGAGCCGGTTCACCAGGGCCGCGGCGGGCGCGTCCAGCGCGCCCGAGTGCGGCACGCCCAGGTGCGCGTGACCGGGGCGCCCCTGGTCCTGCACGGTGGTCAGCGCCCCGGCCCGCACGACGGCCAGCGCACGGTCCGTCATCAGCACCCCACCGGAACGAAGCGGACCAGCGTGCCCGGCGACAGCAGCGCTGCCGGCACGCGCGCGTGGTCCCACAACACCGCGTCCGTCGTGCCGATCAAGCGCCAGCCACCCGGCGACGAACGCGGGTACACGCCCGTGTACGGGCCGGCCAGCCCCACTGAACCGGCCGGGACGGTCGTACGGGGCGTCGCGTGCCGGGGCACGCCGTACTGGGCCGGGAGTCCGGTCAGGTAGCCGAAGCCCGGGGCGAACCCGCAGAAGGCGACCCTGAATTCGGCCGCCGCGTGGATCCGCGCCACCTCGTCGGGGGACACGTCCCAGTGGCCGGCGACGTCCGCCAGATCGGGGCCGTCGTAACGGATGGGGATCTCCACGACCTGCTCCGGACGCGGGGGAGCGGTCGGCAGTTGTGAGGTGGTCAGCTGCGCGGCCAGGCGGGCCGGGTCGTCGAGGCCGTCCAGAAGGACCGTACGGGCCGCGGGCACGATCTCGCGTACCGAGAGGGAGCCCTCCGTGCGGCGGCGCAGCAGGTCCGCGTGCAGGGCCTGCGCCTCCTCGTCCGTGGACACCTCGACGAGCAGAGCCCGGTCGCCGACCGGGAGCGCCCTCATGCGAAGGCCTCCACACGGACGCCCGACATCTCCAGCCGCGTACGGACCTGGCGGGCCAGGTCCACCGCGCCGGGGGTGTCGCCGTGCACGCACAAGGAGCGGGCACGTACCGCGATCTCGCGCCCGGAGTGGGAGGTGACCACTCCGAAGCGGGCGAGGCCCACGGAGCGCTCCACGACGGCATCGGGGTCGGAGACCACCGCGCCGTCCTGACCGCGCGGCACGAGCGTGCCCTCCTCGGTGTACGCGCGGTCCGCGAACGCCTCGGTGACGACCGGGAGTCCGGCCTTCTCGGCCACTTCCAGGAAGCGTGAGCCGGGCAGTCCGAGAACCGAGAGCGTGGGGTCCGCGAGCAGCACGCCGTCGACCACCGCCCCCGCCTGCTCCTCGTCGTGCACGACACGGTTGTAGAGCGCGCCGTGCGGTTTGACGTACGCCACGCGCGCGCCCGCCGCGCGCGTGAAGACCTCCAAGGCGCCGATCTGGTAGGCCACTTCGGCCGCCAGTTCGTCGGGCGGCACGTCCATCGCGCGCCGCCCGAAGCCCGCCAGGTCCCGGTAGGCGACCTGGGCGCCGATCCGTACGCCGCGCGCGGCCGCCAGCTCGCACACCCGCCGCATGGTGGGCGCGTCCCCGGCGTGAAAGCCGCAGGCCACGTTGGCGCTGGTGACGACGGACAGCAGCTGTTCGTCGTCGGTCAGGTGCCAGTGGCCGAAGCCCTCGCCGAGGTCGGCGTTGAGATCGATCGAGATCATGGAGTGTTCGTTCCTCCGGTCAGGCGACGCGGTACTGCTCGTCGCGGGCGTCGGTGATGAACATCTGGCCCGGCGCGTGGGTGATCGCGAACGGCGGCCGCGAGGCCATCACCGCTGCCTGTGGCGTCACACCGCAGGCCCAGAACACCGGGATGTCGTCCGGCTCGGCGTCCACCGGATCACCGAAGTCGGGGCGGGCGAGGTCCCCGATGCCGAGGCCGCCCGGCTCGCCGCAGTGCACCGGGCTGCCGTGCACCGCGGGCAGCAGGCTGGTCTCCCGGATCGCCGCGGGCAGGTGCTCGGCCGGCACCGGACGCATCGACACCACCATCGGGCCGTGCAGCCGCCCCGCGGGACGGCACTGGCGGCTGGTCACGTACATGGAGACGTTGCGCCCCTGCTCGATGTGGCGCATCGGCACGCCCGCCTCGGTCAGCGCCCACTCGAAGGTGAAGCTGCAGCCGATGAGGAACGAGACGAGGTCGTCGCGCCAGTGGCTCACCACGTCCGTGGGCTCCTCCACCAACTCACCGTGCTCCCATACCCGGTAGCGCGGCAGATCGGTGCGCAGATCGGCGTCGGCGGCCAGGACGGTCGTCCAGGAACCGGCGTCGGTGACGTCGAGCACCGGGCAGGGCTTCGGGTTGCGCTGGCAGAACAGCAGCATGTCGTACGCCCAGTCGGCCGGCACCGAGATCAGGTTCGCCTGGGTGTGGCCCGCCGCGGAGCCCGCGGTGGGACCCGACACGCCCGAACGGAAGCGGGAGCGTGCCTCTGCCGGGCTCCACGCGTGCGCGTGCTCGTCGAGGAGGTTCGGGGGGCGGTGCTGCGTACGGATCACAGAAGTTCCTTCCCACGGGTCTCCGGCAGGCCGATCAGGGCCAGTGCCGCGAGACCGTATCCGATCGCGCCGAAGACCAGCGCGCCCCCGACGCCCCAGCTGTCGGCCAGGAAGCCGACCAGCGTCGGGAAGACCGCGCCCACGGCACGGCCGGTGTTGTACGTGAAGCCCTGCCCCGTGCCGCGCACCGCCGTCGGGTACAGCTCGCTGAGGAACGAGCCGAAGCCGCTGAAGATCGCCGACATGCAGAAGCCGAGCGGGAAACCGAGTACGAGGACAAGGGTGTTGGCGCCGCTCGGGATGTTCGCGTAGGCCAGGATGCAGACCGCTGAGAGGATCGCGAAGAGCAGGATGTTGCGTTTGCGGCCCAGCTTGTCGGTGAGATAGCCGCCGGTCAGGTAGCCGATGAAGGCTCCTGTGATCAGGAACGTCAGGTAGCCGCCGGTGCCGACGACGGACAGCCCGCGGTCGGTCTTCAGGTACGTGGGAACCCAGGTGGCCAGCGTGTAGTAGCCGCCCTGGACACCCGTGGAGAGCAGGACCGCGAAGATCGTCGTCCGCAGCAGTCCGGGCGCCTCGGCCGTGCCCGGCTTGAAGATCGTCGCGAACGAGCCCTTCTGCGGGCTCTTCTTGCGGAGTTCGGCCGCCTCCGGGGCATCGTGCACACTGCGGCGCACCCAGACCACGAGCAGGGCCGGCAGCGCCCCGGTCCAGAACATCACACGCCAGGCGATGTCCTCGTCCACGAACTGGAAGACCAGCGTGTAGACGATCACCGCGAGTCCCCAGCCGACGGCCCAGGAACTCTGGATCGCGCCCAGCGTGCGGCCCCGGTGCTTGGCGCTCGAGTACTCGGCGACCAGGATCGCTCCGACCGCCCATTCGCCGCCGAAACCGAGGCCCTGAAGAGCCCGGAACACCAGCAGGGTCTCGTAGTTGGGCGCGAAGCCGCAGGCCACGGTGAAGACCGCGTACGTGATGACGGTGATCATCAGCGCCTTGACGCGCCCGATCCGGTCCGCGATCACGCCTGCCGCGGCGCCGCCGATCGCGGAGACGACCAGCGTGACCGTCGTGAAGAGCCCGGTCTGGCCGCTGTTGAGGCCGAAGTACGCCGCCAGGGCCACCATGCTCAGCGGCAGCGTGAAGTAGTCGTACGAGTCCAGGGCATAGCCGCCGAACGCGCCGGCGAAGGCACGCCGGCCGCGCGGGCCCAGGGCCCGTAGCCAGGCGAACGCGCCCTCGTCGGAGGTGGGTTCACCCATTCCGGGGCGCGATTCGGTGGGCAGGGCCTGTGGTGGAGGGGTCGTGCTCATGGGCACCTCGCAGTTGAGGGACGGGAGAGTGCTTGATGACTGAGCCGTGCCGTGCGGGAGCGGGTGGAGAGAGGAGCGTGAAGAGACGAGCGATGGCGTGCGGAAGCCGTCGGTACCGGGGTGAGGGGCCGGTGCTTGATTAGCAAGGTAGAGGATCGTTGAACGATCCCTCAATACCCATGTTGTTTCGTTCTTGTATCTGCGATTGAATTCGGGAGTGGCTGAACTGAACGGACTTGCGGACGACCGCGCGTTGCTGGGCCGCACCAGCACCGCCGAGCGCGTCTCGGACATCCTCAGGAGTCGGATCGCGGAGGGGTACTTCCCACCCGGTACGCGGCTGTCCGAGGACAGCATCGGCGGCGCGCTCGGCGTCTCGCGCAACACGCTGCGCGAGGCATTCCGGCTGCTCACGCACGAACGGCTGCTGGTCCACGAGCTCAACCGGGGTGTCTTCGTACGCGTCCTGACAGTCGAGGACGTCGAGGACATCTACCGCATCCGCAGTCTCGTCGAGGGCGCCGTCGTGCGCGGCCTCGGCGAGCCGCCGTACGCCGTGGACGGTCTCGCCAAGGCCGTCACGGACGGGCAGCGGGCGACCCACGACAGTGACTGGAAAGCGCTGGGCACCGCCAACATCCACTTCCACCGGGAACTGGTGGCGCTTGCCGGGAGCGCCCGCACCGACGAGCTGATGCGCAGCGTGTTCGCCGAACTCCGCCTCGCCTTCCACCTGGTGGACGAACCCCGGCGGCTGCACGAGCCGTATCTGGCCCGCAACCGCCAGATACTGCAAGCCCTGCAGGGAGGCGACCGGGACGGGGCCGAGAAGCTGCTCGCGGTGTATCTCGACGACTCGCGCAAGAGGGTCGTGGAGGTCTATGGACGGCGGATGGCGGAGGACGGCCTGGACGGCTAGGACGGGCGGCCGGAGAGCTCCGCGTCGCCGTGGCAGCGGGTCCGCACCGCTGTGACCTGGTTCGCTTCCGCATCGTTTCGGTCGTTGTCAGACCCAGGACCTAGTCTGTGCACCGTGACTTCGCCTGCATCGACGGACAGTGTTCCGCCCCAGTTCAGCGCGGGGCCGCGGCCCGCGCCGGGCCCGGCCGCCGACGAGGGACTGGCGCGGCGGCTCCGCGCGCTCGCCTGCACCGCGCCGCTGCACGACCTCGACGTACGCAAGGCGAACCTCGCGGGTGAGTACTCGGTGTACGGGATGGCGGAGGTGGCCCTCGCCGCCATCGACCTCGTCACGCTGAACATGGACTTCGACACGGGCGCCGACCACGACCAGATAGTGGCCAGGCTCATCCCGCGCATCGCCGCCCAGGCTCCACGGCGCCCGGTCGCCGAGCACGAGCGCGTCGCCCGCTGGGTCCTGGAGAATCTGATCAACGTCGGCAGCGTCGACCGCGGCTTCCGTGCCGTATACGGCACGTTCGCGCCCGACGGCTCCTATGTGCGCCGCGACTACGACTTCAAGCTGATCGAGGAGGTGCCCGGCTACGGGGGGAGCGTGTACCTCCGTACGACGGACGAGGCGGTCAACGTCCTCGTGGGCGCCCTCGACACCGACGTCACCAGCGCGCAGATCGCCGCCGAGGTCAAGCTCGAGGTGCTGATCAGCCGCGGCCGTCTCGCCGACGCGCAGCTCGCCGCCGAGCAGGCCCGGTACCGGACCGTGCAGTACTCGGAGACGCTCAGACGGGCGCTGGACGCGACCCGGCGCAATGTGCGGGCCGTCGACTGGCTGCAGGCCGTGCCCGACATGATCGCCGAGGCGCTCGACCATGTCGCTGATCGGTATCGGCACGAGAACGCGATCCTCACCAATATCCGCAAGGCCCGCGACGAGTCCGAGGACCCCGAGCAGAAGCGCCGCGCCGCCGAGCTCGTCGACATCGTCAAGGACTGCATCCGCCGGCATACGCAGTTGCAGTCGCGACTGCTGGAGGCCGGCCCGCTGTTCCGTGCCGAGCAGGACCGGCAGGCCTTCGCGACGCCCATGACGACGTCCGGGATCGACCTCTACGGCCATCTCGTCGCGCCCGTGCTGCCGCTTCCCCTGGAGCAGGCGCTGCGTGTGACGGACGCGTTCTTCGCACGCGGGACGGGGTTTCGGACGCCGGTGTCCGTACGGGTCGGGGACCTCGTGGACATACTGCTCACGCCGCCGCTGGAGCGGGAGCATCTCGGGGCCGAGATGCCCGAGCCGGATCTGATCGCCACGCCTGACGACAGCCGGTTCAGCGAGGAGCAGCTGGCCCGCGCCATGGAGTTGCTCGATCTGCCGTCCGATGCGCCTCGGCGGCTGTCGGGGCTGCTCGCCGACGCGCGTCGTGAGGATCCCGAACTGCCTTACCTGGTTGCCCTGTTGGCAGTGCACGCGGCCAGTCCGCCGGTCGGGACGGCTTACCGGCAGGGCGAGGAGAAGCTGCTGTTCGCCGTGGATGACGGGACCGAGCTGGATGATCCGGAGTTCGGTGGAGCTGATCTCATTGTCGGCATGGCTCTGCTGGACGCGGTGGGGATGGCGGCCGACCGGACGGAGGCGGCGTGAACGCTCCGCTGGGAGAGCTGGGGGACTGCGGGTTGTTTGTGACCTGCGGGTCGGCCATGGCTGGTCGCGCAGTTCCCCGCGCCCCTTACGGGGCGCCTGTCCTCACCCTCGTATTTCAGATCAAGGAGCCTCAGTCGTGACCGAGCATGTCGAGTGGAGTGAGCCGGACGCCGCCGCCGCGCCGGTGTCCGCCGCCGTCACTCCCGCCGACGCCGCCGATGCCGCGCGCCTCGTGGCCTTCGGGCTGCAGCCCAAACTGCAGCCCGCGCGGGATCAGGAGTACGCCGAGTTGCTGCGTCGGTATCGCGAGGATCCGTCCTTCGCGCGGCTCGCCGACGCCGTGGCCGCCGGGCTCGGGCTTGTCGTGCTGGAGGTGTCTCCACGTGCGGGGATGGCGGTGACCGCTGCCGAGGACTCGGTGTTCGCCGTGCGCATGGGGGACTACGCGCGGCGGGCGTCCGCCGACTCGGGGGACCGGTTCCTGCACGGGCTCGCGCATCTCGCCGTCGCCGCCATGGCTTTCCCGCGGCCCGAGGACCTCGCGGACGACGGGTACATCGGGCGGGTCTCGGTCAACGGCGTCGACGCGTTCGTACGGCAGGCCTGTCGGCGGCTGGAGGAACGGGCCGAGGTACAGGGCGAGAACACCGACCCGGCGACGGACGCACCGGATCTTGAGGCCGCCTGGCGGATCTGGGCGCGGCGCAGCTCCACCGGGGCCACCAAGGACGCGCGAAGACTTGCCGGTTCGACCACGGGCATCGTCGGCAAGGCCGTCGCGTTCCTCACCGACTCCGGGTTCCTGCAGCGGACCGGGGACGACTCCGGGGGGACGTACCGGACGACGGCCCGTTATCAGCTCCAGGTCCGTGACATGGCGGGCAGTGCGGCGATGGCCGAGCTGCTGGAGCTGGGCATCGTGCCGGTCACCGACGGCACAGCGAGTCTGCTGCCCGCCGAGGACACCGACGACCTGGAGCTGGCGGCCGACGCCGGGCTGCCGTTCCACTCCTGACCGAACGACTGCCCCCGACCACTGTCTACTCACCCACTTGTCTGCTCACCCCCTGTCACCCACTGTTTCTCCACCCACCCACCACTTCAACTTCCTTTACGACTACGAGAGTCCGCCGCCATGTACGAGCTGTCCCGGGTCCGCCTCTACTCCATCGGGCCGGCCGGTGCGCGCTACGCCGACACCGTGCTGGACCTGCGGGGTGTCGGCGAGCCCGTGCCCGACCCCGCGCCCACGCAGGCGGAGTTCTTCGAGGAGGAGCCCGTCGGGCCGCCGCGTCGCCCCGCGCCCGCAGGCGTGCTCTTCCTGGAGAACGGCGGCGGCAAGTCCGTACTCCTCAAGCTGATCTTCTCGGTGATGCTGCCGGGCCACCGGAACACCCTGGGCGGCGCCAGCTCCGGGGTGCTGCGCAAGTTCCTGCTCGCGGACGACTGCGGGCATGTGGCGCTGGAGTGGCAGCACACGCTGACCGGCGAGTGTGTGGTGGTCGGCAAGGTGTGCGAGTGGCGGGGGCGCCAAGTCTCGAATGACCCGCGGAAGTTCGCCGAAGCCTGGTACTCGTTCCGGCCCGGGCCCGGGCTGAGCCTGGACAACCTGCCGGTCGCCGAGGCCACCGCCATGCGGCCGTCGGCGGAGGGGGCTTCCGGAGCGCAGGGGCGGCGGCGCACCATGAAGGGCTTCCGGGACGCGATCACCGAGGCGGGCAAGGCGTATCCGCACCTCGAAGTGCACTGGGAGGAGATCCACGACCGTTGGAACGAGCACCTCGGCGACCTGGGCCTCGACCCCGAACTCTTCCGCTACCAGCGGGAGATGAACGCCGACGAGGGCGAGGCGGCCGGCCTCTTCGCGGTCAAGAAGGACTCCGACTTCACCGACCTGCTGCTGCGCGCGGTCACCGATACCCGGGACACCGACGGGCTCGCCGACCTGGTGAGCGGGTTCGGCAACAAGCTGGGGCGGCGGGCCGAGCTGATCGCCGAGCGGGAGTTCACGGCCGGGTCCGTGGACCTGCTCGGCCGGATCGTGGACGCGGCCGGAGGGAGGGCACGCGCGCGTGACATCCACGCGGCCGCGGAGCGGCGTACGCGCACGCTCGCCCGGCGGCTCTCCGCGCGCGCCGGGCAGGAGAGGAGCCGCACTGGTGACCTCGCTCAGCAGGTCACCACCGCCGCGCACCGGGTCACCGAGGCCGAGAGCTCCAGGGAGCGCAGTGCGCTGATCGCGGCCGAACTCGCCTACCGGCACGCCTCGCTGGCGCTCGCCGGGGCCGAGAAGGGCGCGGCCGCGCAGAAGCGCGAGCTGGCCGACGCGCGCACCCTGCACTCCGCGTGGCAGGCCGCCGAGCTCGTGCTGCGGCACCGCGCCGCCGCCGACCGCTCCGCGCGCGTGGCCGACGCGATCCGTGAGGCCGAGCGGGACGCCGCGCCCGCGCTCGCCGCCCGCGCCAGGGCCGCCGTCGATCTCGTACGCGCCCTGCACGCCGCCGCCGAAGGTGCCGAGACGGTCGCCAACGAGGAGGAGGAGCGGTCCGCCGCGCTCCAGGAGGTCGGCGAGGCGGCCCACCGGGACGCGACGTCCGCCGCCACCGAGGCGCAGCGCGCCCGCAGTGAGGTCGGCCATCTGCGTCAGCGCCTCGGCGAGGTCGAGCAGGAGACCGCCGAGGCGGTGCGCGCCGGGTGGC